>DASSIL010000001.1:0-5355 GCA_035691925.1 Gemmatimonadales bacterium
CATCACCAAGGCGAGCCTCACGACGCAGTCGTTCATCTCGGCGGCGTCGTTCCAGGAGACGACGCGCGTCCTCACCGACGCCGCGATTCGCGGCGCCAAGGACGACCTCCTGGGGCTGAAGGAGAACATCATCATCGGGCACCTCATCCCGGCGGGCAGCGGGATCTACCGCTACCAGGAGATCGAGATCGAGCCGCCCGAGGGGTTCGTGCCGCCCCCTCCTCCTCCGGAGCTGCAGCCGGGGGTGGTCCCGATTCCTGAGGAGGCGGAGGTCGAGTAGGGCTGGAGTAACTAGAGAAGACGGCGCCCGGGAGCGATCCCGGGCGCTGTTTTTCTTTGGTTCAGCGGTTCGCCGCGGCCGCGGCGCCCGCGCCGATCACGAGCCCGGTGCCGTCCGCGACACCCGAGATCGCCCGCCGCAGCTCGGCGATCTCGGCGTCGGACTTCCCCGCCGCCTTGAGCTTGCGGTTCATCTCCACGGCCTTCACCGCGGCCTTGAGGGTGCCGAGTGCGAGCGTGGCGCAGCGCGGCCGCGCGTCCGCTACATCCCGCCCCACGAGATCCATCATCTCCTCGTAGGAGTAGTCCAGCACCTGGGCGAAGCTCGGGTGGTCGCGGTTCATCCGCTCGGCGAGGATCGAGGCGGCCGCCTGGCTGAGGCCGCACCCCGTCCCGACGAAGCTCACCGCCGCCACGCGGTCGTCTTCCGGGGCCGCCTTCAGATACGCCGTGAGCAGGTCGCCGCACCCGGGATTCCCCCCGGGCACGGAGATGTCCGCGTCGGGGAGCGGGGTGGTGTGGCGCGGCCGCTGGGCGTGCTGCACCAGCCAGGCGATTCGCGTTTCGCGGTCCATACACCTCCTCGACTAGGGCTTCTCGATCGGGGCGCGCACCTGGTTCCCCCATTCAGTCCACGACCCGTCGTAGTTGCGCACGCGGTTGTAGCCCAACAGGTAGGTGAGCGCGAACCAGGTATGCGACGAGCGCTCCCCGATGCGGCAGTAGACGACGATCTCGTCGTCCTGCGGCAGGCCGTTTTCGTGCTGGTAAATCGTGCGCAGCTCCTCCGCCGGCCGGAAGGTGTGAGTTTCGGGGTTGATCGCCCGGCCCCAGGGGATACTCCGGGCGCCGGGGATGTGGCCGCCGCGCAGTGCGCCTTCGTTCGGGTACTCGGGCATGTGGAGGCGCTCGCCGCGGTACTCTTCGGGACTGCGCACGTCCACCAGCGGCTTGTGGCGCTCGACGTGGGTCTGCACCCGGTCGCGATAAGCGCGAATCCGGGTGTCGTCCCGTTCGCGGACGACAATGTTGCCGGGAGCGGGGTGAACCGCTGTGGTTTCGAAGGGACGTCCCTCCTCGGCCCAGCGGAGCCGGCCGCCGTCCATGACTTTCAGGTTGTCGACGCCGAACAGCCTGAACACCCAGAAGGTGTAGGTCGCCCACCAGTTGTTCTTGTCGCCGTAGAGGACGATGGTCGTGTCCTGGCTGATTCCCTTGGACCGGAGCAGCCGCTCGAAACGCGAGCGGTCGACGTAGTCGCGGATCAGGGGGTCATTCAGGTCGGCGACCCAGTCGATCTTTACTGCGCCGGGGATGTGGCCGGTCTCGTACAGCAGGATGTCCTCGTCCGATTCGACGAGGCGCACTTTGGGGTCGGCCAGGTGCTGGGCCACCCACTCGGTCGAAACGAGGACCTCGGGGTGCGCGTAGCCACGCGCGCCGATGTCGGTTACCGGGAGTACGGTCTCTGGCATAAGGGAGCTCCTCTTTGGTGAAAACGATCGCGGCCGCGGTCTCCTCGAGTCCCGGAGACGGCGGCCGCGATTGATTCGTCAGTGAAGCGCTCTGATCAGCCCACGCGGAATCCTGCCCGGGACAAACTCGGTCGGTGGCGACTACATGGACAGGCCTGCATCGAAGGGCTGGGGGTGCGGCTCATGTTGGGTAGCTACCCCGGGACGCGGGGGGAAGTCAAGTTCCGGTGGGCGGGGATTCGGTCGAACCAGAGGGGTTGACCTAAGTTGCTGAGCAGGCTTAGCTTTGAGGTCTATTTCGCGACTTTTTTTGGGAGCTCGAGCGGAGCAGTATGCCGACCATCAATCAGCTCGTCCGGCGCGGGCGCCGCGACGTCGAAAAGAAAGAGAAGGCGCCGGCGCTGCGGGGCAATCCCCAGAAGCGCGGGGTGTGCACGCGCGTCTACACGACGACGCCGAAGAAGCCGAACTCGGCGCTGCGAAAAGTGGCCCGCGTCCGGCTCACCAACGGTTTCGAGGTGACGGCCTACATCCCGGGTGAGGGGCATAACCTGCAGGAGCACTCGATCGTGATGATTCGCGGCGGCCGTGTGAAGGATCTGCCCGGCGTGCGCTATCACATCATTCGCGGCACGCTCGACGCGGCAGGGGTGAACGAGCGGAAGCAGTCGCGGTCGAAGTACGGCGCCAAGCGTCCCAAGGAGGCCGGGAAGTGAGCCGTCGCAAGAAGGCGGTGCGCCGGCCGGTGCCGGCCGATCCGCGCTATGACAGTCAGACCGTCTCCAAGTTCGTCAACAACCTGATGGAGCGGGGGAAGAAATCGCTGGCCGAGCGGGTGTTCTACTCGGCGATGGACCTGATCGAGCAGCGCACCGGTCAGCCCGGCGTGAACGTGTTCAAGCAGGCGTTGTCGAACGTGAAGCCGGCGCTCGAGGTGAAGTCGCGGCGCGTCGGCGGCGCCACCTATCAGGTGCCGGTGGAAGTACGGCCGGAGCGGCGCACGGCGCTCGGCATGCGCTGGATCATTCAATACAGCCGGTCCCGCCGCGAGAAGGACATGTCGGAGCGACTGGCGGCAGAGCTGATCCTCGCCTCGAAGGGCGAGGGCGAGTCGATCAAAAAGAAGGAAGACACGCACCGGATGGCGGAAGCCAACCGGGCATTCGCGCACTACCGCTGGTAGCGTAGCGACAACCGGACCGCATCGAGGGGGCCCCCGGCCTCCCGGTGATGGCGGAGCGAGACCGGCCCACTCGTGGGCGTCACGGTCGCCCCGCGTTTTTGCTGCATAGGGGAGAGAATGGCACGGACGACACCGCTCGATCGCATTCGCAACATCGGCATCATGGCGCACATCGATGCCGGGAAAACGACTACGACCGAACGTATCCTGTACTATACGGGCCGCACCTACAAGCTGGGTGAGGTGCACGATGGTACGGCCACGATGGACTGGATGGAGCAGGAGCAGGAGCGCGGCATCACCATCACGTCCGCCGCCACCACCGCCTTCTGGCCGCGCCGCGGCGAGCCGTACCGCATCAACATCATCGATACACCGGGACACGTCGACTTCACGGTGGAGGTCGAGCGGAGCCTGCGCGTTCTCGACGGCGCCGTGACGGTGCTCGACGCCGTGGGCGGCGTCGAGCCGCAGACCGAAACGGTGTGGCGCCAGGCGGACCGCTACGGCGTGCCACGCATCATCTTCGTGAACAAGATGGACCGGGTCGGCGCCGATTTCGACCGCTGCCTCAAGATGGTGCGCGAGCGCCTCGGCGCCAACGCGATCCCGATCCAGCTGCCGCTCGGTTCGGGCGAGCTGTTCACCGGCGTGATCGACCTGATTCGCCAAATCGAGATCGTCTACGACGACGAGACGCTCGGCAAGAAGTACGTGGAAGGCCCCGTTCCGGCGGCGCTGCAGGAGAAGGTCGCGGCCCTGCGCCACGAGCTGTTGGAAGCGGTCGTCGAGCACGACGACGCGATCCTGCACAAGTATCTCGAAGGACAGGCGCTGACGGAGGAGGAAATCCGCACCGTGCTGCGCAAGGCGACGGTCGCCGGGCACGTCGTGCCGGTGCTGTGCGGCGCCGCCTTCAAGAACAAGGGCGTGCAGCAGTTGCTCGATGCGGTGGTCGACTATCTCCCGGCGCCGGTGGATGTCGCGGCGATCCAGGGGCACCTGCCGCACCACGATGCGACGCACGCCGCGCGCCATGCCTCGGATGAGGAGCCGTTCGCGGCGCTGGCCTTCAAGATCATGACCGACCCGTACGTCGGAAAGCTCACGTTCTTCCGCGTTTACTCGGGCGTCCTCACCGCCGGCTCGTACGTCTACAACAGCACCAAGGATCGCAAGGAGCGTATCGGCCGGCTGCTGCAGATGCACGCCAACAAGCGCGAGGAGATCGAAGAGGTCCGCGCCGGCGACATCGCCGCCGCCATCGGCCTCAAGGACACGAAGACCGGCGACACGCTGTGCACCGAGGACGATCCGATCATCCTCGAGGCGATGCGCTTCCCCAACCCGGTGATCTCGGTCGCCATCGAGCCGAAGACGAAGGCCGACCAGGACAAGCTCGGCGTCGCGCTGCAGAAGCTGTCGGAGGAAGATCCCACCTTCCGCGTGCACACCGATACCGAGACAGGCCAGACGATCATTTCGGGGATGGGCGAGCTGCACCTCGAGATCATCGTCGACCGCATGAAGCGGGAGTTCAAGGTCGAGGCCAATGTGGGCCGCCCACAGGTGGCATATCGCGAGACGGTGCGCAAACGGGTGGAGTACGTCGAAGGGAAGTTCATCCGCCAGACCGGCGGCCGCGGCCAGTACGGTCACGTCGTGATCCACCTCGAGCCGGGCCAACCGGGCACCGGCTTCGTCTTCGAGGACAAGGTCGTGGGCGGCACCGTGCCGCGCGAGTTCATCGGGCCGGTGGAGCAGGGCGTGAAGGAAGCGCTCGAGAACGGCGTGCTGGCGGGCTACCCGATGGTGGACGTGAAGGTCGAGCTGGTCGACGGGTCGTCGCACGACGTCGACTCGAGCGAGATGGCGTTCAAGATCGCCGGATCGATGGCCGTGAAAGAGGCGGCCCGCCAGGCAAGCCCGATTCTGCTCGAGCCGATCATGGACGTCGAGGTGGTCACGCCGGGCGACTACATGGGCGAGGTGATGGGCGATTTGTCGAGCCGCCGCGGCAAGATCGGCGGCATGACGCAGCGCGCCGACGCGCACATCGTGGCCGCGAGCGTGCCGCTCTCCGAGATGTTCGGTTATTCGACGACGCTGCGGTCGATGAGCCAGGGCCGGGCGATCTACAGCATGCAGTTCAGTCACTATCAGGAAGTGCCGAAATCCAAAGCAGAAGAGATTATCGCGAAAGTGAAGGGCTAGGAGCTGGCGGCGTCAGGAAGGACGGCGTCAAGAAAGATCGTCGAGCAGAATCGTCGAGGAACTACGTAGTCACTCGACGCCGTCTCTCGACGCAGTCACTCGACGAAGGTCATTGAACTAGAGGATCGAATGGCTAAAGCCAAGTTTGAGCGCAACAAGCCCCACGTGAACGTCGGCACGATCGGCCACGTGGACCACGGCAAG
>DASSIL010000002.1:0-8261 GCA_035691925.1 Gemmatimonadales bacterium
GTGCTGGCGCGCCGCGACAGCTGCAGCGTGCAGCTGCGGCGCAAGGCGGTGTTCATCATTTCGCAGAAGCGCACCGCCGAGACCGAGGACATCCTGCTGGCCGCGGCGCGCAACGATCCCGACTCCGAAGTGCGCGAGCAGGCGGTGTTCTGGCTCTCGCAAGTGGGAACCGAGCGGGCCGTGACGGCGCTCGACTCGATCCTCCAGTCCTCGACCGACGAGGAGATCCAGAAGAAGGCGCTCTTCGCCCTGTCCCAGATTCGCGGCGATCGCGCCGGTCAGATCCTGCGCGACTTCGCCGAAAAATCCACTGCCTCGGATGACGCGCGCGAGCAAGCGATCTTCTGGCTCGGCCAGGCGCACTCCGCGCAGAACGCCGCCTTCCTGCGCGGACTCTACGCCCGGCTCACCTCTGACGACCTGAAGGAGAAGGTGATCTTCTCCCTCAGCCAGATGGCCGACGCCGACAATGGGCGCTGGCTGCTCGACCTGGCGCAGAATGACCGCGAGCCGATCGAGATGCGCAAGAAGGCGCTGTTCTGGGCCGGCCAGACGGGAGTGTCCCTCCCCGACCTGGCGGGCATCTACGACCGCACGACGAACGAAGAGATGAAAGAGCAACTGATCTTCGTGTACTCGCAGCGCCACGAAACGGAGGCGGTGGACAAACTGATCGACATCGCCAAGCACGAGCCCAACGCCGAGCTGCGCAAGAAGGCGGTGTTCTGGCTCGGCCAGTCGCACGACCCGCGCGCCCGCCAGGCGCTGCTCGACATCATCAACCAATGAAGACAATCCTCGTCGTCACCGCGGCGGTGTTGGGGCTCGCCTCGCCCGCCGCGGCCCAGACGCTGGCCACACGGATCGCCCAGGCCCCCGAAGGAGAAGTGCGGGTCGCCTTCACCGCCCGGGAGGGCGTGTATGGAAACGGCCGCAACGTGATTCAATGGGGTTGCGATCATGGCCGCTGCCGCCAAGAGTCGCAGGGCGATTGGTCCGACGACGTCGATTGGCGCACCCCCTGTGACTGGGGACCGGTCCGCATGACGTTGTGGGTGCGCGGCGGCCGTGTCACCTCGCTGCACGTGTACGTCGGGGGGCAGTGGATACCGCGCCAGGGCGTGACCGATCTCGGCCGAGTCCCCGCCCCCGAAGCGGGGCGCTACCTCCTCGGCCTCGCCCGATCGGGCGGCGGACAGGTGGGCGAGCGCGCGGTGTTCGCCGCGACGCTGGCGGACAGCGTCACCGCCTGGCCGGAGCTCTTGCGCCTGGCTCGGGACGAATCGGTGCCCGAAGCGACGCGACGCTCGTCGGTCTTCTGGGTGTCGCAGGCGGCGGAGGAAGCGGCGACGCGTGGTCTCGATTCGCTCGTGGGGGAAGACACCGTCGATCGCGAAGTGCGCGAGCAGGCAGTGTTCGCGCTGTCGCAGCGCCCGCGGGAAGAAGGCGTCCCGGCGCTGATCCGCATCGCCAAGACGCACAGCGATCCCGAGATCCGCCGCAAGGCGATCTTCTGGCTCGGCCAATCGCACGACCCCCGCGCACTCGCCCTGTTCGAGGACCTCCTCACCAAGCCGTGACCCGCCCCCGGTGGGGGAGCCCTATATTGCGGCTCCTTTCCACCGGGTGTCGGCGATGCAGCAGGCCACACGGCGCGTGTACACGGGACGCGTTCTCAACCTCGATATCGATGCCGTGCGGTTCCCCGACGGCTCGACCGGCGAGCTCGAGATCATCCGCCATCCTGGGGCGGCCGCGGTCGTTCCCCTCGCTTCGCCCAAGGATTCTGTCGATCCCGTCGTGCTGATGTTGCGGCAGTACCGGTATGCCGCGGGTGGACCGCTGTGGGAGATCCCCGCAGGACGGCTGGAGCCCGGTGAGTCGCCCGATGCGTGCGCGCAGCGGGAGTTGCGCGAAGAAGCCGGTGCCCGGGCGGGACAGCTGACGCGGCTGACGACGATCTGGACCACCCCCGGGTTCACCGATGAGGCGATCCACCTGTTTCTGGCGACCGAGCTCACCATGGTCGAGGTCAGTCGCGAACCCGACGAGTTCATCGAAGTGGTCGCGCGACCCCTCTCCGAGGTCCTGACGGCGATCCAGCGCGGCGAAATCAGTGACGCGAAGACCGTCGTGGCAATCCTCTATGTGGCCGGGTTCGTGCTCGGGTTGTAATGACGCACTGTCCGGTTGAGAGGACGGTAGCGAACGTGTCGTAAATCACGTACGATTGCGTAAGCGCTTCATATACATGGGGCGTTGAGATGTGTAACGGCCGGTACAGTTCGTGCGTAGGAGGGGAGCCCACAAAGGGGCAGCCTTCGAATTAGGAGAGGCATTTATGACCATGACAGCGATCAATCCGTCGCCTCGGGCGCTGGAACGCGAGGCGCTGCATGAGTTAGATGATGCCCATGTCGTCCAACGGCATTTGGCTGGTGATTCGCAGGCGTTCAGCATGCTGGTCGATCGTTATCAGGGCCGGCTGCTGAGTTTCGTCAATCGCACCATCGGTGATCGTGAGCGCGCCGAAGACCTCGTCCAAGAGGTGTTCATTCGGGTGTTCCGGCATCTGCATCGCTTCGACCAGACGAAGAAATTCTCGACCTGGATCTACACGATCGCCTCGAACCTGGCGAAGAACGAGCTGCGCAACCGCAGCCGCAATCCGCTGGTGTTCTTCCAGACGATCAAGCGCAATTGGGAAGCCGATCACCGTCCGTTGCAGTTTGAAGACACGACGGCTCGGCCCGACGATCTGTACCGCAAGCGTTTCCTCAAGGACGCCGTCGAGCAGTGCGTCAGCCAGCTGCCCGAGCATCACCGGGTGGTGTTCGTGTTGCGCGAGCTCGAGGGCAAGAGCTACGAGGAAATCGCCGAGATTACCGGCTGTAACCTGGGAACCGTCAAGAGCCGCCTGAATCGGGCTCGAAACAGCTTCGCCCAGCTGATCGAACCGCTGGTCGAGTAGCGCAGGCGGAACCCGGTCCGGGTCACCGGGTACAGCCAGCCGTCATGACCTGTCGAGAATTCGTCGCGCGGTACAGTGAGTACCGCGATGGGTTGATCACGGCGCCAAGGGAAGCGCGGCGGTTCGCGCGTCACTTGGCGTCGTGTACTGCCTGTCAGCGATACGACGCGGCTTTGCGGCGCGGTATCGGGAGCCTCCAGGCGTCAGGCCCGGACCTCGATACCGCGTTTCGCATGCGGCTCGAGCGCCGCCTCGCTTCGGAACGAGCGAAGGCCGCCCGCCCGTCTTTGCCCGCCCGCCCCGCGTTCGCCGCTGCGCTGCTCGTCGCAATCGCGATCGGACTGGTCGCCTGGGAGACCGCGCAACATCGCCCCAAGGTCGTCATCGCCCCGACGCTCCCCCCGGTCCCGTTCCCCAAGCCGGTAGCCCAAGCCGGCGTGCCCTTCGTCTCGTTCCAGGATCCCCGCACCAGCGTCGTCTCCGGCAATCCGTATCCGTATGGCACCGTGTACGTCGAGCCAGCCTTCGTGGAGCCCGCGAGCGCATCGAGCACCAGCCGCTAAGCACCGCCTTCACACTTTCATCCCCTCCTCGCTGGCGGTAGCTTCGACAGTATGGCGGCGCTTTCCTTTGACGCGCTCCTGCGCGCGCTCAAGCACGGCGACCCCGACCCCGTCTACTACCTGCACGGCGAAGAGGACGTCCTGAAGGACGAGGCGATCCGCGCCCTCGTGGATCGCGCCGTGGCGCCCGAGGGGCGGGATTTCAATCTCGATACACGCAGCGCCGCGGGTCTCGACCCCGAGGCGATGCATGCCCTGCTCAACACGCTGCCTATGTTGGCCGAGCGGCGGGCGGTGGTGTTGCGCGGAGTGGAGCAGCTGCGCAAGAAATCCAAGCCGCGCGAAGCACTCCTGGCCTACCTCGAGCACCCCAATCCGACCACTCTCCTGGTGCTGGTGCAGACGGATGCCGAGGCACCCGAGTCCGATCTTGCCGCGCGGGCGACATCCGTCGCCACTCAGCGCCTGCCCCCCGAGCGGGCCCTGCGCTGGGTCGCGCACGCGGCCCCCTCGATCGGGGTGGCGATCGAGCCTGCGGTCGCCGAGCTCCTCGTAGCGTCGGTCGGGGCCGACTTGAGCGCGTTGCGCCAGGAGTTGACGAAGCTGGCAGCACTCGTGGTGGGACGCGCGGCGACGCCCGCCGACGTCACGACCCTCGTCGGCGTGCGACAGGGGGAGACGCTCCAGGACTTGATCGACGCCGCGCTCGAGCCCGCTCCTGCGCGCGCCGCCCGTCTCGTCGAGCCGGTCCTCGAGCAATCAGGGATGACCGGCGTCCGCATGGTGGGCGCACTGGGAACCGCCCTCGTAGGCGCCGCGCTGGCCCGCGGGGAGCTGGACCGCGGCACGCCGCGGGGGCGGCTGGGCGATGCCCTGTTTCGCCATCTCCTCGCCGCGCGACCGTTCGGCCTGCGCAGCTACAAAGTCGAAGCGGCACAGTGGGCGACCTGGGGGGAGCGGTGGAGCGCCGCCGCGCTCGATCGCGCGCTGCGGCTCGCCCTCGCCGCCGATCTGGCGTTGAAGACCACTGGCGTGTCGGACGAAGCGGGCGTGATTCGTCAGCTCGTGCTGTCCCTCGCTGTTCCCGCACGGGAGGCGGCGTGAGTCATCGGAGTACCATCGTGGCGGCGGCCGTAGCCATCGTCGTTCTGCAGCGGATCGGAGCGGCGCAGGCGCCGCTCGATCCGCGCCTGCAGGCCGCGGTGACGCTCGCTCAATCGGGACGCACCGACTCGGCACGCGCGGTGGTGCGCCGGCTGCTGGCCGCGCTGTCGCCGCAGGACACCATCTATCCCGAAGCACTCTACGTGCAGGGCGGCATGCTCGCCGCGGATCCGCACTCGGCCGCGACCAGTCTGCAGCGCGTGGTGGTCGAGTACAGCCGCTCGCCATGGGCCGATGACGCCTTGCTGCGGCTATCGCAGCTGTACGAAGCGCAGAACGACCCGGCCTCGGCGATCCAATCGGTCGAGCGGCTGCGGCGCGATTATCCCGATTCCCCCCTGCTCGCCCGAGCGGCCTTTGTCGGGGCGCGATCGGCGTTCGACCTGCGCGATGAAGCCCGCGGCTGTTCCTACATCCGCGACGCCCTCGCGGGCGCCGGGGACGACATCGAGTTCAAGAACCAGGTGGCCTTCTACTCGGAGCGGTGCCAGACGTCGAACACACCGGTCGCTACGACGAGCGCGAGCGTTGACACGCAAGCCCGCCGCAGGGCGAGCGGGGGAGTCGGGGGCGCCGGGGGTGCGGGCGGCGGCGGGGGCGGCGGGCACTTCGCGGTCCAGGTGCTCATGGGGAAAAGCGCGCGGCAGATCGATGACATGCTGAACCGCCTCAAAACCCTGGGCTATGCCGCGCATGTGGTGCGCGATTCGTCGGGCTACATGAAGGTCCGGGTGGGGCCCTACGCGACCCGGGACGCCGCGCAGCGCGCCCAGGGGCAGCTCAAGACGCGTTTCGGCGGACAGCCGTTCCTGGTGGAGGAGCCGTGAGCCACGGGGACCCGGCCGCGAAGGCATTTCCCCCGCTGATCGCGGTCGATACACCCCTGATGCAGCAGTACCGCGAGATCAAGTCGCGACACCCCCAGACGATCCTGTTTTTCCGGATGGGCGATTTCTACGAGATGTTCGAGGACGACGCCAAGCTCGCCGCCCGCGAGCTCGGCCTGACCCTCACGTCGCGCAATAACGGCGGCGCGGCCGAGGTGCCGCTCGCCGGGGTGCCGGTCAAGGCGGCGACGGAATACCTGCGCCGCCTGATCGCGGCTGGCCACCGGGTGGCGATCTGCGAGCAGGTGGAAGACCCACGGCTCGCGAAAGGGCTGGTCCGCCGCGAGGTCGTCGAGACGCTCTCGCCGGGCGCGATCCTCGCCGATGACTGGCTCGAGCGCAATCGCAACAACTTTCTCGTGGCGCTGGCGCCCCAACCGAGCGGGATCGGGTTGGCGGCCCTCGATCTCTCGACGGGCGAGTTCGCGCTCGAGGTCGTCCCGCACGCGGAGGTGCCCGCCGCGCTGGCGCGCTACGAGGCACCGGAGCTCGTCCTGCCGGCGGGCGTGGACCCGCTCACCCTCACCACCCTCCCCGCCGACGCCGTGCAGGCGCTGTCCGTCGCAGAACGGGAGGCTTGGGAATTCGATCCCGAGATGGCGCGCGAAGACCTGGTGCGCACATTCGGCCTCGCCACGCTCGACGGCCTCGGCGTTGAGGCGGCCGATGCGCCCGCGCTCGGCGCGGCCGGGGCGTTGCTGCGCTACGCGCGCGAACTCAAACCCGGCGGCCTGCCCCATCTCGGACACCCGCGCCTGGTGCGCCGTGGGGACGTCCTGCCGCTCGACGAGATGACGCGTCGCAACCTGGAGCTGGTGGAGCCGCTGCGGGCGGGAGCGCCGGGCGCGACACTGCTCGAAACGATCGATCGCACCCTGACACCGATGGGCGCACGACTGCTGCGCCGCTGGCTCCTCGCACCGCTCGTCGATCCCGTGGCGATCAATGCCCGGCTCGACGCCGTGGCCGTGCTGACCGGCGACGCGCGCGGCCGCGACCGGCTGCGCGAAACGCTCGACGGTGTGCGCGATCTCGAGCGGTTGGTCTCACGCGCCGCGATGGGACGGGCAACGCCGCGCGAACTCGGTCACCTGCGCGATTCGCTACTGAGGCTTCCCGAAGTTGGGACGGCTCTGGACGGCATCACCGGGCGCGATCGGTCCGCGGCCCTCGATCTGGCCGCGGAGCATCTCGACCCTCTCGCCGACATCGCGAGTGAGCTGTCCCGCGCCCTGGTGGACACCCCCCCAGCCCAGGCGGCGGACGGGGACGCGATTCGGCCGGGGTACGACGCCGATCTCGACCTGGTGCGCCAGGCGCGCGACGGTGGCAAGCAGTACATCGCCTCGCTCCAGGCGCGCGAACGCGAGCGCAGCGGGATCGCGTCGCTGAAGGTCGGATACAACCGCGTCTTCGGGTACTACATCGAGGTCACCCGGTCGAACCTGGCCCAGGTGCCGGGGGATTACGAGCGCCGCCAGACGCTGACGGGCGCCGAGCGTTTCGTCACCCCGGAGCTGAAGGACTACGAGTCGAAGGTGCTGACGGCCGAAGAGCGCCTGGTCACACGCGAGGCCGAGCTGGTCGAGTCGCTGCGACGACGGGTCGGGGAAGCGGTAGCACGCGTGCAACGCACGGCGGCGGCGCTGGCCCGGCTCGACGTGTGGGCGGGACTCGCGGACCTTGCGGAGCGCGAGCGCTATTGTCGCCCCGAGGTGACCGCGGGATTCGCGCTGGCGCTGGACGGCAGCCGGCATCCCGTCGTGGAGCGCATGATGCCGCGGGAGGCGTTCATCCCCAACGATGTGCGGCTCGACGAGGCCGGGCGCGTCATTCTCTTGACCGGGCCGAACATGGCGGGCAAGTCGACGGTGCTGCGCCAGGTCGGGTTGGCGGTGATTCTGGCGCAAATCGGATCGTTCGTCCCGGCGCGGAAGGCGGCGATCGGAGTCGTCGACCGGCTGTTCACGCGCGTCGGCGCATCGGACAATCTGGTGCGCGGCCAATCGACGTTCATGGTGGAGATGAGCGAAACGAGCGCAATCCTGCACGGCGCCACGGCCAGGAGTCTCGTCCTGCTGGACGAGATCGGCCGTGGGACGTCGACCTACGACGGCGTCGCGATCGCCTGGGCGGTCACTGAGTGCCTGCACAACCAGATCGGCTGCAAGACGATCTTCGCGACGCACTATCACGAGCTGACCCAGCTCACCGAATCGCTGGCGCACGCGCGCAACTTCAACGTCGCGGTGCGTGAAGCTGGAGACGAGGTCGTGTTCCTGCACCGGCTCGAGCCCGGAGGAGCGGATCGCTCGTACGGCATCCACGTCGGGCAGCTCGCGGGGCTGCCGGCGCCCGTGGTTGCTCGCGCCTGGCAGGTGTTGCAGCTGCTCGAGGAGGAGCATCACGTCGCCGGGCGGCCGCTGCCGCCGGTGCCGGACGCGTCGCAGCTCGGGTTGTTCGCCGGAGGGAGCGGGGCGCATCCGCTGCTCGACGAACTGTCCAAGATCGATGTCAACACGCTGTCGCCGCTCGAGGCGTTGTCGCGCCTGGCGGCAATGCAGCGCCGGCTCACGGAGGCGGGATGAGGCGCCTGGTGCTCGCGGCGGCGCTCACCGCGCTCGCCTGCCGGCACTCCGATGAGCCGGCCAACCCCAGCGCCGCGCCGGCCGAGGA
>DASSIL010000003.1:0-10156 GCA_035691925.1 Gemmatimonadales bacterium
CGACGGCGTGCGCGCGGAGATCGCGCCTGGCGCCCGGCCACGCGCGCCCCGCCGTGCAGGCGCCGCGCGCATCCGCGCCGGAGGTGATTCCGCAGCGCAATTGAGAGCCGGTGAGTTCCGCGTTCCCTGCGCACTCACATCCATCAAAGGACGGCTGTCATGCGACTGCTGTTTGCGGCCGGGCTGATCATCCTGGCCACGCTCGCCATCGCGCCCGCGTCACGCGCCGCGGCGGAACGCGACACCGTGGTGATGCACCACGATCCGCGCAAGTACGAGGTGGTGGTGTCCGCCACCCGCACCATGCGCGATCCCGTGCAGGTGCCCAACGCCACCGCCGTGGTGCAGGGCGACGCGCTGCGGCGCACCGGCGCGCGCACGCTGGGCGAGGCGCTGCAGGACGTGGTGGGCGTGGACGCCGGCGACGGCTCCGACAACGGTCCCCACACGCCCAACATCGGCATGTGGGGTCTCAAGGAATTCGACGCGCTGCTCGTGACCGTGGACGGCGTTCCGGTCGGTGGCCCGTTCAATCCCGAGCTGAACGAGATTCCGCTCGACGACGTGGACAGGATCGAGATCGTCAAGGGTCCGCAGGGCACGCTGTACGGCGTGTCGGCGTTCGCCGGCATGCTGCAGGTGTTCACGCGTCAGGACGACGGAGATCGCGCGCACGTGACGGTGGGCGGCGGCTCGTGGTCCGAGCGCCACGCCTCGGCCGCGGTGCGGCGCACGCTCGCGCACGGCTTCACGCTGCGCGCATGGGGCGAGCTGCAGCGCGGCGACGGGTTCCAGGATCGCACCGGCCACGACCTGGATCGCGGGCGCGTCAGCGTCGCGCGCGGGCTCTCGCACGGCTCGCTGGGCGTCGATCTCGACATGTGGCGCGACACCCAGCGCTGGGGTTCGCCCCGGCCGTTCGCCGACGGCGCGCTCGATCCCGCATTCGCCGCCGACGCCAACGAGGCCGTGCGCGGCGCCCGGCTCGACCATCACGGGCTGTCGGCGATCGGCCGGATGGCGTGGGCGTTCACCGACGCGATGCGGTTCGAGAACACGCTCGGCGTCACGCGCGACCGCCAGAATCAGGTGCGCAGCTTCATCTTTCCGGACCAGGCGGACACCATCACCGGGTTCGTGCCCGCCTCCGGCGTGGCGCTGCGGCCGGTCGAGACCACGGCGTACGAGGACGCGCGGGTCGTGTCGCGCTTCGCGCTCGGCGGCGCGCACGAGCTGGTGACGGGCGGCGCCGTCACCTGGGGCCGCACGCGGGCCGAGGGCGAAGGCTTCGACTTCGCCGAGCTGCCCGGCGACCCATCGACGATCCCGAGCCTGGGCGACATTCCGCCCGGCGACCTGCGCTCGTTCCAGGACCGGCGCACGTTCTTCGGCGTCTACGCGCACGACGAGTGGACGCCGGTCGCCGCGTTCACGCTGTCCGGCGGCGGCCGCTGGGATCGTGCGAACGAGAAGCTGCACGCGCAGGCCCAGGAGCAGGGCCCGCCGCCCGGGCCGCTCGAGACCGCCGACGACGCGCGCACCGATCGGGCGTGGTCCGGCGACATCGCGGCGCTGGCGCGGCTCGTGCCCGCAGACGCGCACGGCCCGTTGCAGGACGTGAACCTGTACGCGAACTGGAAGAGCGCGTTCAAGCCCGCGGCGCCGAATCTCTCCGAGGCGGAGGGCGCGGAGATCCTCGATCCCGAGCACACGCACTCGGTCGAGGTCGGGCTCAAGTCGCGCGCGTTCGATCGCCAGATCGGCCTCGATCTGTCGTGGTTCCTGATGAACTTCGACAACATCGTGGTGTCCACGCTCGATCCCGCCACCAGCGAGCCGATGCTCGTCAACGCGGGCCGCGAGCGGTTCAAGGGCTGGGAGGCCGCCCTCGTGTTCGCCCCCGATGCGCTGGCCGGGCTGTCGCTGAAGCTCGGGTACGCGCGTCACGATGCCCGCTACGTGCGGTTCGCGGCGCTCAATCCCGACGGGGTGATCGAGGTGTCGGACGGGAATCGCATCGAGCTCGTGCCGCGCGACGAGGTGCAGGCCCACCTGCAGCTCGCCATGCCGAGCGGCTACGGCGTGTTCGGGGCGCTGCGCTGGGCCGGCAGCCGCCCGTTCGATCGCGACAACGTGGACTTCGCGCCCGCGTACACCGAGACCGACGCCGGCGCGTGGGCCACGATCCGGCGCGTGCGAGTGTCGGTGTCGGGGCGCAACCTGGGCGACGACCGGCACGTGGTCGCCGAGAGCGAGCTGACCGACATGCAGTTCTACCTCGCCGCCCCGCGGCGCATCGTGGCGGAGGCGGGCTACAGCTTCTAGCCACGGCGCGCGCGGGCAGCCCGTCGGATTTCGGGCCGTCGAGCGTGCACGATCCGATGCCCCACACCGCCGGCCGCTCGCACACGGCCGGCGAGCGCCGCGCGCATCGTGGCGGCGGGTTCGACGCGCCCGGTTGGAGCCACTCGCGTTGCCCCCGACCGACAAGGTCGCGGAGGAGGTCCGCTTTGGCCGACCGGCCCCCGATTGCGGCCAACCTCCACGGAGCCGGACCTGCCGCGCCTTGCCTGTCGTGGTCGAGACCTTGCGGCCTCGCCCGACACGCTTCGCAATGCGCGCGCCACACCCGTCGCCGCCCGCATGTCACACTCAACCGACAGTGACAACGAGACTTGCATGAGCCGGTTAGCGCGTGCGGGGTCGCCCATCCGAGCGCAAACCGTCCATCGCGCCGCCACGCCCGACCTGGCAAGGGCGGGCAACCTGGATCGTCGCGTGTGACACGTTTCGCCGCGCGAATCGCCCCTTTGGACGCCGCTACTTTTCGGTTGACGATGTGCACGGGTGTGCAGTAGCGTAGCGCCGTTCGTGGCCACGCCACGCCACTGGGAGGTGCGAGACATGTTGAACGAACGCGCGCGAGAGATCCTGGCGTTCATGGAGCGCTTCAGGGAGGCGAACGGGTTCCCGCCCACGATCCGCGAGATCGGGCGCGAGTTCGGAATCCGCTCCACCAACGGCGTGCGCTACTACCTCAACCTGCTCGAGCAGTCCGGGCACATCGTGCGCACGCGCAAGGTGTCGCGCGCGATCGTGTTGTCGCGTGCTCCCAGGCGGCGCGAAGGGATTCCGATCGTGGGCCGGGTGGCGGCAGGGCAGCCGATTCTCGCCGAGGAGAATCTCGAGGGCAGCCTCGAGCCCGACGGGCTGTTCGGCGCGCACGACGAGCTGTTCGCGCTCAAGGTGCGAGGCGACAGCATGATCGAAGCCGGGATCCTCGACGGCGATTACGTCGTGGTGCGCCCGCGCGAGCGCGCGTCCAGCGGCGAGATCATCGTGGCGCTGATCGGTGACGAGGCCACGGTCAAGTACTACCGGCCGGCGAACGATCACGCCGAGCTGGTGCCGGCCAACCCGCGCTACGAGCCGATTCGCGTCGGAGACGGCGACGAGTTCAGGATTCTGGGGGTCGTGACGGGAGTGATGCGCACCGTCGGTCGGCCCTCGCGATAGTTTCGGAGTCACAGCCGGAGGCTCGTTCGCCTCCGGTTTTTCAGTCCCCGCGCACTGCACGGATGTTCAACGCTGGAGGTAGCACCGTGGATCGCACGATGGCCCCCGAGCTGCGAGCCGAGCTCGCAGGACGCTGGGAGCCGGTGTACCGGAGTCAGCTGCACTACCTGGTCTCGTGGTCGACGCGCGGGCGACGGCCGGTGTTGCGCGAGCGCCACGCGCAGGCGCTCCGCACGCTGATCGAGCGCGTGTGCGCCGAGCGCGGCTTCGCCCTGCTGGAGTGCGCCGCGGGCGCGGAACACGTGCACGTCCTCGTGGGCCTCTCGCCCACGCAGTCGGTGGCGAGCGCGGTGCGCGAACTCAAGGGCCGGACGGGGATGGAGCTGATGACGCAGTTCCCCGAGTTGCGCGTGTGGCTGCGCGGGAATCTCGCGTGGGACGAACGCTACTCGGTGGAGACGGTGAGCGCCTCACGGCTCGACCGCGCGCGCGATCGCCTGCGGGCGCCACGCAGCGGCGAAGACGAGCTGGCGCAGGCGGGCTAGGCTCCTCGGCTCGTCGTCGCGAACGCGCTGCGGCGCCGCGTGGCGAAATCGGCGACGCGGCGCACGAATCTCGGGTCCGGCTTCAGCTCGCGGGCGGTGTCATGACACCAGTGCTGACTTCTGCGCTCGCGAACTGGCCAACCCGAGGTCACGGCATGTCGTGACATTCGTCACGATATGTCGTAACAGCTGTGGTTGCCTGCCGTTTCGATGGCATCGTCAACCGGTTTCGTCACGCTCGGTCGTGGATGCAACGATCGAGGCCACGAGCACCATCACCGCGCCGGCCCACTGAACCAGCCGCAACCCCTCTTGCAGGACCACGGCCGATGACACGACCGCCACCACGGGCTCGAGCGTGGCCACGATCGCGACCCGTGACGACTCCATCGTCCGCAGCCCTGCGTAGAACATCGCAAACGGCGCCAGCACCGACGTGATCCCGATCACGATGAACAGCGCCCAGGTCTGGCCGTCGTAGCCGGCGGCCACGATCCGCCAGGGGGGCGTGATCACCGCCCAGAACGCAGCGGCGATCGCGAACGAGTACACCAGCACCGTCTCCGGCTGGTAGCGCCGCAGCAGCCGTTTCGAATACAGGATGTAGAACGCGAACACGACCGCGGTGCCGAACCCGATGCTCCACTGCCACCACCTGGCGTGCAGCGCACGCGCGTCCACGCCCTCGACGAGCAGCGCCGTTCCGGCCACGGCCAGCACGACCGACAGCATCGTCGGCCAGCGCACCTTCTCGCCGCGCGCCATGTGCCAGATCACGATCAGGGCGGGAGCGAGATACTGCAGCAGGATCGCGAGTCCCACGCCCAGCACCGAGATGCTGTAGTAGTAGCTGCCCTGGATCGTCGCAACGCCGACCACGCCGAGCACGATCATGCTCGGGAGGTCGCGCCAGTCGATCCGCAGCACCGCCGGCCGGCGCCACGCGAGCCACGGGCCGAGCAGCAGCACGGCGATCGACAGCCGCAGCTCGACCACCGTGAACGGCGGAATGTGGCGGTCGCGGAACATGAAGCGCGCGAGCGTTGCCGACATGCCCCACAGCACCGCCGCGCCGAAGACGAGCCAGCGCCCGCGCGCGGCGCCGGCGCCTGGCGTGGGCGCCGTGACGCGCGCGGCCGTGGCGACGACTCGAGATTCGGGGAGCGACGATTCCGTGGGGGGCGTCGCGCGGGAATCCGGACTCACAGCAGCCGCCGCCTGGCGAGGCGCACGCTCCATCGCCGCGGCCCGCGCGCGAGCCGGATCCGCACCGTGGTGCCGGGCGGACCTTCCAGGGCGCGCGTCGCTTCGAGCAGCCGATCGGGTGGATAGGAGCGGCCGTCCACCTCCAGCAGCACGTCTCCCGCCCTGATGTGCGCCGCGCCCGCGGGCGATTTGGACACCACGCCGGCCACCGTGAGGTTGTCCGCCTCGCGCTCGAGCTGCAGACCGACCTGCGAATATTCGTACCTTCGGCCGGGGATGCCGGCATGGCGGTCCAGCAACATCCGCCGACGCGGGTAGTCCAAGGTGACGCGATAGTTGCGCAGGAACGTGTAGCCAAGCACGCCGGCAATGGACCGCCCGCTCGCGCGGGACAGCATGCCCTGCAGCTCGCTCGTGATCACCGCGGCGTCCATGTTCGCGAGCTCGAGCCAGCCCGTGGTGGTTCGCACGCGCGTCGAGGGCACGCGCACGATGGCGGCGGGCGGCGAGCCGACCAGCGTCGGCGCCGACATCCCGCGCATGCTCTGCCAGCGCCGCCAGCCCTCGACGTCACGGTCGAGGGCGGGAACGAACAGCGCGCTCTTGGTAGCGCCGGTGTCGACGATCAACGTCAGCGCGCGCGCGCCGGCACCGAGCCGTGCGCCGACGAGGATCTTGCCGTCGCCGGCGAGCTCGAACGGCACGATCTCCCGCGTTTCGCCGGGCCGAATGGGCGCTTCGTGGCCGGAATCGACGATCGTCAGGGAATCCCGGCGGTAATCGATGACCACGGCGCTCGAGTCGAGCGGCTGCTGTCCGATCAGCCCCAGGACGTCACGGCCGGTCGCGCGGCGCACGACCTCGGCATCGATGTCGAGCGCGGGCGCGAGGGCGGCGATTCGCACTCCGGCGATCGACAGCGAGTCGACCGGCCGGGACGCGAACTGGACTCCGGATGGCGCCGGCCCGCTCGACACGCCGAGCGCGACCGCCACGCGATGATCGAGCGCCAGGAATCCGGCCCCGGTGTCGAGCAGGAACGTCCCGCTGGTGTCTCGAGCGGGCCCATGCACGTGCGCCGGCAGCAGGATCGCACCGTCGAGATCCTCGAATCCGACATGAACTTGAACAGCTAAGCTAATATGTTGTGTGCCAATGCATAACACTATTATGACCAGCGCAATTCGGCCGTGTTGTCCGTGAAACCAACGTGGCGGAGATCGGCCGATGGCCTGGAGCAGTTGCACTCGCCAACCACTGTGGTCAGCGGCGCGCTGGCCACGCCGGAGCAGTAACCGCATGGAAGCTTCCCGATACATCTGCAACCGGTGCCGAAACCCTGCTGGGCGCGCAGGACGAACGCGCGGCGAATCGGGATCCAGGATCGCCGAGCAGTCCATGTGCGGAGTCATTCGCGGCTCGACAGGATCGTGGGCGGGGATCCGCCCCGAATCGGAGCCATTGGCACCGCGGGCCGATCGGGGAAGCGTGTCCGGCCCGGGAACCATCGCGGAATCAGGTCCGCGACACTTCCCTCACGCGCATGGGATCGGAGTTCATCTGCATACCGTCCGCGCCGCTCTCGAGCATGGTGCATCGGCCGCTGAAGAACACGCCTGGCTCCATGGTCACGCTGAAAGCGGTGACATCGCCCTCGATTCTCGCGCCCGCCTTGAGATCGAGCACGCCAAGCGCCCGAATGTTGCCGATCACGCGGCCGCGCACGACGGCCTCCTTCACCTCGATGTCGGCCCGCATCATGCCATGCTCGCCGATCTCCAGCCGATCGCAGTTCAGGATGTCGCCGTCGAACTCGCCGTCGATGCGCAGGGTGCCTGTGACCATGAGGGTGCCGCGAAAGCTGGCGCCAACTCCGATCATCGTATTGGGCGCCGCGGGCTCCTCGTGCTCGCTGGTGCGCTGCTTGAATCGCATCATGGCAACCCTCCCTGGCGAGCCGCTCCGCTCAACGGCTCAGAGAACACCCCATGCCTCGAGCAGGCGCTCCAGGTCTTCCTGGGAATAGAACTCGAACTCCACCTTCCCGCCTTTGCGACCGGGGTGGATGGCGACCTGCGTCGAGAATCGCTGCTGGAGCTTCGTCTCCCACTCTCCGAGTCCCGAGAGCTTCGTGGATCGCGGTCTGGAATGGTGGCGCCGTAGTCTCCTTCGAACGAACGCCTCCGTACGCCGCACGGAAAATCCCTTGCTTTGTATGTATCTTGCCGCCGCGAACTGATCGCCATGATTTTCCAGCGTGAGGAGCGCGCGTGCGTGCCCAGCCGTCAATGTTCCACGTGAAACCATGTCCTGAACCTCGGCCGGAAGTCCCAGCAGTCTCAAAGCGTTGGTAATGGACACCCGCTGTTTTCCGACGCGATCCGAAATCTGATCGTGGGTAAGACCCAGCTTCTCCGACAGCGTTCGGTACGCCTTGGCCTCTTCGATCGGATTGAGATCCTCGCGCTGAATGTTCTCGATCAGTGCGAGTTCCATCATCTCGCGATCGGTAACGTCCCTGACGATGGCGGGGATGGTCTGCAGACCAGCGACGCCGGCCGCACGAAGCCTGCGCTCGCCGGCTACTAGTTGAAATCCATCCAGCGCGCTGTGTCGCAGGATGATGGGCTGGAGCACGCCGGTCGATCGAATCGAGGCAGCCAGCTCGCGAATGGCTTCGTCGTCGAAATGGGTGCGAGGCTGGTAGGGATTCGGCGCGATCTCCCCGATTCCAATCTCGCGGACACCAGCCGGCCGCTCTTCGACTTCTACGGATGGGGTTGGAACCGCGGAAATCAGCGCTTCAAGGCCTCTACCGAGGGCTTTTCTAGGCATGTTCCAGGACCTCCCGCGCCAGCTCGCGATAGCTCTCGGCTCCGCTCGAGTGGGGATCGTAGAGCACGATCGGCTTGCCGAACGACGGCGCCTCGCTGAGACGCACATTTCGCGGAATCATAGTTCGATACACGCGTTCCGCGAAGAACTTGCGCGCCTCGTCCGCCACCTGCTGCGATAGATTGAGCCGCGAGTCGAACATCGTCAGGAGCACGCCCTCGATGCGAAGGGCCGGGTTCAAATGGTCCTGAACGAGCCGGATGGCTCCGATCAACTGCGTGAGCCCCTCCAGCGCCATGTACTCGCACTGCAGAGGGATCAGCACGGAATCCGAGGTGGTGAGCGCATTGATCGTCAACAGGCCGAGCGAAGGAGGGCTGTCGATGAAGATGTACTCGTAATCGGACTTCACCTTGGCAAGAGCGGTCTTGAGGCGTGTCTCCCGGGCCATCATTCCCACGAGTTCGACCTCGGCGCCGGAGAGACGCTGGCCGGCAGGAACCAGGTCTAGGCTCGACAGAGCCGTTGGAATTGCGGCGGCGGAGATTTCGGCCTCGCCGAGGAGCACTTCGTAAATGCTCGGCGTGCGGTCGTTGCCGTTGATGCCGAGACCGCTGGACGCATTTCCCTGAGGATCGATGTCGATCAGGAGAACGCGGTGACTCTCCTGGGCCAGACACGACGCGAGATTGATCGCCGTCGTCGTCTTGCCGACGCCGCCCTTCTGGCTGGCGATGGTGATGATTCGTCCCATTCCGTTGAGCACTGGGGGCTGGTCTTCCTGGACACGAGCGAGCGCGAGTGCGTCGCGCGATAACTTAGCAGCCGATTCGTGTGGGAACAAGGCCAACGTTTCACGTGAAACGTTCGCGCGGTCCGTCCGCCATCAGGGCCGCTGGCGGAGGGCCAGGCGGGCGCGCTGGCTGCTCGGCTGGCTTCCATCGGCGCGGACGGCAGGGAGACGACGAGGTGTTACGGGCTGCGGCGTGGGCTCGGAGCTCGGGTGCCTCAGTCGGCTTTGCGCGTGAACCGGCAAACGACGGTCTGGCCAGTGCCGACCCCGAGCAGGCCGTCCAATTCCCAGGCCATCTTCCAGGAGTCCTCCCTCATTTCCTCGTCGCGCCCGCTTCCCTTCCACAAGAAGGCGTGTCCACCCACCTTCGTGAATCGAGCCGCAAGCGAGAGCGTAGGGGCCAATGGGAGGGTGGCTCTCGAAGTGAATCCTTCGAACAAGCCGATATTCTCTGGATCGAGATCCTCGAGCCTGGCATTGGCGACGTCGATGTTGACGAGCTGCATGTCCTGAATAGTCTTGCGAAGGAACAATGTCTTCGTTCGGCGCGACTCTACGAGCAACCACCGCTCGCCCACGCCGCAAAGCGCCAGCGGAATCGCCGGCAATCCGCCACCCGATCCGAAGTCCATCCATCGTGTTGCACCGGATTGCTTGAGCCAGTGTGCGACGGCGACCGATTCGAGGACGTGGCGCTCGACGAAGCGCTCCTCGTCGTTTCTCGATATCAAGTTGGAAATGCTGCGATTCCACTGGATAAGCAGGGTGGTGTAAGTGCGAAGACGTTCCACAACCGGCTCCGGGTCCACTTCGGCCTTGAGCAGGTGAGGGACGAGCACGTCCCAGTGCTGCCGCGTGATCGTCCCGCCCACATCCGGCGGCGCCGGGCCCCGCTCGAACAGCTCGGGCCCGCCGCGAAGCGCGGGCCTGGTGCGGCGTGTGGCCGGGCGGGTGCCCCGATCCGCACGGGCCACCCGGTCAGATCGGCCATAGCGCGGTTTGCGATCCTGCCGCCCCCGCTCGCCCGCTCGCCCTGGGCGTCCGTCCCGCGGGCGACGATCATGCGTGCGCGCGTCCTGTCGCCGGTCGGCACGTGCGCCCGGCGGGCGACGGTCGCGGACGCGCACTTCCTGCGGGCGACCTCCGCGCGCGCGCGCGTCCAGCAGGCCACGGTCGCGGGCACGCCCGGCCTGCGGGCGACCTCCGCGCGCGCGCGCGTCCAGCGGGCCACGGTCGCGGGCACGCCCGGCCTGCGGGCGAC
>DASSIL010000004.1:0-8000 GCA_035691925.1 Gemmatimonadales bacterium
TCCTGGGGAACGGTCGAGCAGCAGAAGGCCGAGGACATGCGAGCGCAGCACCGCGCGCTGCAGACGAAGCGGGCCGTCGCCTTCGTGACTGACACGGCGTGCGACCTGCCGGATTCGGTCATCTTCGAGCATGGCGTGGGACTCGTCCCCACGCAGCTGATCATCGGAGACCGCACCTACCGCGACCGCCTGGAGATGACCGCGGCTGAGTTCTTCGCCCGCCTGCGCGCCGGTGACGACGCCACGACCTCGCAGCCGACCACGGAGGCGTTTCGTGAGGCGTTCAGCGACGCGCTGCGCACCGCCGACCGGGTCGTGGCGGTCGTCCTTTCCAAGGCGTTGTCGGGGACCTACGCCAGTGCCGAGCGGGAGGCCCGAACGCTGGGAGATGGCCGGGTGCTGCTGGTGGACAGCCGCGGGGCGTCGTTGACTGAGGGCATGCTGGTACTGCGCGGCCTCGATCTGGCCCGTGAGGGCTGGGCGCCGGAGGCGATCGTGCAGGAGCTGGCGCGCGTGCGCGACCAATCGGGGGGCTTCTTCACAGCCGACAACCTGGAGCGTTTGATCCGCTCGGGGCGCGTCGGCCGCCTCGCCGGCTGGCTCGGCACGAAGCTGAACGTGAAGCCGATCATCGCGCTGACCAAAGACGGGCGGGCGGATCCGGTGTCGCGCGCCCGGGGACGCGAGGCAGCCCGCACCCGCATCCTGCACCTGCTCGACCGGGTGCTGACGCCGCGGCCCGCGTTGCTGCGGCTCGGCGTCGCACACGGCGACATCCCGGACTTCGCCCGAGAACTACGCGATGAGCTGCAACGTCGCTATGCTCCGAAGGAGCTGTTCGTCAGTCCCATTACGCCGGTGATCGCTGCCCACGCGGGAATCGGCGCGTGGGGCGTATTCTATCAAGTGGAGGACGGAACAAAGCCGTGAGGCACGCGCTATGAATAGAAGCCGGAGCCGGTCCTCGCGCGGCGGCCCGCGGCACCACCCCGAGGGTTTGCGGCGCATTTCGAGCGCGCTGGCGGACCGGAAGGCCGTGGATCCGGTGATTCTCGACTTGCGCGGGTTGTCCGAAGCTACCGACTATTTCGTTATCGCCTCCGGCACCTCCGACACGCACGTCCGGGGCATGGCCGAGCACTTGATGGAACGGGTGCACCCCCATCACGTGGAAGGCCTGCCGCAGGGGCGCTGGGTATTGCTCGATTACGTGGACGTCGTCGTGCATCTTTTTCATCCGGAGCTGCGGGAGTTTTACCAGCTCGAGCGGCTGTGGGGAGACGCCCCACCCGTGGCGCTGGGCGAAGTAGGTACCTTCGGGTAAAGCAGGGAGAAAGGATGGAGCGGGCAATGCGGCAACTCAGAGTGCTCGGGGCGGCGGTCGTCGGTGCGGCGGCGCTCCTCGTGGCGCGCCCGGCAGCGGGTCAGTACTTCGGGCAGAACAAGGTGCAGTACCGCTCCTTCCCCTTCAAGGTCATCCAGACCGAGCACTTCGAAGTCTACTTCTACGACGAAGAGCGGCCCGCCGCCCTCGACGCCGCACGCATGGCCGAGCGCGCCTACGCGCGGCTGTCGCGCGTGCTGCACCACAAATTCCAGGCGCGCAAGCCGATCATCCTGTACGCCTCGCACACCGACTTCGAGCAGACCAACGCGATCGAGGGCGATCTGGGCGAGGGCACGGGCGGCGTGACGGAGTTCTTCAAGCACCGCATGGTGCTGCCGTTCACCGGATCGTACGCCGACCTGGAGCACGTGCTGCAGCACGAAATGGTCCACCAGTTTCAGTACGACGTGTTCTCGCGCGGCCGCATCGGCGGCGGCGTGCAGACCCTGGTGAACGTGAACCCGCCGCTCTGGTTCATGGAGGGCATGGCGGAGTACCTGTCGCTCGGTCCGATCGACCCGCACACGGCGATGTGGCTGCGCGATGCCTCGCTCGAAGGCAACCTCCCGACGATCGATCAGCTGACCTACGACCCGCGCGTCTTCCCCTATCACTACGGCCACGCGCTGTGGAGCTACATCGGCGAGAAATGGGGCGACGAGGTCATCGGCGAGATCCTGCAGTCCACCACGACGTCCGGCATCGAAGGCTCGTTCAAGCGCGCCCTCGGTCTGTCGCTCGACGAGCTCTCCAATGAATGGCGCGACGCGGTGCAGACGACGTTTCTGCCGCAGCTGGGCGACCACTACCGCGCGCGCCGCATCGCTCAACCGCTGCTCACCGAAAAGCGCACCGGCGGCGGCTATCATCTCGCCCCCGCCCTGACCCCCGACGGCCGCGCGGTCGCCTTCTTCGGCGAGCGTAATTCGTTCTTCATCGACCTCTACCTCGCCGACGCCGAGACCGGGCGCTCGCTGCGGCGCATGGTGAAGTCCACCATCAACTCGAATTACGAGAGCCTGCGGTTCGTCAACTCGTCGGGCTCGTTCTCCCCCGACGGCCGCTATTTCGCGATCGCGGTCAAGCGCAAGCAGCACGAAGATCTGGTCATTCTCGACGTGCGGCGGGGCCGCGAAGACCGGCGCATCCAGGTGCCGCTCAACGGTGTGGAGACGCCCAGCTGGTCGCCCGACGGCCAGCAGCTCGTGTTCGTGGGATTCGACGGCGGGTTGTCGGACCTGTTCGTGATCAATCGCGACGGCACCGGGCTGCGGCGCCTCACCCACGACAAATACGCCGATCTGCTCCCCGCCTGGTCGC
Organism: Gemmatimonadales bacterium; assembly: GCA_035691925.1. Classification (GTDB taxonomy): domain Bacteria; phylum Gemmatimonadota; class Gemmatimonadetes; order Gemmatimonadales; family GWC2-71-9; genus DASTHG01. Next base: position 2,708 of record DASSIL010000004.1, read on the forward strand.
CCGACGGCAAGACGATCGCCTTCACGACGGACCGCGGCGGAACGACCGACTTCGACCAGCTGCGCTTCGGCAACATGCGCCTGGCGTTGTACCATCTCGACGGCGGCACGATCGAGCTGTTGCCGCACATGGACGAGGGGAAGAACGTCAATCCCGTCTGGTCGCCCGACGGCCACTCGCTGGCGTTCGTGTCCGACCGGACCGGGATCAGCGACCTGTATCTTTACGACCTCAACGAAAACGCCGTCTACCAGCTGACCGACGTCTTCACCGGCGTCTCGGGGATCACGCCGATCTCCCCGGCCCTCTCGTGGGCGCGCCAGGCCGACCGCCTCGCGTTCGCCTACTACGAAAACGGCGAGTACAACGTCTACTCCGTCGACAATCCGCGCTCACTGCGCCACCAGCCCTATCAGGATCGACCGGCTCCGGGCCCCGTCATGTTGCTCGCCAGCGCGGTGAAGCACGACACCACCACGGCGGCGGTGCAACACCGCGATTCAGGACCCCCGACCCCGACGACGGCCGCCTCCCAGGCCGCGAGCGGCTCCGGCGGGGCGGTGTCGGTGTATCGCCCACCCTCGGGGGGGTTCCGGCCGTCGAGCGGGACGCCCGAGCCCGCGGACTCGACCGCGGGACCAGCGCCGGTGTCGGTCCGGACGCTGCTCGACTCGGCGACGTTGTCGCTGCCCGACACCACCGAATTCTCGGTGCGCCCTTACAGCGTCCGCTTCACGCCCGATTACACGGCGCGTCCCACGATCGGGTACGCGCGCGACAACTTCGGCCGTGGCTTCTTCGGCGGCGCGGCGGTGTCGCTCTCCGACATGCTGGGCGACCACACCCTGCAATTCGCCGGCGCGGTGAACGGCCGGATCAGTGAGGCGCAGATCTTCGCGGCCTACGTCAATCAGCGGAGCCGCTTGAACTGGGGCGTGGGCGGCTCGCAGACGCCGTACTACTTCTTCCTGCCGAGCTCGTACAACGTCCAGCCGCTGGACACCATCGGCGACAGTGCGCTCGTCTCGAGCCTGAATCTGCAGCGCTACGTGGTGCGAGATCTGTTCGCCGAATCGTACTACCCGTTCAGCCGGTTCAGCCGCGTCGAGCTTGGCGTCCATGGCGTAGATCTGGATATCGCGACGCTGTCGTTCAATGACTATTACGACATCAACACCGGGCTGTACGAATTCTCGACCGAGACGACCGCCAACCACCGCTCCCTCGCCTATGTCCAGCCGAGTGTGGCACTGGTGCACGACAACGCACTGTTCGGCTACGTCGGACCGTTCGCAGGCAGCCGCTCGCGTTTCGGAATCTCGCCCGCGTTCGGCAGCAAACAGTTCACCACCATCACCGCGGACTACCGCCGCTACCTGTTCGCGCGGCCCTTCACCCTCGCCGTGCGGGGGCTGTTCTACGGCAACACGGGTCGGGACGAGAACCTGTTTCCCATCTACCTCGGCAGCACGGAGCTGATCCGCGGCTACACGGCGGGGTCCATCATCAACCACGAGTGCGCCACCGCGCCGTCGGCCAATCAGCTCAGCCCCACCGGCTGCGACGAGCTCGACCGGCTGATCGGGACGCGCATCGCCGTGGCCAACGTGGAGCTGCGCTTCCCGCTCACCCGCAGCCTGGTGCTCGGCTTCCTCCCCGTTGGTTTGCCGCCGATCGAGGGTGCGCTGTTCTACGACGCCGGCGTCGCGTGGAACTCGGGTGACGTGCTGCACTGGCACATGAACGCTTCCAACGGCTCCACCGACAAAGCGGTGTTGCGCAGTTACGGCGGGTCGATCCGGGTGAACCTCCTCGGCTTCGTGATCCTGCGCATGGACGTCACCAAGCCGCTGGACCGCGTGTATAACAAAGCGTATTGGACCGTCAGCCTCGGTCCAACGTTCTAACTCCGCATCATTGCACCACTTGCATTGGCCTCGCCGCATTTCTATCTTGCGGCGAGGCCATTTGGTACCTATTCGGTCCCTCCTGCCCCTAACGGTGCTGGTGCTCTGGGGTTGTCAATCTCGAGCGCCGGGTGCAGCGTCTTCGCAATCCGTTGCAAGTTCTACAGTTAAAGGACAAATCGGTCCCTCCGGTCGCGGCGCGGCGTTCGCCATTCGTGTCCCTACTGGGGGCGGCACGCCGGCCCTGTACCGGCTCCCGGGTCTGACCCCACTCCCCAACGCTCTGCGGGGGAAGCTCCCCCCGATCGAGCGGATCATCGGAGTCGATCCCGAGGCGGCGCAGCTGTTCGTGCGCACCGCCAAGCGCGTCATCCTCGCCTACGACCTCGAGAGTGGTCGCGTCGATTCCGTGGTCGCCGATGTGCAGCTCTCGACGCTCGGCCCCGACGGCACGCTCTACGCCGTCGACACGAAGCACCGCGTCACGACGCTGTCGCGCCGCGTGCGGCTCACCTGGCCGCACCCCCTGGACGGCGACCCCGGGGATCTGTTCGGGGCGACGAACGAGCGCCTCGTCGCGACGCTCGGAGGCGGACATCCCGCGCTGATCGTCGCCGCGGCGGATCAGCCGCAAGCGTCGCGACCGCTTCCCGCCGACGGCGACGTAGCAGCGAGTCGCTGGGGCGACCTGGTGGCGGTGGCGAGCGATTCCGGCGTCACGCTGCTCGATCCGCTCGGCCGGCGTGACGCCGCCTTCGTCGCGATCTCCGACCACCCGCGCGCGCTGCTCTTTTCTCCATCCGGACATCGCGTTTACGTCGGCAGCCGCTCGGGGTTAGGACTGCGCGTGATCGACCGCTACTCGCTGCGGGAGATCGACGGGGTCGCCCTGCCGACGCCCGCCGCAGCGTTGCGACTCGATCCGCTGGGCCAGTGGCTCCTCGCACGGCCGACCGTGGGCGACACGGTGTGGGTTGTGAATCTGCCGATCAAGCAGCTGGTGGGCGGCCTCCCCACCCCCTGGCTCGGCGACCTGCCGACGATTGCGTCCGACGGCTCGCTGCTGTTGCGCAGCGGCGATGACGTCGCCGCCGTACGCCCCGACTCGCTCAAGGAAACCGGCCGCATTCCGAACGCTGCGAGCGACCTGTGGGTGGCGACCGCGTGGGCGCCGCGCGGCGCCGCGACGCCGAGCGCCGCCGCCGCCGCGGCGAGCGATTCGAGCGCCGGGGAGGGTCCGCTCTACGTGCAGGTATCGGTGTCGCGCAACGCCACCTGGTCGCAGCAGATGGCCGACGAGCTGACGCGCGCCGGATTGGCCGCGAAGGTGTTGCCGCCCGCGACCGTCGACGAAGGATTCCGGGTCGTGCTTGGTCCCTACAGCACGCGCGAGCAGGCCGAGGGGATCGGCAAGAAGCTCGGGCGCCCGTACTGGATCTACCACCCCGGTCAGTGACGCTGCGCCCGCTGTCCCGATCCCGGCTCGACCGGGTTGCACCGTTGCTGAACGGATCGGCGCTGGTCGCGCTGGTCCCCGCCACCGATGACATCGCGTGGGCAGCGGAAGCGGCGTGGGGGGTCGCGCGGGCGGCGGCGACCGGCGGGAGCGGCAAACGCCGTGAGGTGGCGCTGGTCGACCTCTGCCTCGAGACTCCGTTGTTGCACGCGGTCAAGCATGCCGCCGCCGCGCCGGGGATCACCGAAGCGTTCACGCACGAGACCCCGCTCAACGACATCGCCCAGGACATCGACGGCGTCCACTTCCTGCCAGCGGGGACGCCCGAATCGGATGCCGTCACGGTGCGCTCGGCCGCGCGGTGGCGTCGCCTGCACGCCGGATTTCGCAACGAAGGGGCACTGCTCCTCGTCTGTCTCCCGGCCGACCACCTGGACGAGCTCGGCGCCGATCCCGAGGGAGTCATCGCCCTCGCTCCCGGTGGGGTCGACCTGGGCTCCACCACCGGCCGTGCCCTGCTCGCCGCACGTGACCGCGGCGTCGAGCTGCTCGGCGTCGTCCGCGAGCGCTGGAGCGCGGCGCTGCCGGCGGTCCCGGCAACGGGCAAGCCGAGGGTACGCCACGGCCTCGTCGCGTTTGCCCTCGCTGCCGTCGTCGTTGCCGCCCTCCTCTTCGCCACCAGCAGGCCACGCACGCCGGTGCAGCCGCCGGCTGCCTCCGCCGCAGTCGCACGAGAAACCTTCGGAACCGCGCGATCGCCCGCGACCGCTGAGCCAGTTGTCCCGCTGCCGGTGCTGCCCGCTACCGACTCGAGCGCCTGGATGCTGCAGCTCGCCGCCTACGGCGCACCCAACCGGGCCCTCAGTCACGTCGATCGCCTCGTCGCCGCCGACTTGCCGGCGGTCATCAGCCCCCTCACCCCCGACGTCTCGGGGGCGGTGTGGTACCGGGTGCTGGCGGGGACCTATCGCACCCGTGAGGAAGCGACGGCGGCGCGGCGTACGCTGTGGCGACGGGGGCTGGCCGCCCGCGGGGAGGGAACGCCGGTGTTCGCACCCTATTCCGTGGCGCTTGCGCAGCCGAGCGATGCCGACCGCTTGCGCGGCGTGGGGTTCGCAGGCGTTCGTTGGGGGGAGCACGGTCCCGTCCTGGTGGGCGCATTCGAGCACCCTGAGGCGGCGAGCGTCACTCTCACCGCGCTGCAGCACGCCGGCATTGCCGCCAAACTCATTCAGCGGACGGATCGAACCCAATGAGATTGAGCCGACTCGAGCTGGTGGGCTTCAAGTCCTTCGCGGGATCGGTGGAGCTCCCCTTCGACCTCGGCGTCACGGCCATCGTGGGGCCGAACGGCTGCGGCAAGTCCAACATCTCCGACGCCGTGCGCTGGGTGCTGGGCGAGCAGTCGCCGCGCCTGTTGCGCGGCGGCACGATGGAAGACGTGATTTTTCAGGGCTCCACCGGCCGGCGTCCGGTGAACGTCGCCGAGGTTTCGCTGGTGTTCGACAACTCCGACGGCACCCTCCCCATCGCCTACCAGGAAGTCGTGATCACGCGGCGGTTGTCGCGCTCGGGGCAGAGCGACTACTTGCTCAATCGCTCGCCCGTTCGGCTGCGCGACATCCAGGACCTGTTGCGCGGCACGGGGCTCGGGGCGGACGCGGCGGTTGTGATGGAAGCGAAGATGATCGACGCGTTGCTTTCGGAGAAAGCCGAGGAGCGGCGCGCGCTGTTCGAGGAGGCTGCCGGCATCGGCCTGTATCGCAACCGCAAGCAGAGCTACGAGCGCCGCCTGGAAGAAACCGCTGCCGATCTCGCGCGGCTCGGAGATCTGATCTCCGAAGTGCAGACGCAGGTGCGCAGTCTGGCGCGCCAGCGGGGCAAGGCAGAACGCTACGAGAAGATGGTCGAAGAGCGCTTCGGCGTCGCG
>DASSIL010000005.1:0-4721 GCA_035691925.1 Gemmatimonadales bacterium
CGTGAACGGTGCCCGCCTCGCTCCCTACACCGACTATCTCACCCTCAGCCGGGCGTCGGTGTCGCTCGGGTCGCTCGCGATCGTGTACGGCGGCGTGCTGGGAGACTCGACGCACGTGATCTCGGCCGAGCAGGCGGCGGGAAAGCTCGTCGTCCTGCGCACGACGGGTGGAGCCAACTCGTTGCGGACGCTGCGGCGTGGGTTGGCGGTTCCCGGGGCGGCGGCGGTGGCGCTCGTGGCGCTCGACAGCGTCCCCTCCTTCTTCATGTCGACGCTGCGGCGCCCGCAGACGTTCCTCGACGACAATACGACGCCCACCCCCGCGCCAACGCCCGCGCTGCTGATCGGCACCGCGGCGGCCGCCAGGATGTTTGCGAAACCGCTCGATTCGCTGGCGGTGGGAGCTGCGGGGGGGACGGCGGCGATCGACGTACGCTACCTGATCGCCGCGGCGCCATTCCCGGCTCGCAACGTCGTCGGGATCGTGCCGGGGAGCGACCCCAAGCTGCGGGGAGAGTATGTCGCGATCGGCGCGCACAACGATCACATCGGCATGACGCCGCGTCCGCTCGACCACGACTCGATCCGCATCTGGAATCACGTCGTGCGGCCGGAGGGCGCGGACGATGCTTCGAAGCAGGCGAAGCCCGCCCAACAGGTGCAGGTGGACTCGCTGGTGGCGGCGTACCGGGCGTCACACCCGGGCGCACGCCTCGACTCGATTTCGAACGGCGCCGATGACGACGGATCGGGTACGGTCACGGTGCTCGAGATCGCCGAGCGCATCGCGACGCTGCCGCAGAAGCCCCGTCGCTCGATCCTCTTCGTCTGGCACACCGGAGAAGAGAAGGGGCTGCTCGGCTCGCGCTACTTCACTGATCACCCCACCGTGCCACGTGATTCCATCGTGGCGCAGCTCAACATGGATATGGTCGGCCGCGGCGACGCCGGCGATGAGACCGGCCGCACCAGGGAAGGCGCGCCGCTGCACGGGTCGGCCGGCTATCTGCAACTGGTCGGGTCGCGCCGGCTCTCCACCGAGCTGGGAGATCTGATCGAGCAGGTCAACAAGGCGGATCACTACGACCTGACCTTCGACTACGCGATGGACGCCGACGGCCATCCTTCGAACATCTACTGCCGCAGCGATCACTACGAATACGCGCGCTACGGCATCCCGATCACGTTCTTCACCACCGGACTGCATTCGGATTATCACCAGGTGACCGACGAGCCCGAGTACATCGACTACGCGCACATGGCGAAGGTGGGGAACTTCGTGGAGGACGTGGCCGTCCACGTCGCCAATCTCGACCACCGGGTGGTGGTCGATCACCCCAAGCCGGACCCGACGGGGCTCTGCCGCCAGTAGCTGTTCAATAGGCGTCCGAGGTTGCTCGCCCGCTGAGCCAGGCGTTCCGAACCCCAAGCTGGCGCTCCGTCGCGGCAGGGATCGGCTCGAGCCGCACCGTGGGACGTTGCTGGACCGTCACGACCACGTCTGCCCGATACGGCCCGGTGGGACGATCCACGTCGACCCTCACCGTGTCGCCGATCTTGATGCGCCCGAACACGGTGCGGAATGCATCCAGCGTGACGAGCGGCGCGTCGTTCACACGGACGATGCGGTCGCCGGTATGGAGCCCAGCCGCTCCCCACACACTCGCCGGATTGCTGATGAGCAACCGCAGCGCCGTCTCGCCTGGCGGCAGCCAGGCGAACACACGCAAGTCCACCATCGGTGCCCCGTCGTGCCCCACCCCCGGTCCCCAAGTCACCACCGGCCGCAACCCGGCGAGCGCGAGGTAGCGATCGAACGGGATCGGATGTCCCGTCCGCACATAGCGGTCGAAGAACGGACGGACGGTGCAGCCGCACACCTCGTGGACCGCCGTTTCGATGTCGCGCGTCGTGTAGCCCTGCTCGCCGGAATAGCGCACCAGCACGAGTCGCATGACGTCGTCGAGCGAGCGCCGGCCGTGCGTGGCGTCGCGGATGATGAGATCGAGCATCGTCCCGATGAGCTCTCCCTGCAGGTGCACGCTCGCGCTGTAATCGCCGAGGGCGCCGGGGGGAGTGCCGTAGGAAATCACACTTACGCTCTCGGGTGAGAAGCGGGAGTTCCCGGGGCTCGCCAGGTAACGGGTGATCAGGCCTGCGAGATGGGCCGTCCTCGTCGAGTCGGGTCTCGGCAGGCCGGCGCGCCGCAGCAGTGCGTCGGCGTAGAGCATCGTAATGCCTTCGCCCCACCAGAGCCCGCGCGAGCGCCGCGCCGGCCGGTAGTCGACCCCGCCGTACCCCGCGGGCCGGATGCGCATCAGGTTCCACGTATGGAAGTACTCGTGCGCCGCTTCACCGAGGATGTCGGGGAGATCGCTGACGAGGCGCGCACTCGTCGCCCCGATCGTCACCGAGCTCCAATGCTCGAGCGATCCGGCGGCGCCGTCCTGAATGAGAAAGGTGTAATCGCGATACGGGGCCCTGCCGAACAGCGCGATCGCCTGCTGGGCGAGCCCCTCGAGGCCGTGCATCAGGGCCGCTGTATCGAACGGTTGCGCGTCGGGGAGCGGCCAGTACACGACGCGGTGCGGCACGCCGTCGACCGCGAAACGCCAGCTTCGGAAATGCCCGATCAGTGCCGGTGAGTCGATCAGTACGTCGACGCTCGGCGCGAAGAATGTGTTCGGGGTGATGGTCGGCGGCAGCCCCGTAGCGATCTCCCACCCCGCCGGAAGGTCGAACGTCACATAGGACGGCGCGAGCGTCGCCCCCACGACATACATGAACGAATGCGGCCCCCCGACGAGACCACCGCCTGGGGCGAGGAACGGCACCCAGGACGAGCGGATCGGCCGGTCCTGCGACGGAAGGTGCAGGCGATAGCGGACGACGCTCGCTCCGCCCGGTGCTACGACGCGCCACAGCGCGCTGTCCTCCCGTACGATGCTCGCCAGAGCGGCGCCCGCAGGCGATTCGACGCGGAGCTGTTCTACGTAGCGGTAGTAGCGGTCGTCGTATTCGGGGTGGGCGGCGAGGGCGAGCCGGAAGGTGTCCGGGGCGTTCCGGATGCGGATCGTCACGTCGTACCCCGATCGCTCAGCGCTGTCGACTCGCAACGTGTACGACACGACCGGTTGCGACAGCGCGTAGCGCACTTCCACGGCGTCGACCGGGTCCCGCAGCGGATGCTGAGCCAGGACGGCGGTCCACGGCGTGATAATGGCGATCAGGACGGCAAGCGTTCTCATGGGCACTCCAGTGGCTTGGCCTTCTGATGCCGGAGAGGCCGCTCCGGTTTGTATTATCATTACGCCTCGGTCGTCCTGGGACTTCAATTCTGGCATCCGCTGACTTCAAGGACCATTTCTCCGGCGTCGCATCCGCGTACGCCGCCCATCGGCCGACCTACCCCCCTCGCGTCGTCGATTATCTCGCCGAGCAGGTCGCGCATCCGGACGTCGCCTGGGATGCCGGCTGCGGCTCGGGGCAACTGTCGACGCTGCTCGCCGCGCGCTTCGCGCGCGTCATCGCGACCGATCCGAGCGCTGCGCAGATCGGCCAAGCCCGGCCCCACCCCGGTGTCGAGTACCGGCAGTCGAGTGCCGAGGCGAGCGGACTCGAGGGTGGATCCGTCGATCTGGCCGTCGCGGCGCAGGCAGCGCATTGGTTCGATCTGCCGCGCTACTACGCGGAGGTGCGCCGCGTCGTCCGGCCCGGGGGGATGGTGGCTCTCCTGGCGTACGGCGTGGTTCATGTCGACCGGGATCTCGCTGCGATCGTCGACCGTTTCTACTGGCAGACGCTCGCCGGGTTCTGGCCGCAGGAGCGCCGCATCGTGGAGGAGGGGTATCGCTCGTTGTCGTTCCCGTTCCCTGAGCTCGAGACGCCGGCATTCGCGATGACGGCAACGTGGTCGTTGGCGGAGCTTCTGGGATATGTGCAAACGTGGTCGGCGGTGCAGGCGATCGAGCAGGCGCGCGGGAGAGAAGCCTACGCCGGATTCGCGCGGGCGCTCGCGAACGCCTGGGGCGATCCGGACCATCGTCGCAGTGTGCGCTGGGACCTGGCCCTGCGGCTGGGCCGGGTGTAGGGCGGGGAACTTTTCCGCGCTTTGCTTCGTTGATCAAGTTGCTATGACGACGTTACCGCCTGTTGCTCCATCCTCGTTCGATCGTCACACCACCTGGGTCGTCACCGGGATCGCCCAGGCGCTCGTGGCGCTCATGCTGGCGTTCGGCGCCGCACTGGTGTCGACGCGCATCATGGCGGTGCTGCTGGTTGCTGCCGCCGCCGGCGTACTCGCGGCCTCCGCCGTCGGCCTCGTGCTCTGGGCCGGCGAGCGCCTAGGGCGCGGAGGCTGACCCGCCCTAGTTCGTCAGAACGTCGATCTCCACGTTCGAAGGAAGCCTCGCCGAGCGCAGCACGCTGTGGGTTCGCGCCCGGTAATCCTGTGGCTGGGCGAGGAAGATGTTCGGCACGAACGTCTGCGGATTGCGGTCGTAGAGGGGAAACCAGGTGCTCTGCACCTGGACCATGATGCGGTGGCCCTTCCTGAAGGTGTACGCCTGCTGGTGCAGGTCCACCGTATAGGCGAGCGGGACGTTGGGGGTGATCGCCTTGGGGTGCTCCCAGCTCTCGCGATAGCGTCCGCGCATGATCTCCCCCGTCACCATCAGCTCGTAGCCACCCATCGTAGGACGGTCAGCGATCGTGTCGGGATA
>DASSIL010000006.1:0-6050 GCA_035691925.1 Gemmatimonadales bacterium
AGCCGGCTCCGCGCGACGTCCTGCGCAACACCCCCCACGGGCGCATCGCGTTCGCGAATACCGACCTCGCTGGAGCGGCGGACCATCGCAACTCGATCCGCGAAGCCGATCGCGCCGTCCACCAGCTGATCGGCGCGTAAGCGCCTGATCCCGCCAGCAGGCCTTCCTCCGTGGGCGAGCCGGCTCACACTAAGGAGTAAGCTGGTGGGGTGAATCCAGGGCGGATAGCTTGGTAGGTGCTGGCACGGTTTTAGCCGGTTAACGAGCCGATCGATGACGCGAACGTCTGCCTCGCATCACCCGCATTTCCGTGCATCAATTGTTGCTGCCCTGAGCGTCGCCGCAGCAGCTGCCTGCAACCACGTGCGCGGCGACCTGGTCTCAATCGGCTTGCTGGATTTGACGCCCGACAGCCTCGCCGACTCCGTCCTGGTTGGAAGCACCGTTCCCCGAGCGATGACGATCCATACCAGCAACCTCGGAGGAGGCGAGCTGCATTGGGTAGCGCGCGTACTGGACGGGAGTCCGTGGCTTTCCCTCCAAACGAATTCCGGAGTGGCCGGAGATTCGGTCCTCGTCTGGGCTGATCCGACCGGTCTCGCTGTTGGCGTCTACCGGGACACCATCGTCGTCACGTCCGATGCCGGCGGATCGGCGAAAATCTCTATCGTGTTCCGCACGCTGGCGCCTCCCTTGCCGCCCTCTTCGATTGCAGTGCGGCTCGCCTTCGCACAGCAACCGAGTGGCGTCCCTGCTGGGACCATGCCTGTGGTGCAGGTGGCCGCGCGTGATTCGGCTGGGCGTGTCGTACTGAGCTTCGCAGGCCCCGTCACGCTTTCGGCAATTCCCGATACGGCCCCGCTCAGTGGTACGGTGACCGTGTCGGCCGTTGCCGGGATAGCGACGTTCTCCAATTTCGGTCTCGTGACGACTGGCTGCCGCCGGCTGGTCGCCAGCTCGCCGGGACTGATACCCGACACCAGCGCCGCGTTCTGCATCACGCCCGGGCCCGCGGCCGCTCTCAACTTCACAGTCCAGCCGGCCATGTACCCGGTGTCGTGCTCGATGTCGGGCGCCGTGATCGCTCCAGTCGTGGTGTCGGTGGTGGATGCTTACGGCAACATCGTCGACTCAGCCACCGACCCGATCCATATCACGCTGGGGAATTCGGCGAGCGCGACGCTCTCGGGGACCACAACGGTGGCTGCCGCGGCCGGTGTCGCGACCTTCTCGGACCTCAGAATCGATAGGACGGGTTCCGGTCTCACACTCGTGGCGACCGCCACCGGCCTCACCGGAGCGACGAGTACGTCGTTCGATGTGCCGGTGGACGTCTGCTGGTCCCGGCTGCAATGGACGGTTCAGCCGACCTCGGCGACCGTGGGAGCGATTATGACGCCACCCGTCCAGGTATGCGCCGAGGACGAGTTTGGGAATGTGGCCACGTGGTTCGTGGGCGACGTGACGGTTGCGATTGCCAGCAATCCGGGGGGCGGTACGCTGACGGGGACGGTCACCACGGCGATAGTGAGCGGCTGTGCCACGTTCGCGGACCTCAGCATCGACAAGGCCGGCGCAGGGTACACCCTGGTCGCTTCAGACGTGGGGCTCGTCGCGGGCGCGAGCGCCCCATTCGGCATCACGTCTCCATAGCCCTGCTGCAGATCAGTTGACGGTGATGGTGCCGTGCATCCCCGTCGGCGGGCTGCCGTCCATCCCGTGGATCGCGCAGTAGTACTCGAACGTCCCCGGTGTCGCGAACGTGTGGCTGTAGGTCCCACCCGCTCCGATGAACCCGCTCGTGAACGTTTCGGCCGACCCGCTGGCGTTCCCGACGGTGTGGTTGACGGCATCGCCGTTCTTCCAGGTGACCGTCGTTCCGTGTGCGATCGAGAGGTTCGACGGATTGAACGCCAGATTCATCATGCACACTTCGTTCGCCGTTGGCGTGCAGGCATTGCCGCCCATCTGCGTGTAGGTCGGTGAATTACTGCCGCAACCGAGCAACGCAAGCATCGCAGCGACCATAATGGCGCGTTTGGCCATGGCACCCTCCGTCATTGGGACGCCGCAGCGGCTGTCCCCGGATCCCTGGCGCCCATGATGATGAGCCAGAACACCAGCACCATCTCTCCAAGAATGAAGGGCTGGCTGAGATTGAAGACTCTGTCCTCGTACTCCGGGAAGAGGAATCCCGTCGCGCTGAACGCCAGCCAGCCGAAACACGCCGCGATCAGCCAGACCCCGAAAACGCGGGGGAGAAAGCGAGATCGATAGACCAAGAGACCGTAGGGGATGAGCCACACCCCCCACAGGACCGCGTTGGCCAGATCGAGCGAGTGATGCAGGTTGAGGAACAGGAGGACGAAGGCGTCCCGCTGCGGCTGGTCGAAAGCGGATGCGACATACAAGATCCCTGCGTCCGTCACTGTATTGACATAGAAGAGCGGCACCTGGAGCACGCACCCCAGGATCACCATCGCGATGGCGAGCGTCTGGTCCACCCCCTGCAACAACCGATAGAGCGCGAGTGGAACCAATGCCCATAACGTTGCCCCAACCAGGTTGCAGACCATCCCGAAGCGAAACAGCGACTGGTGTGCCGCGATGTTGGCCGCTGTCGCGGCCGCATTGCCGGAGACCACCAGGACGTTCGGGATGTACATGAGACGCACGGCGCCGACCAACGAGGCCACGAGGTACAGGAGCCCGGCGATCCGGGCTTGCTTGCTCAACGCCGTCATGCGGCCTCGGGAGTGGTAGGGATGTCGGCGTGAGCTACGTTGCAGCAGACCAAGAGGCAAGGAGTCGCCAGAGTGCGCGAAGCTTCTACGACACGCGCTGCTGCGGGATCGGAAGGGTGATGGTGACGACCGTCCCCTTACCGAGCGCCGACTCGACGCTTACTTCTCCGCCGAACATCTGCCGCGCGGTTTCGCGCACCACGGTGAGCCCCATGCCGGATCCTGCTCCGAGGGGTTTGGTGGTGAAACCGGGCTCGAAGATCCGGTCGAGGTGATCCGACGCGATGCCCGCCCCCTGATCGCGCACGGTGAGTCGCAGCGCCACGCCGTCCTGCTCCAAACGGATGGTCACGATTCCTTTCGTCTCAACCGAGGCATCGACCGCGTTGTGAATCAGGTTCGTCAGGATGCGGTACAGCGCGTTCGGGTCTCCCTGGAGGAAGATGCCGCTGGTCGCGGAATCCCAGCGTAGCGTCACGCCCCGCTTCTGCGCCAACGGTCGCTCGAGCGTGACGCACGATTGCAGCACGGTGGCCGCGTCGAAGCGCTCCGAACGCGCCAGGGTCCCGCGGGCGCGATCCTGCACCGAGCGCAAATAGGCGACCGCCCGCTCGATGCCTTCGGTGATTCCCGCAAGACCCTCGACCAGCTCGGCCCGGAGCGCCGGGTCCAGCGAGGTCGCCTTGTCGACGGCAGCCCGGTAGTTGTCGATGGCGAAGAGTGTCGCGGTGAGGGGGCTGGCGACTTCGTGGGCAACGACACTCGGGTGCCGGGCGAGCTCCGCAAGGGCCTCCGCCTCGGGAAGGCGGCGGCTCCCCGGAGTGGCCGGCCGCTCCACGAGGCCGAGGCATAGCCCGGCGAGCTCGAGGGTGATACGCTCGCGACTGCGTCGCTCCACCCCGGCCGGGGGCGGCGCCGCCGGGTGGGTCCGGACGGGCGCCACACACCAGCGCCCGTTGTCATCGAGACGGCACCCCACCCACTGGCTTCCCTCGATGATGTAGGCCCCCCAGCGCCGCAGCGTGCCGTCCACGTCGAGGGCCGTCGGCGTCGAGTGACTCGTCAGGGTGGGAACGACCTCGGCGTGCGACGAGACCGACCAGAGGGTGACGACCCGGCCCTGCAACGCGACGCTCGTCTGGCGCAAGATTTCGCGACGGCGCGTCTCGGTCGCATCCCCTCCAGTGACGTTGTCCATTGGAAGCCCTGGCCCTCCGGGTGCGGTAGCCGCGTCCGTCCGACGGTCCCAAGTTACCAAACAGGGAGGTTCTGCATAGGGCGTTTTTGCGCCACGGTCGGCGCAATTGCGACACCCGGTCGCTGGAACTCCCCTGCGCATCGACACGTACGCGCTAGTGGAGTTAACGTGCGGGTGCGCCGGAGGTGGCCATGTGGATCATTCCAGGCTGGGCGATCGGAACTGGCTTCCTCATTATCGTGGTCGGGGTCACGCAGGTCGTCGTCCGACGGCTGCTGGGCCGCGTCGGCTGGAGTCCGGCAGAACGGCCCTCCGGTCCCGATCTCACACCGCTTACCCAAGCCCTCGAAGACATCCAACGCAGACTCGGCGAGCTCGAGGAGCGGATGGACTTCGCCGAGCGAGTCCTGACCAAGGACCGTGAGCCCGATCGACTCGCCCCACCGAACGGATAGATGCCCCCCGTTATTCTTGAACCATGACGGACGAGATTCGGCCACAGCCGTTGAGACGATCGACGATCTGGGTGACGGTGTATGCCATCGCCATGGCGTTCGTGGAGGCCGCCGTCGTGGTCTACTTGCGGCAAATCCTCTCTCCCGGTGACCCGGCAGTCTCGACGCCGACCGCCGGCGTCTCGGCGATCCCGGTCATCGAGGCGTTCCGGGAGGCGGCGACGATCGTCATGCTACTCGCCGTCGGCGCCCTGGCGGGCGGTGACGCGTGGGAGCGATTCCTCTGGTTCAGCTGCGCCTTCGGCCTCTGGGACATCTTCTACTATGTCTGGCTGCGGGTGCTGATCGGCTGGCCGGGATCGGTCCTCTCGTGGGACGTGTTGTTCCTGATCCCCGTGCCCTGGACCGCCCCGGTTCTGGCGCCGGTCATCATCAGCGTCGGCCTCGTACTGGGTTCGCTGTGGCTGCTGCATCTGAAAGGGAAGGGCGCCGTCCTGCGCTTCGCGCCCTGGCTCTGGGCGCTCACGATCCTCGGTGGCGCGATCGTGCTGCTTTCCTTTTTGCTCGACTATCGCCTGGCGGTGCAGGGGGTCGAACCGCCGGTCTTTCATTGGTTCGTCTTCGCTGCCGGGGTGAGCGTCGCACTATTGGCGCTCGTGATCGGTGTACGACGGCTGGAGTGGGGTCGAAACCCCGCCTTTCCGCCGCGCGTACGTTCCTGACCATCAGGAACCCCGCGCCATCGGAGGGGGAGTGACGAACCGCGGAACATCGCTGCTGCTCGACACCACCATGTTCATCTGCTTCGCGGCGCTGCTGTCATGGCGGCTGACCGGCGTCGCGGCACACGAGTGGCTCGGGCTGGCGCTCATCGCGCTGATCCTCGTTCACCTGATCGTTCACTGGGGCTGGGTAGAGGCCCAGGTCGCCAATGCGGTGCGCAGCTGGCGTCGCCGTCGCCTCACTCCCTTCTTGTTGAACGCCGCCCTGTTCGTGGCGATGGGGATCACCCTCGTCTCCGGCATCGCGATCTCGAAAGTCGCCTTCCCGAACGGCCTGTCGCCCGAGGTCTATCTCCGCTGGCACGGGATCCACGAAACGGCGACCACGTTCACCGTGCTCATCCTCGGCCTGCACGTGGCGCTCAACTGGGACCACATCCGGGGCGGAATTCGCCGCGCCCTCGATCGCTCACGGCGTCCCGCCACTGCGGCACCGCGCTGGTGGCAAGCGCCGCCGGGGATGGTGCTGCGCCGGCTCGGGTGGATCGCGGCTGTCTCGGGTGTGTTCAGCGTCGCCGTCTGGGGAGGCGCGCGCCTGTTGCCGGCGACGACCGCGGTCACGATGGTGTTCGCCGACGGACACATGGAGCGCCGGGCACCGCCGGCGGAAATCACGCGCTTGTCGCCGCAGGGCGACCGGCCGGCTCCCTCTCGGGGTGCGGCGCGATTCCTGATGAGCCTGGCGCTGTTGTCGGCCGTGGCCGTCGGAGGCCGGCGCGCGCTGCGGCCAAGGGCGACGCGTTAGTGCTTCGGTTGAACCGCCAGCGACTCCCGGACTGCCGGAGGAAGGTCGGTGATGCGCTTGATGAAGGTCGCGATCGGCCAGAGCTCCGAATCCGCATCCCACGTACCGTTGGCGAACATGCCGGTG
>DASSIL010000007.1:0-3474 GCA_035691925.1 Gemmatimonadales bacterium
GATTTTCACCGTGCCTCCTACTGCAGCAGGCCCTTGTCGAGATGGCGCACCGTGTGCGCCCGCTCGGCGGCGTGGGGATCGTGCGTCACCATCACGATCGTCTTCTTGTATTCCTGGTTGAGCCGGTCGAGCAGCGTGAGCACCTCATCCGCAGACTTGCGGTCGAGATCTCCCGTCGGCTCGTCGGCCACGAGAATCGTGGGATCGGTGGCGAGGGCGCGCGCGATCGCGACCCGCTGCTCCTGCCCGCCCGAAAGCTGGCGCGGATAGTGATCGAGGCGGTCCGCCAGGCCGACGAGTCCTAATGCGGCCTGTACGTGCTCCTTGCGCTGGGCCTTGGACAGCGGCGTCAGAAGCAGGGGCAGCTCCACGTTCTCGTAGGCGGTCAGCACCGGAATCAGGTTATAGAACTGGAACACGAATCCGATGTGCGTCGAGCGCCATTTCGCGAGCTGCGACTCGGAGAGTTGCGCCACATCGGTGCCCGCCACCGACACCGTTCCCGAATCGGGCCGGTCGATGCCGGCGATCAGGTTCAACAGCGTTGTCTTGCCCGACCCCGATGGACCCATGAGGCCCAGAAACTCCCCTTCGGGGACGTCGAGCGAAATGTTGTCGAGCACCGGCACCGCGAGACTGTCTCGCCGGTACGACTTGGACACACCGCGGATCTGGACGATCGGTCCCGCCACTGGTCGATCCTCGTTCAAGGTGCTTTGACTTTGACGCCGCGCTGCACGCGGTCGCTCACGCTGTCGACCACCGGAGTGCCGACGGCGAGGCCCTGCAGTACGGCGACGCCCTGCCCCACTCGGCGTCCCACGACGACCGGAACCTCCACGGCGTGCCCCGCCGTCACCGTATACACGACGCTGCGCCCGCCGCGCAGCGCGACGGCCGCGGCCGGGACGGTGAGCAGCGGTGTCGTGTCGCCCCTGGCGGCGGCATCGGCGCGCGGCAGAAAATGAACCTTGGCGCTCATCTCCGGCAACACCCGCGCGTCGTAGCGGTTGAACGCCACTTTCACCTGCACCGTCGCCTTGGCACGGTCGGCGGTCGGCACGATCTTCGCCACCGCACCCGGGTACCGGACGTCGGGATAGGCGTCGAGCACGATCTCGCATGGCGCCCCGGGAATCACCTGTTCGATGTTCGACTCGGAGACGTCCACCTCGACCTGCAGCGACTGCAGGTCGGCGAGGGTTACGACGGCGGCCTTGGAGAGCGCGCTCGCCGCGAACGGCGCCACCACCTCACCGACGTCGGCGTTCTTCGTCAGGACCGTCCCGTCGAACGGAGCACGGATCACCGTGTTCTCGAGCGCGACCTGGGCCGCGGCGAGATTCGCCTTGGCGACGTCGATCGTCGCCGTCACGCGGTGGTAGCGCGCCTCCGCCGCATCGTAGGCCGCCTGCGTGCTGAGGTTCGAGTCGAGCAGCTGCTTTTCCCGCTCCAGCGAGCGCCGCGCGTCCTGCAGGTCGGCCTCGCCCAGCTGCACGTTCGCCTGCGCCTGCGCCACCTGGGCCTGGACGTCGGCATTCTCGATCCGCGCGATGACCTGTCCTACTCGCACGCGGTCCCCTTCGACGACGCCGAGGTAGACGAGGCGCCCCGTCGCCTTGGAGGCAACGGCCGCCTTGCGCTGCGCGACGACATAGCCGCTGGCGATCACCACCGAGGAGGCCTGTGCCGGTGAAACCAGAACGGCGGGGACGAGGCGTACCGGGACCGCACCGCCGATCGAGCGCACGACGAGCCACGCTCCGACCACGAGGACGATCACCGCCTGCCCGATGATCCAGAGCCAGCGAGAGGACCGCCCGCCCTGCGGAGGAGGTGCCGTGCGGTCGATCCGGAGAGCGCTGAGGTCGGCGCTGCTCGTGTCCATGGAGGGGAAAGCTATACACGTCGTCATGCAAAACGGCGAGCCCATACGGGCCCGCCGTTCGCGTGCAGCGGCGGGGCGACTGCCCTACCGGATCATTAGAAGGCCAGCAGACAGCCCCCGTTGCCTGAATTCACCCAGTTGCGTTGGACCAGGTAGTCCCGGCCGCCGAGGTTCATGTTGGCCGTCGATCCATTCGACGTCACGTACGTCGTGCCGAAGGTCCAGGCGCACTTGTCGGCGTTCTCGTTGCCCCGGCGATCGTACCAGGCGTTCAGATCCTCGTCGGTTGTCGTCTCTTCCGTTTCGTGCGCCAGCGTGTTGACCTCCGCATCGGCCGCCGCATCGTTGTTGGGCGAGCCGTTCAAGGCAGAGCAGGCGGACGGAAAATCATAGTCGCGTGGCATCACCGCGTACTTGACGTCGCGACCACTCGAGCTGAAGCGGCCGTGGTACGCGCAGTACTGCGTCCCGAACCCGCCACCCAGATTGACCCCCGGACCACTGAAGACGGCATAGAGGGTCGAGTTGTCGTAGGTCAACGCGCCGGAGTTGAAGCCGGAAACGATCAACGCCTGCACCTGCGCGTCGGAGACCGTTTGTCCACTCGTGGGGGCGTTCGTGTTGGCGGCCCAATACCGCGTATAAGCAACGCTGTTCGTTACGTGCGTCCCGGAGCCGTCGAAGTACGTCGCATTGATGTTGAAGTATGGTGAGCCGCCCAGGCTTGTCAGAAACGCCCCGACGATAGAGCCATCCTGGCTTCCATTCCCCGTCGCTCCAGGCAGCGGTCCGCCGTTGTAGATCGTCGACCCGGACCAGTAGATCGCGACGATTCTGGTCTGGGAGGTGAACAGCGGCCCACCATGATAGCTGATCCCCGTGCTCGAAGTCTTCGCCGCACCGCGCGCGAACCCTCTCGGCAGCTGAATGTGTGTATGGGGATGGTCGGCTTCGAAGCGGAGCATTTCGGGCGTCGCTGCGGCAGTGATCGGGGACGTGCCGGGCGCCGTGGGTTGGGGCGACTCGGAACAGGCCGCGAGCCACACCCCGGCGCCGGCGGTCAGCAGGAACAAGCGTTTCAGCGAACCTCCTGAAGCGGTGGATCCCCTGCGCGGAGACACTATCGTAGACAACGGCTTCCGGGAGGCAAGAGCAAGTTCCGGGCCCGAGCAGGCGTGTTCGATTCTGCGACGACGCGTGAGCTGCCGGTCAGGCAGCGTTCAGGAAGTTGGCGGGAGCCGCTGCCGAATGGCACCGAGATGGTAGGACGTGTGCGCGACCGCTCCGAACGCCGTTCCCAGGGCGTCTTCGTCCCATACGGTGCGCATTCCGACTGCCACCAGCAAGTCGGCATATGCGCGTCGCAGGTCTGCACGCAAGGTGGTCCATGCCGCGTCGTCGACGGTCGCGACCGTCCAGCTGCGACTGCGGTCGCGCGAGGCCGTCTCCCCCCGCAGCGCGCGCGTCGTGAGGGTCACGCTGGATTCCAGATGGCCTACGTGACCCGCGATCGTGGTGTGACCGGGGCCGCCCGCCTGGGAAGCCTGCGCCGCGTTCAAGGCGTCGATCGTAGCGAAGACCCCGGT
>DASSIL010000008.1:0-5373 GCA_035691925.1 Gemmatimonadales bacterium
GAATCACTTTCACTTCCTTGAGGTCCGCTGGCGTGCGGATCAGCTCTTCAGTGATGCTGAAGCCGAGGACGAAATCCTCGAGGTCGGCGGGGGACGTCATCATGACGACGTGAGGGATCGCGTTGTAGACGATGACGACGGGGGTCTCTTCGACGATGTGTTCTGAACGGTTCGTGACGCCAGCCACGGACCACTGCCGCGCGGGGACTTCGAGCAACGGCTTGGCGTAGCCCACCCGCAACAACCACTTCTCAGCCATGCCTTCAATATAGCGCGCAGCCCGTGTAGCCTTCCGTGCCATGATTACCAAGTGGGTCGGGCTGCTCATCGCCGCCAATGTTCTGGTCTTCATGCTGCAGCAGTCGCACCCCGAGATCGCGACCGCCCTCGCGTTCGTCCCGAAAGCGTTCGCCCGTCAGCCGTGGACGGCGATCACCTACATGTTCTTACACGCGGACTTTGGCCACATCTTCTTCAACATGCTCAGCTTCTTCTTCTTCGGACCACGCGTGGAAGATCGGCTCGGTGGTGGACGGTTTCTGACGCTCTATTTCGTGAGCGGGCTGTTCGGCGCGTTCACGTCGGCGATCATGAGCCCCAACGTAGGGCTCGTCGGAGCCTCCGCCGGGATCTTCGGCGTGCTACTCGCCTTCGCCCGCCTGTGGCCGCGCGCGCAGCTCCTGATCTGGGGCATCATCCCCGTCCAGGCGTGGACGATGGTGCTCATCCTGACGGGCATTTCACTTTTTCTGGGCGGGATCGGAGGCGGCAACGTCGCCCACTTCGCGCACCTCGGCGGATTCGCGGGCGGCTGGCTGGTACTGCGACTCACCGGCACGCGCACCGTCGACGCCCGCATGCGGCCGGTGCAGCCGCGCCGGGCACCGACTCCTCCCGCCGGTGCGGCGGAGCGGTGGAAGCAGATCCGGCTGGAGCAGCTCCACCCCGTCAATCGCGAAGAAGCCGAGCGTGTCCTCGCCAAGCTCGAAACCCGCGGGCCCAACAGCCTGACCGCGGAGGAGCAGGCGTTTCTCGACCGCTTCAGCGCGATGTAACGCCTCCGGCTGGCGGCACGGACAGGATGCGTATCGCCTGCCCGCCGACGATCGTCGGCGCCTGGTGATCCAGTGCCACCTTGTTGAACTGCGGCACGTCGGTCTCGAGCATCCCGTTGAATCGCGCCAGGTACGCGTCGAGCTGGGGGCGCAGCACCTTCCATTGTGCCATGACCGGCTCGCCGGGCGGCTGCGCGTAGGCGAAGGCGCTGCCGCCGCTGAGCCGCTGATAGCGGTCCTGGAACCGGCTCAGGTAGTGCACGTCGTCCTGGCCACCGTCGCGCTGCACCTCCGAGTTGTAGAGCGAGTCCTTCAGCTCCCGGAGCTTGCGGCCGAGGCCGCGCGCCTCGCGCGTCACCGGGCCTGAAACCGTCGAGTCGACTCCCGTGCCGCGCAACGCGGTTTGCACGTTCTGCAGCTGGGTCTGCAGGCTGGCGATACGGTTCAGCATCGTGTTCAACGCCGTCATCTCGCTGCGCAGCTGCAATCCCGCGCGCAGCTGGGCGACGAATGCCGCCGAGTCGGCATGGACGAATGGGTCGGGTTGCACCGTGACCGTCTGCGTGGCGGTCTTGCCGCCCGCCGCGATCGTCACTGTGTACGGCCCCGGAATGACCCTCGGGCCCCCGGCGTTGCGGAACGGATTCTCTTCCTCTCCCGGCTCGGGAGGACGCTCGAAGGTCAGCCGCGGCGCAGCCGCGTACCGCAGGTTCCACACAAAGCGATTCACGCCCTGCTTGCCGGGACCCCCGGAGTCCACGGTCACGGTGTCGCCCTGGGCGTCGGTCACGGTGACGATCACCCCGTTCCTGCGACGACCGCCCTGCCCAGCCGCCGCACCACCCTCAGCGCGGGCGGAGGAGTCTCCCGCGGCTCCTGCGCTCGTGTCGAGTGCGGTCTTGAGGTAGTAATCGATCATCGCGCCGGCAGGCGCATTGGGCGTGGTGAAGCGGGTCGGCGCGACGACGGTGCGCCGCGGCCGCACGCGGATCTGGGCCGGCAGTGTCGCGAAGAGGTGCACATCCTGGGAGGCAACCCCGGGGCCGAGCTCCTCGAGGGCGGTGATGTTGTCGAGGACGAACAGCCCCAACCCATGGGTTGCGACCACGAGATCGTGCGAGCGCTGGATGAATTTCAGGTCGTAGACCGGTGCCGTCGGGAACCCGGCCTTGAGGGGCCGCCACGCGGCGCCGGCGTCGCTAGAGATCCAGAGCGCGGCGTCGGTCCCCAGCACCAGGAGGCCTGCGCGATTGGGATCCTCGCGCACCACTCGCGCCGAGGCGTCCTGCGGCAGGCCACCCGAAATGTCGATCCACGTCTTGCCGAAGTCCGTCGTCTTGTAGACATACGGACGGTTGTCGTCGAACTGGTGGCGATCGACGGCGAGGTACGCGGTCCCCGCCGCAGTGGGCGAGACTCCAATCTGATAAATGCGCCCTTCGGCATCGGCGGCGAGGCCGGGGAAATGCCCCGCCACGTTGCCCCACGTCTTCCCGCCGTCGCGCGTCACCTGGGCGAGCCCATCGTCGGTGCCGACCCAGATCACGTTTTCATCGGAAGGCGCGACGTTGACGGTGAGAATGGTGTTGTACGTCTCGGCGCCCGAGATGTCGTCGGTGACCGGCCCACCGCTGGTGCGCTGCTTCGACTTGTCGTTGCGGGTGAGATCGGGGCTGATCACGTCCCAGTGCTCGCCGCCAGTGGTGCTCTTGAAGACGACGTTCGCCCCGATGTACACGGTATTCGCATCGGTGCGCGAGACCTCGACGGGCGTCGTCCAGTTGAACCGGTAGTCCAGCTCCGCCGGCGCGCGATCCGACACGCCGGGAACGTAGGGGCGCACCGCCCGCGTCACCCCCGTGTGCAGATCAATGCGCTGCAGGCTGCCGTTCTGCGATTCAGCGTACACGATGGTGGAGTCGCTCGGCGCCGGGACGGCGTACTCGCCGTCGCCACCCGTCACGGTGAACCATTCAGAGCCGTTGAGCGAGCCCGAGGGACCGCTCGACGCCCCGCACCAGGCGTTGTTGTCCTGCAGGCCGCCGCACAGGTTGTAGGGCACATTGTTGTCCGCGGCCACCATGTAGAACTGCTCGATCGGCAGGTTGTTGAACCAGGTCCAGTTCTTCCCCGCGTCCTGTGTCACGTAGGCGCCGCCGTCGTTCCCCTGCACCATCCGGTCCGGATTGGCGGGATCGATCCACAGCGCGTGATGATCCACGTGCACGGGGCGATCGATGATGTGGGACGTCTTGCCGCCGTCGTCGGACTCGAGCAGCTGGTAGGAGGAGAAGAACACCTTCCTGTCGTCGACCGGCGAGACGTGCATCAGCGAAAAGTAGAACCCGCGCGACGACAAGGCGTGATTGTCCGAGACGCGCACCCAGTGATCACCCTGGTCCTGCGAATCCCACAGCAGACCCTGCTTCGCTTCCACGAGCGCGTAGATGTGCCGCGGGTTGGTTGACCCGACGGCGACCGCGGTGCGTCCCCATGGCCCGCGCGGCAACCCGGTCGCGAGACGATCCCACGTCATGCCGCCGTCGGTCGAGCGGTAGATGCCGCTGCCGGCGCCCCCCGAAACCAGCCCCCACGGATGCCGCACGACCTGCCACATCCCGGCGAAGAGCACGCGCGAGTTGCCGGGCACCATGACGAGGTCGGACGCGCCGGTCGTGTCGTTGACGTAGAGGACCTTCTGCCAGGTCTTGCCGCCGTCCGCGGTGCGGAACACGCCGCGGTCGGGGTTCGGCGTCCAGGCGTGGCCGATCGCAGCCACGAAGACGATGTCGGGGTCGTGCGGATCGACCACGATGCGCGCGATCTGGCCCGCGTTTGCGAGGCCCATGAATCGCCAGGTCTTGCCGGCGTCGGGAGAGAAGAACACGCCGCGACCGTTCACGATGTCGTTGCGGATGTTCCCCTCCCCGGTTCCCACCCAGACGAGGTTGGGATTGGTAGGCGCGAGCGCGATCGCCCCGATCGATGACGTCGGCTGGTCGGCGAAGATCGCATCCCAGGAATTGCCGCCGTCGGTCGTCTTCCAGACGCCGCCCGCCGCGGCCCCGACGTAGTAGACGTTGGGCTGCCCGGAAATGCCGGCGACCGCCGTCACCCGGCCACCGCCCACCGAGGGCCCGAGTTGCCGGAATTTGATGTTGTTGAGTGAATCGGCCGCCTGCGGCGCCGCGGCGACGGGAGCCGGCTTCCTGGCACCACGTTGCGCGGTGAGAACGGGGACCAGCACGACACAGAGCAGGAGCGGCAAACCAGGTCGCAGGGTCATGACGGCATTCCTCCGAGTCGCAGCAATCGCTGCCATTGCGCGGGCGTGGCGGGCACGACGGAGAGCCGGCCCATCCGTACCAGCGCGAGGTCCTTGAACGCGGGATCGGCCTTGATCGTCGCGAGCGACACCGGCGCCGTGAGCTTCGCGCCAGCCTTGAGATCGACGACGACGAGCTTGGGGTCCTTCTTCTTGGGATCGGGATACGCGGCCTTGGTCACGCGCGCGAGCCCGACCGCCGCCTTCTCGTCGCCAGTATGGTAGATCAGGACGTCGTCGCCGGGCTGCATCGCCCGCAGATGCTTCAGGGCGAGCGGATTCTTCACACCGTCCCACACCGCCGTCTTCTGTTTGACGAGATCATCGAAAGAATAGGTGGAGGGCTCGGTCTTCAGAATCCAATAGCTCATCGAACTCGACCTCCGCGTTGGCGCTGATCCGCCGGGGTCTCCCACCGCGACAAAACGTCGCGGTCGCTCCGGGAGACCCCGGCGATCAGCGCGGAATGTTCAACGCCCAGTCCGCAATCGTGGTTGCCAGCTCATCGAAGACGTCGTCCGGACTCCGCCCCGATTTCTTGGGCACACTAAACGAGTGATCTCCACCGTGCACCAGATGCAGCGTCGCCCGCCCACCGAGTCCGCGCAAGACCTGGCGCAACAGGATCGGCTCGGCGAATTCGTCGCGATCGCCCTGGAGGAACAGCATCGGGATCCGGACGGCGTCGAGGTGCTCCCCACGGGTGACGGCCGGCTTGCCGGGAGGGTGCAGCGGGAACCCCAGGAAGGCGAGCCCGCGCACGTCCGGCAGCGGATCGGATCCCTGTGCGGTGGACGTCATCCGTCCGCCGAACGACTTCCCCCCGGCGATGAGCGCCAGCTCCGGTGCGAGACGGTGCGCGAGCGCAACGGCTGCTCGGACGGTGGCCGTCGCGACGCCGGGAGGATCGGGACGCCGAGCCTTGCGTTCCATATACGGGAACTGGTAGCGCAGCGTTGCGATCCCCCGCAGGGCGAGCGCCTCTGCCATGCG
>DASSIL010000009.1:0-12902 GCA_035691925.1 Gemmatimonadales bacterium
TCCATGCAGGTGGTGACGGCCGATGTTGGCGCTGAGGTGGTAGGTCGTGCCGTCGAGCGTGAACTGGGCGTTGGCGATGCGATTGGCGCAGCGGCCGCAGACGGCGCCCAGGGGGCGCGGATCTCGAGTGAATTCTTCCACGGTGTCGTAGCCGAGGACGACGTCGGCGAGTTTGCCGAAGCGGTCCGGCGTGACCAGCGAGGTGATCGCGGCGCCGCGCGAGGCGGTGCGGATGGTGAGTCCGCGGTCATTTGTGAAAGAATGGGTGTTCACCGGCTGCAATGTTAGCGCTCCGACTCAAATCCTTCCATTTCGGGTTCGTCGACTTGATCAACGCAATCTTCTTCGCACGCGACCATTTTTTGATTGTCTTTTCCCTGGCGATTGCTTCGTGAACGTCAGTCATTGTTTCGAAATACACGAGATGAGTCACGTTGTACCGTTTGGTAAACCCATCAATCAGTTTGTCGCGATGTTCGTGAACGCGACGTTGCAGGTCACCAGTGAGGCCTACATAGAGGGTTCGCCTGCCACTCGACATGATGTACACGTAGTAGGTCTTCATTAACGCTTGCAGCCAGTTTGGGGCAGGATCCTCAACCTTCTCTCAAACCAAGCGAAGCGCGCTTGTCATCCCGAGCCGACCCGAGCAAAGCGAGGGGAGGCGAGGGACCTCGGAATCTCCGCACTTTGACAGGATGTCTCACGGGGCACTGTGAGGCAGCTCTGGTTCGTCTCCCACTGAGCATCCTGAGGTCCTTCGCTCTTCGTGGCACCGTGAGGCAGTTCTGGTTCGTCTCTCACTGGGCATTCCGGGGTCCCTCGCCCGTCGCTGACGCTCGGGGCTCGGGATGACACGCGATCGCTCCTTGTGAAAAGGAAAAGAAGTGGAAGTAACGACATCGAGGAGAGGAGTGGGAAGGCTAAGACACCCTCACATCCACCTCACCCAGAGTTCAGCGTGACGACGGTACGCTCGGCTGTCTCCCATCGGATGGCTTCATATGTTCACGATTGCGACGCTCCTTCTCATGCAAGCCGCCCCCGCACCGGCAGCCGTGGCTCTTTCGGATTCAGGGGACCCGCCGGGGCGCGTCGCCCGCATCGCATTGCTCGAAGGAAGCGTGGCGCTCCAGCCGTCCGGGGAGACGGGGGCGTCCTCCTGGAGCGACGCGTCGATCAACTACGCCCTCACCTCGGGTGATCGCCTCTACGCCGAGCGCGGCGGGCGAGCGGAGTTGCAGGTCGGGAACTGCACGTTGCGGATCAACGGGGTGGCGGACCTGACGATCGCCACGCTGACCGACGACTTCCTGCAGGTGAGTCTCGCGACGGGGACGTTGCGGGTGAGCGTGTACGAGCTCTCCGACAGCGACTCGGTCGAAGTCGACACGCCGAACGGCGCCGTGCTGCTGCGTCGGGCCGGGACGTATCGTATCGATGTCTCGGAGAGTGACGACGCGACGACGGCCGCGGTCGACAACGGATTGGCCGACGTGGCGGCAGGGGAGACGACGCAGTCGCTCCACGGCGGGGATGCGCTGCGGCTCGAAGGCTCGGACCCGATTCGCGTCACCACGATCCCGTTCCCGCGCTCGGATGACTTCGACCGCTGGAGCGCGGCGCGCGACCAGCCGCTCGGGGCTTCCGCGTCGGCGCAGTACGTGGGACGCGACGTCCCCGGCTACGACGAGCTCGATCGCGCGGGGCAGTGGGAGACCGACGCGGATTACGGGCCGGTGTGGTATCCGACGACGGTGGTCGTCGGGTGGGCGCCCTACCGCTTCGGGCGCTGGGTGTGGATCGATCCGTGGGGCTGGACCTGGGTGGACGATGCTCCGTGGGGCTGGGCGCCGTTCCACTACGGGCGATGGGGCTACCTGCATTCGCGCTGGGGCTGGTTCCCCGGCCCGCGGCGGCGGCATCCCTGCTATGCGCCGGCGCTGGTGGTCTTCGTGAGCGTGGGACGCGTGGGAGTCCAGGGGTGGTTCCCGCTCGGTCCGCGCGAGCCGTATCACCCCTGGTATCACCACGGCGACCGCTATCGCGACCGCATCAATCCGGACATCGTGGAGGCGCGCCCGCGGGACGTGCGTTACGTCAATCGCCCGCAGGTCACGGCGGTGCCGGCCTGGACGTTCCAGCGCGGTGAAGCGGTGGGGCGCAGAGTGGTGCGCGTGACGAATGCCGAAGTGGACCGGGCGGAGATCATCGCGCATCCGCGGTTCTCGCCGGTGCGGCGTGGGGTGACTGGTACACGCGCCGCGCCCCAGGCGCCCGCGACGCCCCGGCCGGTGATTCAAGTCACGCCCTGGCGTCGTCCGGCCTCGGCGGCACCGGTCGCGAAACCCGCGGCGCCGCCCACTCGGCGCGTGCCGCCGCACGTGATCGCGCGCAATCCGCCGGCGCCGCAGGCGTTGCCGTTCCCGACTCGCCAGAAAGGGATGCAGACGGATCCGGGACGACCGCTCGAGCCCGAGCAGCGCGACAACTTGCGGGAGGGGAAGCCGGCGGGGCCGCATCGGGACGCGGAGGATCCACCGGACCGGCGGCCGGCGCAGGCGGCGCCGAAGCCGAAATCAGCGCCGCCCCCGCAGGCGGCACCACCGAAGAGGCCGCAGCAGCGGCCGAGCGGGAGGCCTTCGTGAGTGGCGGGCGTCACTACAACTGAGCGGCCGGCTGACCTACCAGGGATTCAGCTCTCGAGGTATTGCCGTCCCGCTGACCAGATGCATGCGCCAGGTGCCATAGTGCTTGATCATCATCGGCCCCTCGAGCCGGAATGTCCCGGCGATCACCTGCTCGCCCTGTCTCGTCCCCTGAAAGTAGATCGTGTCGGGTCCGGCTGCCTCGGACAGCCGGATTTCGTCGCCCCGTGCCTGGATGGTATAGATGCCGCTCCCCGTGAGGGGCGGAAAGACGGCCAGGTACCCGGTCGGGCTCGAATCGACAAACGTGAACCGCAGCGCCGCGCGTACCGGCGTGACCGCCATAGTCGTATTGGCAACCTCCCCGTCGTAACGGTTGACGTGCGCCGGGTCGACTGGGTTCGCAGGCTGAGCGGCGCTCGATCGCTCGACCGCGCCGGTCGAAGCGCTGGGGGAGTCGGACGAGCCACTCACCAGCGCCCAGATCACGAGGAGCGCGAGGGCCGCGGCGACCACCCCCACGTGAATCCTCTGGGCGCGCCGCAGCGGGACTCGACCGACGAAGTATCGCATCGTGGGAGTCGCCCGCACGCGGTAGTTGGCGACCGGGAATAGCGGGACAAAGAAGACCGTGAAGTACTGGCTGGCGACGTGTGTCTTGGTGTGCTCGTCGTAGTCGTGGTCATTGTCCAGCAGCGTCGTCCCGACGCCGTACAGCCGGAAGAAGGACGGCGGCATCGACAGTTGCCGCATCCCCTTGTATGCGGCATGGGTCGCGACATAGTGCTCGATCCATGCCTTGAGCCCCTGCACCGCGCCCCCCGGAGCGAAGGAGACGTGCGTCCGCAGTACCCGCGCGACGCCGTCGTAGTCGTGGACGTTCAAGAGGCGGCCCACCTGCTCGAGGGCGTCGAAGCCGGGGTCCTCCGGCTGCAGCCGTGCCCCGGTCCGGGCTACCTGTTCCGCGACATCGAACGCCTCTCCGGCCACGAGTCGGGTGCTGAGGTTCCCGAGCGCGGCGGCCGCGTTGCGCTTCTCCTCGGGGGTCTCGAACCCGCGCGTCATGCGCTGCAGGATGGCGGGCACCGCGGGCCGGCGGTTCGAGGCCAGTGCCAGCTCGATCTGCTTCGAGAAGTATGCCGCCGCGGCGGGGCCGCCCTTCGGCGCCGCGTTGATCAACTCCTGCGAGAGCTTCAAGGCCACGTCGACTTCACCGCGGTCGGCGATCATCCCTATCAGGGCGAGCCCATACACGAACCCGTCGTCGCCGGCGAGCTGCATCGCGATCTTGAACTCCCGCTCGGCGTCGTCGTAGCGTCGCACCATGCCGTAGGCGTGGGCCAGATTCGCGTGCATCGACGGGTCGATACTCGGCAGCTGCAGGACACGCTCGTATTGCGCGATGGCGTCGAGCGGGCGCCGCTGCTGCAGAAAGCAGACGCCGAGCAGGTTGCGAACCCAGTCCAACCCGGGTACCTCGAGCAACGCCTGCTTGTAGAACTGCTCGGCTTTGGCAAATTCCTGCTGCTTCATTGCCTCCGCGGCGCTGTTGAGGAGCTGGGTGATCCGCGGGTCGAGGCGGGTGTCGTAGCGACCGCGCGTGATCGGATCGCGCAGCGTCTCGTACGCCTCGCGAATCCGCTTAAACGCTTCGGGCGCGCGCTCCGGCGTGTACTCGCGGACGAGGGCGAGGTACGCGCGCTTGATCTCGTCGGCCGAAGCGGACTTGTCGACGCCCAGGACGCGGTAGTAATCGTCCGAGTGGATGTCGGGGCCGGTCATCGACCGTCGCGCCAGCTCGACGGCGTGTTGACGGGTATGCGGGTGCCACTGATGAACCAGGCGCGCCACTCACCGTATCGCCGGCTCGATGCGGCAGCACGGGTTCTCCAGGTCCCGAGGATCGTGTCGGCCACCCGCGCGCCTACCAGCACGAGGGTGTCCGATCCGGACTGGACCGTAAGCTGAACGGAGTCGGCGTGGGCGCGCACCAGGCACGGTCCGCTGCCCGCGAGCGGCGGAGACAGCGCCAGGTATCCCACCGGGCCGATCTTCAAGTCGTCGAATGTCAGGCGCAAGTGGGAACGGACCGGCTGCTCTGAACTCGCGACGTCGGTGAGGACCCCGGCGTATTCGGTCTTCGTGGTTCCCTGCAGCAACGCAGCAACGTCCCCCGTGCTTGCCTGACCGGAGTTTGCGGCGACCGGAATGGCGCTCGACGACTGCCCACTCGACCCCCCATTCCAGTTGGTGATGAGGTGTGACAGTCCCATAAAAAGAAACCACAGGAGGAACCCTGGCACTCTCCTGGAAGACCCGGCGGCGACAGGACGGGGCTTCGGCCGCCCCGTTCTGGGGACGGCGCCGGTGGCGACATAATGCTCGATCACCGGTCGCAATCCCTGCAGCACTCCGTCCGGCGCGAACGCGACGTGCGTGCGCAGCAGGCGTGTGACGCCGGCCGTGTCCTTGCGGCGCAGCAGCCGGGCGGCCTGCTCCAGGGCGTCGAAGCCGGGATCGCCGGGTACCAGCTTCCCGGCCGTCTGCGCGATCCGCTCCGCGACGTCGAATACGCCGCCGGCGAGTACCTGGCCGGCGACGTTGCCGAGCGTCCCCGCCACGATGTGCTTCGCTTCGTCGGTGTTCAGGCCCTGCGTCATGCGCACGAGGATCGCGGGGATCGTGGGCAGGCGATTGGCGCGCAGCGCCAGCTCGATCTGTTTCGCATAGTACGCTGCGGCCGCCCGGCTCCCTTTCGGGGCCGCCGCGATCAGCTGCTGGGCGACTCTGTCCGCCGCGTCCACCGCACCGCGCTCGGCGATCATTTCGAGCAGCACGAGACCGTACTCGAACCCCTGATCGCCGGCGAGATGCATTGCGATCTTGAACTCTCGCTCGGCGTCGTCGTAGCGTCGCACCATGCGGTAGGCATGGGCCAGGTTGGCGTGCATCGACGCGTCGACGGTCGGCTGCTCCAGCAGCCGCTCGTACTGCACGATCGCGTCGCCCGGGCGGTTCTGATAGAGAAAGCAGATGCCGAGCAGGTTGCGGATCCAATTCAGCCCCGGCGCTTCGAGCAGCGCCTGCTTGTAGAGCTGCTCGGCCCGGGCGAAATCCTGAGCCCTCATCGCCTGTGCGGCTTCATTCACGAGTCCCTGGATCCGTGGGTCAGGGCGAGCGTCATAACGGTCGCGGGCGGTGGGATCGCTCAGCGTCTCGTACGCCTGGCGGATTCGCTTGAACGCCTCGGGCGAGCGCTCGGGGGTGTGCTCCCGGACGAGGGCGAGGTAGGCCCGCTTGATCTCGTCGGGGGAGGCGGTCTGCGATACGCCGAGGACGACGTAGAAGTCGTCGGAGTGTATGTCCGGTCCGTCGTCCATGGTCACGCCAGCTCGAAGAGGAGATTCGTCAGCGCCTGCTCCACGATGCCGACCGCGCGCTCGTCGTTGGCGATCAACGCGGTGCGCAGCTCGAGCAACAGCACGTCGAGTCGCGTGCGCGGTCCGGCAGCCAGGGTCGGCAGCAGCTGCTCCGCCTTGGCGATGAGTGGCGCGACTCGATGGTACAGCGGCGCGTGACGGGCGCGCTCGACCACCGATGAAGCCGACGCGGCCGGCTCCGCGGGGGCGTTGGCAGCAGGAGCTGTGGTCGTGGGCCACCGCTGTTCGAGCCGGGCACGTGCGATCCGCTTCTCCTGCTCGCTCAAATGCTGGGGACTGGGACGCATCACCACGCGACGACTCGCGCCCAGGGAGCTGGCCACCACTTCGAGCTCGCCGTTCAGATTGTACGAGAACGAGATCTCGACGTCGGCGCCGGCGCGCGCGCGTTCCACGAGCTGCAGCTCGAACTCACCGACCTTGAGATTGTTGGCGCACAGCGGCGCATCGCCCTGATAGACCTCGATGCGGATCGACGACTGCCAGTCGTAGGTGGTGCCGTAATGTCGCGTGACGGAGCGCGGGATCGTGGACTGTTTCTCGATCAGCGGGCTGAAGACGCCGCTGATCCGACCGCCGGGTCGATCCTCCACGACGGACACTCCCAGGGTCCACGGCGCGACGTCGGTGATGACGATCGTCCCGGGATGGATCGCGTTGCCCTCGATGCCGCCGAGCACCGCCGCGCCCAGCGCCACCGCTTCGTCGGGGTGCACCTCGGTGCGCAGCGGACGGTCGCCGAAGTAATGGCTCACGAATCCGCGCACGAAGGGGACGCGACTCGAGCCGCCGATCATCAGAATCGTGTCGATCTGATTCGGCGCCAGCTTCTTCTTGGCCAGGGCCTCGTCGATCTGTTTGGCGGTCGAGAGGACCAGCTCCTCGATCTGCGCCTCGAACGCGGCGCGCGTCAGGTCGTACTCCCAGTCCTCGACCACGATCAACGACGACGTCGCATTCGACAGATCTTCCTTGGCGCGCTTCGCGGCAGCGCGCAGCCGGGCGCGCGTCTTCGGCGCGGCGAGGAGGTCGACCCCGGTCGCCCTCTGGCACGTGGCGGCGAGGAAGGTCATGAGGCGTTCGTCGAAATCCTTGCCGCCGAGCGCGGCATTGCCGGTGCTGGCGATGACGTCGAGGACGCCTTCGCTCAGTTCGAGCACGGTGACGTCGAGCGTCCCGCCGCCCAGGTCGTAGACGAGCACCTTTTCTTCGGCGTTGGGGCGCTCGATGCCGTAGGCCAGCGCGGCAGCGGTCGGTTCGTTGATGAGACGCTGGACGGTCAGACCGGCCAGCTCGCCGGCGTCGTGGGTGGCGCGGCGCTGCAGGGCGGTGAAGTACGCCGGCACGGTGATCACCGCCCGGTCGACGGGCTCTCCCAGCGCCGCCTCGGCCTCCCGCTTGAGGTGGCGCAGGATCAGCGCCGAGATCTCCTGGGGGGTGAAGCTCTCCCCGCCGAGGCTGATCCGCTGGTCGGTGCCCATGAGGCGTTTGACTTCGGCGACGGAGGCCTCGGGCCGGACCGCGAGGAGGGCGGTCGCGGCCTCGCCCACGCGCAGCTGCCCGTCGGTGCCGATGGCGACAACGGAAGGAAGGAAACCATGCGACGACCCGGCGATCTCGCGCACCAGCGTCGGGACGCCGTTCTTGAGGACGGCGATCTCGGAGGTGGAAGTTCCCAGGTCAATGCCGACGATCATACCCACCCGCCAACCGATCCCCCGACAAAATCTCTGCTGACCATCAAGCAGCGGTCAAGCAAGC
Organism: Gemmatimonadales bacterium; assembly: GCA_035691925.1. Taxonomy (GTDB): domain Bacteria; phylum Gemmatimonadota; class Gemmatimonadetes; order Gemmatimonadales; family GWC2-71-9; genus DASTHG01. Next base: position 7,850 of record DASSIL010000009.1, read on the forward strand.
TGCGGCGACTAGGGCTTGGGCCGCTCCACATGCGGAACCTGAATCTCCATCTTGCTTTGCCGCGACAACGCCGTGTCGGCTCCGATCTCCGGTCCGTACACCGCACGCAGCGCGGTCAGGTAGCGCTCCTGGAGACCGGCCAGGGTGTGCTGCTCCTCCTGCACGGCACGACGGAAATCCGGGGATGTCAGGAAATTGTACAACACCGCCGCCTCGATCTGGGCGTCCAGCAGGAAGGCGTGGTGCCCGATCGCCGCGAATGTATCGTCGCGCATCCCGTAGGTATGATTGCTGAACGTCGAGCTCTTTACCGTGATCCCGATTCCCGGAATTTCGCGACTTACGAACCCTGTCTCCTCGTATCCGGACGGGCGCCCTTTCTCTTCCACCAGTCCAGGTGCGCCGAGCTTCCGGGCGTAGGCGAACCAGAGCTCCGACAGCATCGCCGTCGTGATGCCGTCGCGGTATTCGCCGTAGCGCGTGATCTGCACTTCGGTACCGCTCTCGAGGGCGGCGCCTTTCGCGGCGTCGTCCATCATGCGGGAGATGTGCTCGAGGTACACCTCGTCGGGAAAGCGGATGAAATAGTCGACGACGGTGTGGTCGGGGACGACGTTGGGGGCGATGCCGCCCTCCGGGATCACGCCCTGTACGCGGTGATCGGGACGCCAGGTGGAGCGCAGGTGATCGACGGCCGAATAGAACTGGACCGCCGCCTCGAGCGCATTGCGCCCGTTCCACGCCGAGAGCTGGTGGGCGGGGCGGCCGGTGAAGGTGTACTTCACCGCGTCGATGTTCAGACAGCAGACGCCGAAGCCGGGGCGGTCGCGCTGCGTCTCGACCACCGAATGGCTGCGCACCAGGATATCGGCGCCCTTGAACACCCCCGCCTTCCACATGATGTACTTCGCCGGGGGATCGACCTCTTCAGCCGGCGTTCCGTAGACGACCACGCGTCCCGGGATCTTGGCACTTCCCATGTACTCGATCAGGGCTCGGGCGGCAGCGAATGCCACGGGGCTCTGCGCGTTGTGCTGGTCGCCGTGGAAGTCGCCCTGCGTGCCGCGCAGCGCGTCGTATTCGGCGATGAGGCCGAGCGTCGGACCGGCGGCGCCGGCGGGGGAGGTCCACGTCGCCACGAACGCCGTCGGCAGGCCGGCGACGCCGGTATCGACCTGGAAGCCGTAGCCGCGCAGCACCGCGGTGAGGGTGTCGAACGCGAGGAACTCGTGCCAGCCGACTTCCGGGTGATGGCCGATCCAGTCGGACAACCCTTCGAGCCCGCCGCTCCACAGTGCCGCAACCCGAGCCAACACGCGATCGCGTGCCGGGTCGGCCTTCGCGGCGAGACGCTCGGCGGTCTCGGTCGGGCGGAGCCGCGCTTCGAGGGAGTCGATCTGTTTCGTGATGCCGACGGCGGCTTCGCGCTCGGTGTCGGTGGTTTGTGCGCGCGCGGCGCCGGGATGGGCGAAGAGGACCAGGACGCACGCGATGACGGATCTGGACATCTCGGTTTTCCGTGTCTAGGTGGTTGATTGGCCTCATGCTCGCACCGTTTGGGGAGCGATGCAAGCGCGCCTGTCATGCGGCCCGCCAAGCAGGATTCGCGTCGCAATTGACCGCCAGATGTCTGGCACCTGCTAGCGTGGACTCCGCACCCTTTAGCGTACGGAGGATCACATGGCTGGCCCCGCCTCGCCGCCTCAGGTCGACTCTCACGATGTCGTACGATGGGCCGAATCAGCCGATGGCACGCGCGCCGAAATCCTCTACCTGCTACAAGAAGGGGACCAGTTTGTGGTGAAGAGGGAGTCTGAGATCGACGCCGGTGATCGGGCTCGGTGTCTCATGACGTTCCTCACCCCGAAGCAGCAGCCCCGAAGACCGCAACCACATGTAACCGTTGTTCACGCGTCCGGCACGACTCCTCTTGACAGGTACGACGCCGTGTTCTGGACCGAATCATCGGTCGAAAAATTCCTGTGGCCCTACTACCACGCCCACCGTATTTACGATACCGACCTCGCTGCCTTCAGGAAGGCGTTCGATGACGACCCAAACGTCATTGCCATCATGCATACGCCACTGACGCACACGGAGATGATTTCCGATGAACTGAACCTGGCGGTACGTAAAGACGACGGCACCGTTGAGTTAGTCAGTCTTGGGGAGTACCAGAGGATGGCGAAGCCGCGATAGGCCGCAACTCCTGGAACACGGGATCTCGCTCCAGAAACGGATCGAGTGCCGGCCTGACTTCGACCAGGTGTCGCAGGAGTCGTTTCGCGTGGTCACGCTCACCAAGCACGAGGCGCAGGAAGGCTTCGTCGTAGGCCAGATCCAAACGGAGGGCGGAGTCGCCCTCCGTTGCGCGTATCGCGCGGGCGAGCTCCCCCCGGGCGATATCGGTGCGTCCGGCGCGAGCCGATATCGTCGCGGCGACAACCCGGCGGTAGATCGGTGTGTACGGATGACCGGCGGCGATCGCCTTGTCGGCGGGGTCGATGCGATCGAGCTCTTTGACGAGCGCCCAGGCGCGCGCCGGATCCGGCTTGGCGTGCAAATCGTGGCGGAGCAGCGTCAACTGGCATTGGAGGAAGCGGTAGTCCTCGGGATAATTCAGGGCGCCCCGGTGGCACCACTCTCCCGCGCTCGCGAGGTCGCCGAGCACTATTTCGCTGAAGAAGAGCTCGAGCAGCACCTCTCGGGCATTCGTCAGGTAGGCGTCTTCGCGCAAGGCACGCTGCGCCGCCATGACCGCTTCAGCGGACGCCGCCCTGATCTGCAGCAGGTAGCTGAGGGTCGCCCATGCACCGGCGAGGGTGCTGTCCCGGTCCACCGCACTCCGCAGGTCGGCTTCGGCCTTGTGCAAACGCTCAGGGTCGGGCTTCGCATACTCCAGTTCCGTCACCTGATGAAACCGCAGCGTGCCGCGCAATTCAAGCGCTTCCGCGTTCTGCGGGTCGCGTCGGATCGCCTCCTCGGCGAGTTCCAGTCCCGTTTCGTATATGTCGTTGCGTTCCTTCACCTGTGCCAACTCCGCACGCTCGTCCGCGACCCAGCCGCGATCGATCACCGGTCGGATCCACCGCGGCTCATCGGCCGCCGCGAGCGCCAGCAGCGAGTCCGCGCGGTGGAGCGCCTCCTGGGCGGTCCGCACATCCTCGGGATGGGGCGGTCTGCTGAGCACCGCTGCGTCGTCGCGTGCACGTTGCGCGCGAAGCACGAGGTTCCTCGCATTTTCGCTGACGTCGGCTGACAGCGTGCCCCGAAGACGTACCTCCTGACCCATCTGGCGGCGAAGCGCACCAGCCACCTGTTGGGCCAGCTCTTGCTCGAGCATGCCGAAATCGGAGAGGGGACGTTCGAGCGACAGGCTGTCGACGTAGGTGTCCGAGCGCGCATCAATCAAATCGACCCGTACGCGGACCTGGTTCCCGGCCCGCACCACCACTCCATCCACGACGGTGGATACCTGGAGAGCAGCGACGAGACTGTCGAACGGGACCTGTCGACCGCGATAGGGCCTCACCCCATTGCGAGAGACGACGCGAAACGCATTCACCCCGCTCAGCTCGTGAATCAGTTCCTCCGTCAACCCGTCGGCGAACAGGCGGAGCGACGAATCGGGCGTGCGATCCTCGAAGTACAGCACCGCAATCCGCGACGCTTGCGATTGGATGGCAGTCGAGGAAGGGGTGGGAGTGCCGCTTCGGACCCCAACAACTCCACGAACGACGAGGAGGACGATCGCGAGCGCGACGGCGACGCCGCCGATCAGCGCAACGCGCTCTCGCCAGTGCGGTGTGGCGTTCCCGACGCCGGAGAGTGCGTCGCCGACGGCTCGGGCGAACTCGCCGGCACTCGAGAAGCGATCCGCCGGAGCCTTGGCGAGCGCAGTTTCCAGCACGCGCTGCATTTGTGCGGGAATCGTGGACCGAACTACCTGCAGATCGGGGACTGGGGAATGCAAGTGCTTGGCGATGAGCCCCTGCGGTGTCTTGGCGGTGAAGGGCGGCTCGCCGGAAAGCATCTCGTATATGACGCACGCGAGCGAGTAGATGTCAGTCCGGCTGTCCAGACGCCTGTCCCCAGCCGCCTGCTCCGGGCTCATATAGGCAGGCGTGCCGACCGCGAGTCCGGTATCGGTCAGTGGCTCGGAGTCGCTGCCAACCACACGCGCGATGCCGAAGTCCGCTACGAGAGCGGTGCCGTCTTTGGTGATGAGGAGGTTTTCCGGTTTGATGTCCCGGTGAATCACACCGTGGTCGTGCGCATAATCCAGCGCGCGCGCGGCATCTGTTGCGATTCGCATCGCCTCATCGAAGGACAGCTGTGCGACTCGGTTCAGCCGCTGACGGAGAGACTCCCCGTCGATGTACGGCATGCTGAACCAGAGATGTCCGGCGGCATTGCCCGATTCCAGGACCGGCAGGATGTTGGGGTGCTGCAGTCGCGCGGCTGTCGCTATCTCGCGGCGGAATCTGTCCGCGCCGAGGGCAGCTGCGAATCCTGGTTTGAGAACCTTGATCGCAATCGGGCGATGGTACTTATGGTCTTGCCCGAGGTACACGGTCGCCATGCCGCCACGGCCGATCTCGCGCTCAACCGTGTACCGGTCGCCTAGGCCCGCCTGCAGAGTGGCGAGAAAATCGCTCGTAATGGCTCGGAGCGGAGTCGATCCATTTTACGGGGCGGGGGAGAGGCTGGCCAGAGGCCCCCCCGGAGAGCTCACCGCTTCGCCATCTCCGCCCGGTACGCCTCGCTCGCATAGATCGCGACTTCCACGCGGCGGTTCAGCTCGCGACCGCGCTCGGTGTCGTTGCTCCCGATCGGGTCGGTCTCCCCCATGCCGCGCGTGGACACCCGCGTGCGGCTGACGCCTTGGACCACCAGATAGTCGGCGGCCGCTGAGGCGCGGCGCTCGGAAAGGCTCTGATTGTAGGAGCTCGGCCCGACGGCGTCGGTGTGCCCCACGATCAGAATGTCGGACCCGGGATACTTGTCGAGGCTCTGCGCCAGCGTGCGCAGGTTCTTCCGCGCCTCGGCCTTC
>DASSIL010000010.1:0-5442 GCA_035691925.1 Gemmatimonadales bacterium
GCTCAAGCCCAGAGACCGCGTCGCACTGCACAAGCAGTACGTCGGCTTCGTGTTCCAGCAGTACCACCTGCTCGATGACCTCACCGTCGCCGAGAATCTCGACATCCCGCTGTCGTACCGGGACATCAAGAAGGGGGAGCGACAGGCGATCGTGGCGGACACCCTGGACCGCTTCGGCATGGTGGCCAAGAAGGATCTCTACCCGCGCCAGCTCTCCGGCGGGCAACAGCAGCTCGTCGCCGTGGCGCGCGCCGTGATTCACAAGCCGCAGATCCTCCTCGCCGACGAGCCCACGGGGAACCTCCACTCCGATCAGGGGCGGGAGATCATGGAGCTTTTCAAGAAGCTCAACGCCAATGGCACGACGATCGTGCAGGTGACGCATTCGGAGACGAATGCGGCGTACGGCAATCGGGTGATTCAGCTGAAGGACGGATGGGTCGTGAAATAGGAGGATCCGAGTGAAAGGCGTGATCGGCCGGTAAACCGACAACGAGGCATCGAATGGAAACGCTGCTGCAGGACATCCGACACGCGGGCCGGGCGCTCGTGAAGACGCCAGGCTTCACCATCGTTGCGGTGCTCACGCTGGCGCTCGGCATCGGCGCCAACACCGCGATCTTCTCGGTCGTGAACGGCGTTCTGCTCGCACCGCTGCCGTACCGCGAGCCGGAGCGGCTCGTCACGGTGAACCACTACTACCCGTCCCTCAACAACCTGCTCGCGCCGGTGTCGGTGCCGGGATTCCGCGATTACTCCGCACGGACCGATATCTTCGCCAGCGCCGCCGTGCAAAACGGCGTCGCCATGAACATGACGGGGGGGGCGGAGCCGGAGCGGATCAACGTCGTGAAAGTGAGCGGGCAGTACTTCTCGCTCCTGGGCGTTTCCGCCGCGGTGGGCCGGACGCTGCAGCCCGACGAAGCAGAAGCCGGCAAGGACCACGTCGTCGTGCTGGCGTGGGGATTTTGGCAGAGCCACTTCGGCGGCGACCGCGCCGCCGTGGGGCGCAAGCTGACGCTCGACAACCAGGACTACCAGATCGTGGGCGTGTTGCCCTCGAGTTTCCGCGATTTCTTTTCGCGCCGCACCGATGTCTTCATGCCGATTGTGTTTACGCCGGACCAGTTTGCCGACAGCCGACGCACCAACGAGTTCCTGCCGTTCATCGGGCGGCTCGCCCCCGGGGTGACGCTCGAGCGCGCTCAGGCCGAGCTGCACACCCTCGCAGTGCAGCTGCGCACGACCTATACCCAGAACTATTCGCCCGACTGGGACCTCAAGGTCACCGGGCTTTCCGACGCGGCCTCACGAACCGTGCGCTCGGGTCTTCTCATTCTGCTCGGCGCCGTCGCATTCGTCCTGCTGATCGCCTGCGCCAACGTGGCGAACCTGCAGCTCGCCCGCACGGCCGCCCGGGCGCGCGATATCGCGGTGCGCGTGGCGCTGGGGGCAAGCCCGCGCCGCTTGATGCGCTACCTGCTCACCGAAAGCGTCCTCCTGGCGCTGGCGGGCGGTGTCGTCGGCGTGGTGCTCGCCCTGTGGGGGGTCCCCACCCTGTTGTCGCTCAACGGCGGCAACCTCCCCGCGACGGCGCATGTCGGCGTCGATATCCGCGTCCTCTGGTTCGCCCTGCTCGTGTCACTCGGCACCGGGCTGCTGTTCGGGCTCGCTCCGGCGCTGCAGATGGCACGCACCGATCTGCACGAATCGTTGAAGGAAGGAGGGCGCTCGGTCGGGCACCGCTCGAGCCTCGCGCTGCGCCGCGGGCTGGTTGTTTCCACCGTCGCCCTCGCCGTGACGCTCTTGATCGGCGCCGGTCTCCTGATCCGGAGCTTCTCGCGCGTCGTCGCGGTGAATCCGGGCTTCGATCCCGACCATCTGTTGGTGTTCAGTGTCTCGCTACCGCAGGCCAAGTACCCCAACGACACGGTGCGGGACCAGGTGCTGCTGCGCATCAACGAGGCGCTCAATGCCACGCCTGGAGTGGTGAGCGCCGGCGGCACGAGCAACATCCCGTTCGGCGGCAACTGGTCGACGGCGAGCTTCAACGTCGAGGGCTACCAGGTGGCGCCCAACACGCCCATGCCCTGGGGCGACGTGCGGCTCGTGACGCCCACGTTCTTCGCCACGATGCGGGCCCCGCTCCTCGCCGGCCGGCAGTTCACGGCGGCGGATCGCGCCGGTGCGCCGGCGGTGTGCATCGTCGACGAGGAGATGGCACGCCGCTACTGGCCACACATCGATCCCATCGGCAAACGCATCACGTTCAACAACCTCACCGACTCCTCGATTCAGTGGATTCAGGTCGTGGGTGTCGTGGGACACCTGGCGCACGAGGGCCTCGATGCGCAGAAACGGGTGCAGGTCTACTTCTCGCTGGCGCAGAATGGGCTGCCGTTCCTCGGCTACACGGTGCGGACCGCCGGTGACCCCCTCGCCGCACTCCCCAGCGTCCGCGCTGCCGTTCGCTCGGTCGATCCCGAGCTGCCGCTCGCCAACGTGAGCACGATGGACCAGCTGATCGAGAGCTCCACCGGCCAGCGCCGCTTCGCCATGGTGCTGCTGATGGGATTCGCGTTGCTCGCGATGACGCTCGCATCCATCGGCCTGTACGGCGTCATGAGCTACACGGTGTCGCAGCGCGCCCGGGAGCTCGGGGTGCGCCTCGCCCTCGGCGCCGACACGCGCGAGGTGCTGGGACTCGTGCTGGTGCAGGGACTGCGACTCACCCTCGTTGGTGTGGCGATCGGTCTCGTTGCGGCATTCGGCGTGACACGGGTGATGAAGAACATGCTGTTTGGCCTCAGCTCCACTGACCCGCTCACGTTCATCGCGATCTCGATCCTGCTCGTCGGGGTTGCGCTCGTCGCCAGCTATCTGCCGGCGCTGCGCGCGACGCGGGTGGATCCGGTGGTGGCGCTGAGAACCGAATAGCTATCAGCTATCAGTTATCAGCTATCAGCTGTCAGCTTGGCTGATGTGGAGGGTTTCGCCGATAGCCGACAGCTGATAGCTGACAGCCTGGGAGGGGTTCCCATGGACACCCTGCTCCACGATCTCAAATACGCCGCGCGCCAGCTCGCCGCCCGGCCGGGATTCACCGCGGTCGCCGTACTGACGCTCGCGCTCGGGATCGGTGCCACGACGGCGATCTTCAGCGTCGCCGATGCGGTGTTGTTGCGCCCGCTCCCCTACCCCAACGCCGCACGGCTCACGGTGGTGTGGGGCGCGCGCGGCACGCAGCGGCCGCTGCTCATCCCGATCACCGACGTCGTCGACTTGCGCGCGCGCAACCACAGCTTCGTCGACCTGGGACTCGCCCGGGTGCAGAGCGTCAACTTCACCGGCACGGACGCGCCTGATCGACTGATCGGCAGCTTCATCACGGCGAGCACGCTGCAGCTGCTGGGCGCGCACATGGCGGTCGGCCGCTCGTTCACCGAGCAGGAAACCGCCATCGGAGCGGGACAACCGGTCGCGGTGCTCTCCTCCGGCATCTGGCAAGCCCGCTTCGGCGGCACGCGCGACATCGTCGGCCGCACGGTGATTCTGAACGGCCGGCCGCACGTCGTGATCGGCGTGACGGCCGCCGAGTATCAGGATCCGTTCGGACCCGTCGACGTGTGGCTGCCGATCACGTCCGCGCCCAACCCCAACTGGTTCCAGCGCGGTCAGCCCAACGTCTGGGCGGTGGGTCTGCTCAAGCCCGGCGTCTCGCTGGCGGACGCCCAGCGGGATCTATCGGCGATCGCGGCGCAGCTCGCCGCGGACTATCCCGCCACCAACGGCGGCTCGGACGCCCTGGTGCAGCCGCTGCGCGACTACTTCGTCACGAGCGCGAGGCCGACGCTCGTGATCCTGCTGGCGTTCGTGGGCGTCGTGCTGCTCATCGCCTGCGTCAACGTCGCCAACCTGCAGCTGGCGCGCGGCGCGTCGCGGTGGCGCGAAATCTCGGTCCGCGCGGCCCTCGGCGCCGGCCGGGGCCGGCTGGTCCGGCAGCTGCTCACCGAAAGTGTCGCCCTGTCGATCGGCGGCGGCGTGTTGGGCGTCGCGCTCGCGTATTGGACCATCGCTGCCATCGTCGCGGCGGCGCCCGGAGGACTCCCCACCTACGCAACCGTCGGGATCAACCTTCGCGTCCTAGGCTTCACGAGCGCGCTGACGGTCGCGGCCGGGCTGCTGTTCGGCATCGCGCCGGCGTTGCGCGGCACGCGCGTCGATCTGGCCGGCGCGCTGACGCAGCGCGGGGGGGACGGCGCGCTGGGCGGCCGGCTCGACCTGCGACAGCTGTTTGTGGCGGTCGAGATGGCGCTGTGCATCGTCCTGCTCGTCGGCGCGGGGTTGCTCACGCGGACGCTCGCGGCGCTGCGCAACGTCGATCCCGGATTCGCGCCCGATCACCTGCTGACAGCGGAGTTTCGCCTTCCCGCGATCAAGTACGACACGCCGGAGAAGATCAACCAGTTCACGACAAGCGCTCTGACGGCGATTCGTGCCGTGCCCGGCGTACGGCAGGCGGCGCTGGTGACCGCGATTCCCCTCTCCGGCAACTGGAGTGGCGTGCAGTACGCCACCCTCGATCACCCCGAGCTGAACACCGCCACCGCGCCGATGGCGCAGCTCAATGTCATGAGCGACGGCGCCTTCGCCACGATGGGGATCCGCCTCACGGGGCGTGACTTCGACGCGCGCGACCGCCCGGGGGCCCCGCTCGTGGTGATCGTGAACGAGGAATTGGCGCGGCGCACCTGGCCGGGCAAGCCGGCGATCGGGCAGCGGCTGCGGCTGATCTTCACGCCCGATACGACGGCGACCGTGATCGGTGTGGCGGCAGACGTGAAACAGGTCACGCTCGGTGAAGCGTCGACTCCGCAGATCTACCAGCCGATGCTGCAAACGCCGGGGATCTTCAGCTCGGTGGCCGCCCGCACCTCGGGCGATCCCGACGCGCTCGCGGGTGCCGTGCGCGCCGCCATCTGGTCGGTCGACCCCGATCAGCCGGTGTGGAAGATGCGCTCGATGACTTTTCTGGTACGGCGCGACGTGGCCGCGCCGCGGTTCACCATGGGCCTGACGCTCGCGTTCGCGCTGATCGCGCTGCTGCTCGCCGCCGTCGGCGTTTACGGCACGATGTCGTACGCCGTGGCCCAACGCACGCGCGAGCTGGGAATCCGCATGGCGCTGGGCGCCCGGCGGGCCGAGGTCGTGCGGCTCGTACTGCAGCGCGGCCTCGGCGTGATCGCCGTCGCGCTCGTCGTCGGCCTCGCCGCGGCGCTTGGCCTCGCGCCGCTGTTGCGACAACAACTGTACGGCGTCGTACCGCTCGACCCGGTCACGTTCCTCTCCGTGCCGCTCGTGTTGACGGGCGTCGCGCTGGCGGCGTGCTACCTGCCGGCCCGGCGGGCGGCGGCGGTGGACCCGGTGGTGGCACTGCGAACT
>DASSIL010000011.1:0-19110 GCA_035691925.1 Gemmatimonadales bacterium
CGCCGTGACGAGTGGGGTGCTCACCAATATCCCCGGCAGCAGCCTGCAAAGTGCGCTCGGCAACGCCGGCGGCAACCGCACCCTCGCCGCCATGCTCGACAACCAGGGCGGGGTGCTCGTGTCGCAGACGCTCACCATCGACCAGGCGTCGGCGACGCACGGGAATTCGGGAACGATCATCCTCAGCGGCGGCGACCTCAACGTGATCCTCTCCGGAACGCGGCCCGCGCTGTCCAACGAGTCCGGTGGGTTGATCGATGTCGGAACGAACAAGCTGGTGATCACGAATCAATCGAGCGGGTCGTTCATCAATCAGCCGGGCGGGACGCTCCAGGGCTCGGGAACGATCGACATCGGAACGTCGAGCTTCATCGACGACGGATTCCTGAACGTGGGCGGAGTACCCGGAATCCTGAATTTCGTCGGGCCTTATACGGAGGGGCCGAGTCCCGCGGCGATGACGGTGGAGATCGGCGGCACCCCGCCGGTGGCGGGCGTGACATTCGATCAGTTCCAGGTGGCGGACACCGTCAATCTGCAGGGCGGGACACTCAATGCCGCATTTATCGGTCCCTACCTGGCGGGGAGCTACCCGATCATGGTCGTGCCGGCGGGGAAGAGCATCCTGGGGGACTTCCAGACGAAGAATCTCCCGCTCAACCCGCTCTCGGGTGCGCCGTGCACGGGAAGCCCCGTGGGCGGCACGCAGTATGTGATTACCTGTCCGTGAGCGGGTCGAGCAGGGGGGGCGGCGTCAGGGCAGTTTGAGCCGGACGTCGATGTCCGCGAGCACGTCACTCGGGGCGTCGACGAAGACCACCCGGCGCTCCGCCGGAATGCGGCGGATGATCATCTTCTGCAGTGGTCCCTTCCCCCGGCCGCGGCCGTGATTCCCGGCGCGGTACCAGATCACCCGGTCGTCGCCGTCGTTTTCGATCCTCACGACTTCGAAGCCGTGCCGGCCCAGCACGTCGTGCGTGACGACGTAGGCGCGGTCCGTCGTGACGGAGTAGTGTTTCGGACCGTGATCACGGTCCCGATCCCGGTCCCGATCCCTGTCCTGAGCCGCGAGGCCGGCGGGGATGAGGAAGGTGACGAGCAGGACGGCGATGGTATGGAGTCGCATGGACCGCTCCTTTCGGGCGTTTTGGTACCCCACAAGGAGCGCCGCAGTCGTCAGAAAGTCACAGGCCCCTAGCGTAGCAACAACTTAGCGATCGTATTGAGCTGCATGTTGCTGGTGCCCTCGTAGATCGTGCCGATCTTTGCGTCGCGGTAGAACTTCTCGACCGGATACTCCTTGGTGTACCCGTAGCCGCCGAACAGCTCGAGACATACCGAGGTCACGCGCTCGGCCACCTGCGAAGAAAACAGTTTCGCCATGGCGGCATTCTGGGTGTACTCGGCTCCGGCGTCCTTCAGGCGGGCGGCGTTGTAGACCATGAGCCGCGCCGCCTCGAGCTCGGTGGCGGCCTGCGCCAGCTGGAACTGCACTGCCTGAAAGTCGGCCACCGGCTTGCCGAACTGCTTCCTTTCCTTGACGTACTTCGTCGCCGCCTCGAGTGCGCCGCGCGCCACGCCGATCATCTGCGCCCCGATCCCGATGCGCCCGGTGTTGAGCGTCTGGATCGCGACCTTGTAGCCCTTGCCGACTTCCCCCAGGACGTTCGCCCCCGGGACCTCGCACCCCTCCAGGATCAGCTCGGTGGTGGACGACGCACGGATGCCGAGCTTATCCTCTTTCTTGCCGACCGAGAACCCCGTGAAGCCGCGCTCCACGATGAATGCGGTGATTCCCTTGTAACCCTTGGTGAAGTCGGTGTTGGCGAAGATCACGTAGACGCCGGCCTCGGCGCCGTTCGTGATCCACAGCTTGCGGCCCTGGAGGATCCAGTGGTCGCCCTGCTTCGTCGCCTTGGTCTGGAGCCCGAAGGCGTCCGAGCCGGACTCAGGTTCTGAAAGGGCGTACGCGCCGACGGTGTCGGCGGCGAGGCGGGTGAGGTAGCGGCGTTTCTGCTCCTCCGTGGCCCACAGCAGGAACGGCTCGATGACGAGGGTGTTCTGCACGTCGACGAGAATCGCCGCCGAGGCGTCGACGGCCGACAGCTCCTCGACGGCGAGCGTCGTCATGAAGAGGCCGCCCCCCGCGCCGCCGAATGCTTCGGGGACTTCGATCCCCATGAGTCCCAGCTCGAACAGCTTGGGGATGAGGGTAGGATCCATCGCGCCGGCCTGGTCCATGGCGGAGACGCGCGGCCGGACTTCGGTCTCCGCGAAGTCGCACACCGCATCGCGGAACATCTGCTCCTCCTCGAGCAGCGCCGTGAGCGGCGACGCGCCGGTCGAGGCGGTCACGTCGGGTTTCATCCCCGCTTGTCGGGACCGGCGAGCATCTCCCGAATCCCGCCCAGCGAGGAGAGTACGCCCGTCGCTTCATAGGGGAGATAGACGACCTTGTTGTTCTGGCCGCTCACCATCTCCTTCAACGCTTCGAGGTAGCGAATGGCGATGAGGTAGCGCGCGGGATCGCCGCCCGTGCCTTTGATCGCCTGGGTGATGCGCTCGATCGCCTGCGCCTCTGCCTCGGCGACCTTGAGCCGCGCGGCCGCCTCCGCGTCCGCCGCCAGAATCCGCGCCTGCTTCGAGCCCTCGGCCTTGTTGATCTCCGATTGCCGGATACCCTCTGCCTCCAGGATGGCCGACTGTTTGCCGGCCTCGGCGGTGAGGATGGCGGCACGGCGGTCGCGCTCGGCGCGCATCTGCTTCTCCATCGCGTCGCGGATGTCGCGCGGCGGATTGATGTCCTTCAGCTCGACCCGCGCGACCTTGGCGCCCCACTTGTGGGTCGCGTCGTCGAGGATCTCGCGCAGCTTGGTGTTGATATGCTCGCGCGACGAGAGCACCTGGTCGAGATCCAGCTCGCCGATCACGTTGCGCAGCGTCGTTTGCGTGAGTTTCTCGATCGCGTCGGGGAGGTTGGCGATCTCGTACGCCGCGCGTACCGGGTCGGTCACCTGGAAGTAGATCAGCGCGTCGATCTCGACCACCACGTTGTCCTTGGTGATCACGTTCTGGCGCGGGAAGACGTAGACCGTTTCGCGCAAATCGATCGTGGTGGATCGATAGCGGCGCGTGATCGTCTCCCCGGAGGGCAGGCTGATCACGGAATGCCAGTCGAGCGCCCGCGGCTGGTCGAGGAAGGGGACGACCAGATTGATGCCGGACGTCAGGCTGCGACTGTACTTGCCGAGCCGCTCGATCACCATCGTCTGTGCCTGGCGCACGACCACGATCGTCCGCCGCACGATCACGATCGCCAGCAACGCGATCACGCCGACTAGAATCAACCCGAAATTCATAGCTCTTGGACCTCCCTCTCCACGACCAGGGTGCTGCCATCCACCTGGATCACCACCACGCGCGTTCCCGGATCGAGCGTCGCGCCGGTTTCGGCCTCGAGCAGGGTGCCGCGCCAGTCTTCGCCTTCGATCGCGACCCGGCCCATGCGCGTGACGGGGTCGAACCGCTTGGTCACGATGCCCGACTTCCCGACCAGCGCGTCGACGTTGGTCCGGACCTCCATCCCGCGGGCGTGGAGGAAGCGCCGCACCAGCACCGGCCGCAGGCCGAACAGGGTCGCGACTGTCGTCGCGGCGAACACCAGCGTCTGGCCCAGGATGCCGATGGGGAAGAGTCCCGCGACACCGGCAGCGAGGCACCCGACGGCCACGCTCGCGAGCCAGAACCCGGGGGCGAACATCTCGGCCACGAGGAGCAGTGCCGCAACGACGATCCAGATCTGCCAGCCGGACACGGTCCTTCCCTGCTGGTGGGCGCTGCAAATTACCCCCGCCGGGGGGCCGGCGCGACCACTGCAACCCTATGGCTCATCGAGCCATCCATCCCTGGAAACCCCTGCCGTCCGCCTGCGTACGGCTTCGCGACACCTTCACGCTGGAGCATGCGATGCGTACCTCCGTCGTCCCTGGCGCCCTGCTCCTCATGGCCGCCGTTCCTCTGGCCGCCCAGACACCGCAGCGCTACACGGTGAGCGGCGACAACATCGCCATTTACAATCTCGTGGGGGCCGTGCACGTCGAGGCGGGCTCGGCGGGGGACGTCGTGGTCGAAGTCACCCGCGGAGGAGCCGACGCCGCGAAGCTCGTCGTACAAACAGGCCCGATCGGCTCGCACCAGACGCTGCGCGTGATCTATCCCGATGACGACATCATCTATCCGGCGCTGGGGTGGCATTCGAGCTCTACGCTCGACGTGCGCGACGACGGCACCTTCGACGACGATCACGACCACCACTTCTTCGGCCGCGGCCACCGCGTGCGCATCCGCGGCGACGGCTCGGGGCTCGAGGCCTACGCCGACCTCCGCGTGCTCGTGCCGGCGGGCCGGCGCGTGGCGGTCCACCTGGCCGTGGGCAAGATGACGGCCACGAACGTGAACGGTCAGCTGACCCTCGACGCGAGCTCCGCCGACGTCACCGCGAACGGGATTAGCGGTTCGCTCGACGCCAACACCGGCTCGGGCGACGTGCACGCCTCGGACATCACCGGTGACCTGAACCTCGACACCGGCTCGGGGAACGTCAGCGTCACACGCGCCAAGGGCGACGACCTGTCGGTCGACACCGGCTCGGGGGACGTGACCATCGATCACGCCGAGGGGCGGTCGCTGAAGATCGACACCGGCTCGGGCAACGCCGATGCGACGGCGGTGAAGGCGGACGATCTCAAGATCGACACCGGCTCAGGGGACGTCACGCTCGAGCTGCTGGCGGGCGGCGGCAACATCTATGTCGACACCGGCTCAGGCGAAGTGAACCTCACGCTGCCGGCGGACTACGGCGCGGACGTCGTGCTCGACACCGGCTCGGGTGGTATCGACCTGGGCGGCATTCCGGTGACGGTGCGGAAGATTCAGGAGGATCATGTCGAAGGCAGGATCGGGGATGGGAAGGGGCGGCTGCATGTGGAGACGGGCAGCGGGGGAGTGAGGCTAAAAAGGGCGTAATCGGTATTCGGTTATCGGTAAGCGGCTGCCTGAGTTCATGCAGGCAGCCGCGCTCTTTTGTATGGGGCCGAACGGATTTGATGACGATTGGAAATAGATACAGCGCAATTGTGTACTCGATGCAGAACTTTCGTGCCTTGCGGGTCTACCAGCACGCCTATTCTTTGGCTCTCGATGTTTACCGTCACACGAAACAGTTCCCGCAGGCAGAGCGATACGGTCTGGTCGCGCAGCTTCGACGTGCGGCAGTATCGATTCCTGCGAACATTGCTGAAGGGTGCGGCCGACTCACTCGGAAGGACCTAGTTCGATTTTTGTCGATCGCCCACGGATCTGCTGGGGAGTTGGAGACTGAACTGGCGCTGTCGGCCGATCTCGGCTTTCTTCCAAAGCAGGATCACGTCGGCCTGGAAGCTTGCGCGATTGGGGTAGAACGCGAGCTCGGCGCCCTGATTCGCCGTCTGAATCGACCGAATTCTTGAATACTCGTGACCATACCGAATACCGATGACCGATGACGCCGTTCGCCTGGACAAGTGGCTGTGGGCGACCCGTCACTACAAGACTCGCGCGGCGGCCGCCCAGGCGATCCGCGCCGGTCGCGTCGACGTCAACGACGTGCGCGCCAAACCGGCGAAAACCCTTCGCCTCGGCGACCGAGTCCGTATCCGAAAGAGCCCATTCGAATTCCGGCTCATTGTGCAGGGGCTGAGCGAGCAGCGTGGCCGGGCGGCGCAGGCGGCGCTGTTGTTCGAGGAGGATCCCGCCGGGAAAGCAGCCCGCGAGCGGCTGGCGCAACAACTGCGGGTCGCCCCCACGCCCACCTACGAAGGGAAGGGGCGACCCACCAAGCGCGACCGCCGCGAGCTGGAGCGCCTGCGCGGCGAGGAGGAGCCTTGAGCGGTCCCTAGTTCTTGTTGAACTTGCGGCCGAGCAGCAGCCCCAACCCGACCCCGAGCCCGGCACCGACGAGCGCCGTGATCGCCAGCTTCTTCGGGGCGCCGAACTGCACGAACTTCGTCTCCTGACCGGTGATCTCCACCACGCCGACCGGCCGAGCCGCGACGCCCCCTCCAGCCCCTTCGCCTTCTCCCTCGACGGGGGTCTTGCCGTTGGCGGTCTTCTTTTGGTGCGTGCCGCTGCCGTGACCCGCGCCGAAGCCGTACGCCACCTTCGCGACGGGGATGACCGTCTTCCCGTCGACGGTGATCGGATCACCATAGACCGACTTGACACTCGCGCTGGCCCGCAGACGGTCGACCGCGCCCTCGATCAGCTCTTTCGCGCTCATACGACCTCCCTCTGGTTCATTCCGGCGTCTGACCCAGGCTAGCGGGACGCCCGTGAAACGACGGTGAACCCGGCGTGAGAGTCGAGATGTACGACGCTAGTGGCTATTGGCTATTGGCTGCTGGCTTAGACGATTGATCAACTTGGCGATCATCCGCTGCACAACGGTAACTTCAGCCTTTAGCCGAACACGATCCTCCGGGGTCATGTATTCAAGATCGGAAGCAAGAATGATGTGGTCCTCGAGTTCATTCGCCGAACCCAACGCAATCCGGAGATACCGAAGAAACTCGCGATCACCCCTCCTTCCACAGCCTTCCGCGATGTTGGCCGTAATCGAGCTCGCCGCACGCCGCATCTGAGACGTTATTCCATAGACCTCTTCCTTGGGAAACACTCTCGTGACGCGGTACACGGAGAGGGTGAGTCCATGAGCGTCTTGCCATACTCTCAATTTGTGGAAGTTTCCCATTTCTAATGATTTCAGGAATGCGTCGGCGTGCTATACCGTTTTCGCGCGTAGGACATCAAAAAAAATGGGGTCGCCGTCGAGCGGCGACCCCAGACTTCATCTTGCCTATAGCCAATGGCCAAAGGCCAATAGCCAATAGCCGTCTCTACCGCCGCCGCACGTTCGCCAGGAGTCGCAGGATTTCGAGGTACAGCCAGATCAGCGTCACCATGAGCCCAAACGCGGCGTACCACTCCATGAATTTCGGCGCGCCGTGCTCGGCGCCGCGGGCGATGAAGTCGAAATCGATCGCCAGGTTGAGCGCGGCGATCCCCACCACCACGAGACTGAAGACGATCGCCCCGGTTCCGCCGCCGGAGAGGAGCGGCACGGAGATATGGAAGAACCCGAGGACGATGGTGACGAGGTAGAACAGTGCGATGCCCCCAGTCGCCGCGAAGACGATCATGCGGAACCGGTCCGTCACCTTGATGATGCCGGAGCGATACAGCACGAGCATCACCGCCAGCACGCCGAACGTCAGCCCGATCGCCTGGAAGACGATGCCGTGCAGCTGCTGTTCGTAGAGGGCCGAGATCCCGCCGAGCGCCAGCCCCTCGGCCGCCGCGTAGACGGGAGCGCTGATACGCGCCCAGGTCGGCGCAAAGATGGTCGCGAGCGCGGCCGCGATTCCGACGACCAGCCCCCCCACCATGTACGGCATGATGACCGCGGGATCCTGCGTCTGGAAGTAACGGGTCCACACCCACGTGGCCCCCGCGATGACGAGCAGCAGCAGCAACGCCGTCTTGTTGATCGCCCCTTCGACGGACATCACTTCGCCACCGGCCGCCTGGGTGTACTGGTCGGCACGCTGAAAAGCCTTGTCGTTGAGTAACGGGTTCGCCATGTGCCTTCGTCCTTCGAGAGATTCAGGTTGAACGGGGAATATAACCGAGGCGTTGGATCTCGTCCGACTCGTAGACGTTGATGCCGCGCGGAGCGCGAAGCGCAACGCGCACCATCGCTTCCGCGACGGTCGCCGCGGTAATTGGCCGGTATTTGCGCAACGGTCCCACCATTGCAAAGGCCGTTCCCCGCATCACCGCCAACCCGAACGACTCCCCCGAACGGTGCTCGTGCCGCTCGCCCACGAGAATCGATGGCCGGAAGATCTGGCGCCCCTCGAACGGCAATGCGACGACAGCCGCCTCGGTTTCTCCCTTCACGCGACTATAGAAGATGCGCGACTTCGGGCTCGCGCCGAGGGAGCTGACGAGCAGGAACTGCCGTGCGTTGGCGCCGAGGGAGAGGCTCGCGAGCGAGAGAATGTAGGTGAAGTCCACCTGCCGGAACGCGGCTTCGGATCCGGCCTGTTTCATCGTCGTGCCGAGGCAGCAAAACACGTCGTCGGCGTGGGGAAACTCGACGCCCGCGACCCCCAGCTTGTCGAAGTCGACGACCCGCTGCTCGAGCTTGGGATCGTCGTGCGGCAGCGGACGCCGCACGAGCGTGATCACGCGACTGTATTCCCGTGTCTTCAGCAGCCGGGCCAGACAATGGCTGCCGACCAGGCCCGAGCCCCCGGCGAGCAGGGCGATGCGCTCGCTCATGGCCCGAGCTCGGCGAACGCCTGGTTCAGGATCGGGTACGCGCGCCAGTCTTTGTAGTCGAAATGCCACCACTCGTCGAAGTTGCGCGTGAACCCCTCGTCCTCCATCACCCGGCGCAACAGCTCACGCCGCCAGCGCTGCAGGTCGGTCGTCACCGGGTAATCGGGGAACGACCGCTGGGTCGCCTCGTCGTAGGTGCCGCCCATGTCGAGCGGCTTCCCGGTGCGTTGATCGTAGATCGTGAGATCGACGGCGCAGCCCCGGTTGTGGCGCGAGCCGTTGGCGGGGTTGGCCACCATCCACCGCTCCGCCGGCGGAGTCGCGTCCCAGAAGGTCTTCGTCACGTACCAGGGGCGGTAGCCGTCGTGGATCAGCAGGCCGTACCCCATCGCCCGCAGCCGTTGATGCGCGCGCAACATCGCCTCCGCGGCGGGGCGCTGCAGAAACGCGTGCGCCGTAGAATAGAAGACGCTCCCCAGGAAGTTGTTCGTCGTGGCGTAGCGGATGTCGAAACGGATCGTCGGATCGAGCTTCGCCAGGTCGACGAGCTCGGGGGCGCGGAAGCTGCCGCTCTCCGCGGGTGGGCGCTCGGTTTGCGCCTGGGCGAGCAGCTCGGCGACGGGCCGCACCGGTTGGACCCGCAGCTGGCCGCCGTTCGCGGGGCCGATCTGACGGCGCGGGAACGTGACCGCTCCGGCGACCGCGCGCTCGGCTGGTCCGCGGCGAGTGCCGCGGAACGTCACGCGTTCCCCTACGTACATGCTGCTCGGGGGAAAGGCGAACACACTATCCGACACGCGTGTGAGCGCGTCGTCCTCGAGCCACTCGATCAGCGCGTGCAGCTGTCCGCGGCGCTCATAGATGAACAGCGTCTCGTAGCCCCAGCCGTACTCGCCGAACAGGCGGTCCCAGGCTCTCGGCGGGGCAGGCGGCGAGGGCTCCACCGCGCGCGCGAACGTGTCGGTTCCCAGCACGATGTGATTCGGGAGTAAGCGAACCAAGCCCCCGTACGTCACGGCATCGTCGAACGTCAGGGTGTCGCCCGAGGCGCGGATGCGCGAGGGCATGACGCTCCCGTCGCTGGAGAGGAACAACTCATTTTGCCGTTCCAGCACATCGACCGACCGCCTGTGCTTCCCGCCGTTCACGTAGTGCCCGGCCGCGGCGCGCGGCACTCCCGCTGCGAGTGGACCGGTCTCCGGGGGCTCCGGGATGCTCGCTCCCGCGCGCACCGCCAGCATGGCGCGCAGGGCAGCGTCGGCGATGCGGTCGGTGACGCTGTTCGCACCGTCGAGTGTCGTGACGACGACGACGCCAAGCCGCTCGTCGGGGAGCGCGGCGAGGGTCGTGGCGAAGCCGTAGATCGCCCCGTCGTGCCCGACGCGCCGGTGGCCGTCGAAGCGCGAGACGAAAAAGCCGAGTCCGTTCCCTTCCGTCGCTCCGGAGTCGGCGAATTGCGGCACCCACATCCGTTCGAGGGCCGCGCGGGAGATGACCGGATTCGAGTCGGCGAAGAGCGCCTCGAGAAACCTCCCGAGATCGAGCACGCTCGTGTACAGCGTGCCGCTGGGCGCGTTGCGGCGAAACGTCGGGGCGGCGAAGCGCCGGCCGTCGGACGCCCACATGAACGCGGTGGCGACGTCGGGAGCGAGCTCCGGCCCGGGCTCGAAGAACGCGCTGCGCGTCATGCCGAAGGGGACAAGCACCGAGTCGTGCATGTAGCGGGGGAATGGCTCACCCGCCGCACGCTCGAGTGCGAAGCCGACGACCTGCAGCGCGCCATTGGAGTACTTGTAGCGCGATCCCGGCGGATACACGAGTGCCGTGCGGTTGAGGCTCGCGACGACGGCGGCGAGGGGGGGCGCAGTCGAATCGAAGTAGCTGCCGACCGGGGGCTCGCGCACCAGCCCGGCGTGGTGCGTCATCAGCTGCCGCAGCGTGATCGTGCCGCCAAAGGGATTGGCGGGATGAAAATCGGGGACCGCCTGGGTGATCGGGGCGTCGAGGTCGAGCGTGCCGCGCTCCACGAGACGCATCAGCGCGATGTCGGTGAAGAGCTTCGATACCGATCCGACGCGAAAGATCGTCCGCGCCGTCGCCGCAACGCTGTCGTGCGGGTTGGCGTGCCCGAACCCTCGCGCCCAGACGGTGCTGTCCTTGTCGACGAGGACAATGGACACCGCGGGAAGATCCTTGTCCTTCATCTCGTGGGTGATGTACGCGCCGAGCTGGGTCGCGGCGGCGGCGTAGTCGGCTCGCGGCGCGACGGAGTCCTGAGCGGCGAGCGGGGAGACGAGGAGCAGGGGAACGAGCACAGCGCAGCGCGGCATATCGGTCACCTCAGGCCGGGCCCCGGGCGCGCCGGAAAACCCACCAGTAGAGCAGCACGTTGACGACCAGAACGAGGGCGCCGAGCACGACCTGCCCGCGCACCGTCAGCCCCTCCGGGTACACCAGGCGGGTGATGTAGTGGTCGATGAATCCCCCCGCATAACCGGCCTGCCCCGCCCGCGCCCGCAGGGCGTTCTCGAGCGGCGTCAGCGGGCACGTCTTGGCGAAGAACTCGACCCAGATTCCCCACACCACGGCGGGGATGTGCAGCCACATCCACCACCGCCGCTGCAGCACCAGCAGCGCCCCGCCGATCACAAAGACGATATACGCGAAGTGCAGCAGCATGATGAGGTCGGCGAGCACGCGAAAGAGCATCGATGCTGGAAGGCTATGCTAACCGCAACTGGCCGCCTAGTCCCGCCCGCTGCATCTTCACCCGCGCGCCATGTACACCATCACCGCCGATCACATCCTCCCCTGCACGATCACCGGCTCCTGGCCCCGGCCGCGCTGGTTCGACCTCAGCATGTGGGGGCGACCGATCGACAGCTGCATGATGGACGTGCGCTTCCGCGAGAAGTTCCAGGACGCCATGGCCACGGTGCTGAGCGATCAGGAACGTGCCGGCATCGACATCCTGACCCACGGCGATCTGCATTGCGACGACGACATGGCGGGCCGCTCCTGGCATCACTACCCGCTGCAACGCTGGGCCGGATTGGACGGCGACTACCTGCAATCGGAGGAGACCCGCTCCCCCTGGCTGCGCTATCCGCCGGGCACGCTGCTGAACGAGATCTACACCGGGTGGCGCTGGCCGCGGGTCGTCGACAAGATCGAGCATCGCCCGCTCGATTACGCCAAGATCTGGCGCATCGCGCAGAGCAAGACCGCCAAGCCGGTGCGCTTCGGCACCTGCTGCTCGCAGGTGATGGGGCTGTTCCTCGACCTCCACACGCCCAAATACAAGGACCGCCACGAAGTCATCTGGGACATGGCGGTGGCGATGAACACGGAATTGCTGGCGCTGCGCGGCGCGGGGTGCCGCTGCATTCAGATCGAAGAGCCCACCGTACACTTCTGGGCCAATACGTACGGGCGCGCACACGACGAGGTGAAGTTCATGGTGGAGTGCTACAACCGCGAAGTGCAGGGGCTGGACGACGTGGAGCTCTGGGTCCATACCTGCTGGGGCAACCCCAACATGCAGCGCGTCATCGAGAACGACAGCTACCGCGAGTCGTTCGAGCTCTACCTCGACGCCATGCGCGGCGACGTGTGGACGGTGGAGATGAAGGATCGCAACCTGCGGGAGCTCGAGCTCTTCGCGCCGCTCAAAGGACGACTTAAGAAGAAGATCTGCGTCGGCGCCGTCAGCCACCGCACGCTGCAGGTCGAGCGGCCGGAAGACATCGCGGCCACGATCCGTCAGGCGTTGCAGTACATCGCTCCCGAGCAGCTGATCGTGTCGAGCGACTGCGGCTTCGGCCGGCAGGGCGGCAACCGCGATATCGCGTTCTTCAAGACCACCGCCATCGCCCAGGGAACGAACATCGTGCGCCGCGAGCTTGGCCTCCCGGTGACCGACGTCCGTGCGGCGCATCCGGCACTCCAGACGGACATCGTGCCGAAGACAACCGATCGATAGCCGCCGTGGCGGCCCGGTTCACCACGCCGTAACTTGGCGCGACCACCCGATCGTGGACTCGAACCGTGAGAGCTCTCCCGATGCGTTTTAGCCGATGGCTCACCCTGCTCACCTCCGCGACGATCGCGGCACCCATGCACGCCCAGAAAGCCTCCGCCGACACCGGCCTCAACACCCTCACCGCCGCCGAGCGCACGGCGGGATTGCGCCTCCTGTTCGACGGCCGCACGACCGACGGCTGGCGCGGCTTCAAGCTGAATTCGATGCCCGACGGGTGGAAGGTCGTGGACGGTGCGCTGACGCGCGTCGCCGCGGCCGGCGACATCCTGACGACGCAGAAATTCAAGAACTTCGAGTTGACACTCGAGTGGAAGATCGCCGAGGGCGGAAACAGCGGCATCTTCTATCGCGGCAGCGAGGACGAGGACGCGATCTACTGGACGGCGCCCGAGATGCAGGTGCTCGACGACGCGCACCATGAGGATGGCAAATCGCGCCTGACCTCGGCTGGGGCCGACTACGGCCTCTACGAGGCGCCGGCCGGCATCGTGAAGCCGGCGGGGCAGTGGAACCAGGTGCGCCTCATCGTGAACGGCCGGCACGTCGAGCACTGGTTGAACGGCGTGCGGCTGCTGCAGTACGAGCTGTACAGCCCCGACTGGGAGGTGCGCGTGAAGGACAGCAAGTTCGGCGCGCATCCCAAATACGGGCGCAACACTGAGGGATACATCGGGCTGCAGGATCACGGCGACTGGGTGGCGTTCCGCAACATCAAGATCCACGTGCTGCCCTGAGCGTTCTCGACACCCACCTCTACCTGGAGTGGCATGGTGAGTACGCGCACGAAGCTCTCGGTGATGATGTTCCTGCAGTTCTTCATCTGGGGGGCCTGGTACACGACGATCGCCGTGTACATGAAGGGCCACGGGATGGGGAAGCTCACCTTCTGGCCCTACACGGTGAACCCAGTCGCGGCGATCATGGCGCCGTTTTTCCTCGGGCTCATCGCCGACCGCTACTTCGCGACCGAGAAGGTTCTGGGGACGCTGCACGTGCTCGGCGGCATCATCATGTTCATCGTGCCGCGGTTTACCGGCTCTCCTACTGTGTTCATCACCCTGCTGTTGTTCTACAACCTGTGTTATATGCCGACACTCGGCCTCGCCAACAGCCTGGCGTTCCATCATATCCAGGATCAGGAGAAGCAGTTCCCGCTGATCCGGGTGTTCGGCACGATCGGGTGGATCATCGCCGGTCTCTTCATCAGTTACGTCCTCGGACCGGTGCTCGGCGTCGTCGCTGAAGGCACTGAATGGCCAATCTACACGACGGCCATCGCCAGCATCCTGCTGGGACTCTATGCCTTCACGCTGCCGCACACTCCACCGCCCGGTGCGGGGAAGCAGGTGTCGGTGCGCAGCATCATCGGGCTCGACGCATTGGCACAGCTCGGCGATCGCTCCTTCTACGTGTTCATCGTCGCGTCATTTCTGTTGTGCATTCCGCTCGCCGCCTACTACAACTTCACCCAGCTCTACCTGGAGAGCGCCAACGTTACGAAGATCGCGGCGGTCCAGACGCTCGGACAGATATCGGAAACCGGGTTCATGCTGCTCATGCCGCTGATGTTCCTGCGCCTGGGAGTGAAGAAGATGCTGATGGTGGGGATGGCGGCCTGGGTGTTGCGCTACGGTCTGTTCTCCTTCGCTGCCCCCGACGCGATCATCGGCCTCATCGTCCTCGGCATTCTGCTGCACGGCGTATGCTACGACTTCTTCTTCGTAACCGGCCAGATCTACGTCGACAAGCGATCCACCGCGGCAATCCGGGGCCAGGCCCAGGGATTCCTCGTGTTGGTGACGTACGGCCTCGGGATGTTCATCGGCGCGCAGGTCGCCGGCCGAGTCTACAACCGCTTCCTCGGTGCCGCAGCCACTCTCACACTGGATCAGTGGCGCAGTTTCTGGATCCTGCCGGCGGCATTCGCGGCGATGGTGCTAGTGTTCTTCGCGGTGATGTTCCGGCCGACAAACACCAAGGCGTAAGGAAGAGACGTAAGGGTAACGACGTAAGGAGAACTGCGTATGGCGCGGAAGCGCATCTCACGGAGACGGTTCGTCGGTGACGTGGCCGCGGGTGCGGCCTTCACCATTGTGCCGCGGCACGTGCTCGGCCGGGGATTTCGGGCGCCGTCCGACAAACTGCACATCGCCTGTATCGGCTGCGGCGGCAAAGGGCGCTCCGACATCGACGGCGTCGCGAGCGAAAACATCTACGCCCTGTGCGACGTCGACTGGCACATGGCGCTGGACGCTTTCCAGCACTATCCCCAGGCGAAGCGCTACCGCGATTACCGCGAGATGCTCGACAAGGAAGGGAAGAACATCGACGCGGTGACCGTGTCGATCCCCGACCACTCCCACGCTGCGGCAGGTGTCGCCGCAATGCGGCTGGGCAAGCATGCCTTCATCCAGAAGCCGCTCGCCCGCACCCTCGGTGAAGTGCGGGCGCTGGAGCAGGCGGCGCGTCGCTTCAAAGTGGCGACCCAGATGGGCAACCAGGGGCACACGCACGAGGGGACGCGTCTCATCCGCGAGTGGGTGGAAGCCGGCGCCATCGGAACGGTGCGCGAGGTGCATTGCTGGACCAACCGGCCGTGGTGGCCGCAGGGCATCGAGCGCCCGCTCGAGGAGTACTACGTCCCCGAATGGCTCGACTGGAATCTCTGGCTCGGGCCCGCCGCCGAACGCCCCTACAATCCCGCGTACGCGCCGTTCAAGTGGCGCGGCTGGTGGGATTTCGGGACGGGTTCGCTCGGCGACATGGCGTGTCACATCATGGACGCGTCGTTCTGGACCCTGGGACTCGGATACCCGACGCGGATCGAGCCGGAGTCGACGCCGCGATTCAAGGAAACGGCGCCCGCAACGTCGCGGATCACGTACTCCTTCCCTGCGAAGGGAAGCCGTCCGGAAGTGAAGGTCGTCTGGCAGGATGGCGCGCTCTATCCGCCGCGGCCGCCCGAGGTCGCGGACGACGCGGCGTGGCCCCCCGACGACGGCGGCGGCCAGCTGTGGATCGGCTCGAGCGGCAAGCTCATCGCCGGCACCTACGCCGACGATCCGACGCTGCTCGACGCCGCGAAGATGGCGGATGTCACCGCGCACCCGATTCCGCAGAAGTACCCGCGTTCCCAGGGGGTCTACGCCGAATGGATCGCGGCGTGCAAGGGCGGCCCACCGGCGGGGTCGGCGTTCGACACCTACTCCGGGCCGTTCACGGAGATGGTGATGCTCGGCTGTCTCGCGGTTCGCATGGGTCGCACGCTGGAGATTGATCCCGCTTCCGGTGCCGTGACGAACGTCCAGGTCCCACCGGAGCTGATCACGCCACCGTACCGCGCCGGGTGGGCGTTGTAGAGAGCCATGACCGCCACTCAACTGCGGACCGGTCGAATCACCGCCGAGATCGGCGCCAAGCCCCGCGACGATGAGCTCGATCTCTTCGGATTGACGCACCCGGGGAAAGTTCGGCAGGAGAACCAGGATCACTTCCTGCTTTGCACCGTGCACCCGCAGGCCGTGATTCACGCGACGAGTCTCCCCGATCCCGAGAAGCTCGCCGCGCGCGGGCAACGTCTCGCGACCGTCATGCTCGTGGCGGACGGCGTCGGCGGCAGCGCCGCGGGCGGGGAAGCGAGCCAGCTCGCCGCCGAGACGATCATGGGCTACGTCACCTCGACGCTGCGCAGCTACCCCGCCATGGGATCGCAGCACGACGAGGATTTTCTCGGCGCGCTCCGCTCGGCAGCGCTGGAGGCCGACGCGACCGTTCGGTCCGCCGCGGCAGAGCGCGCCCAGGCGACCGGGCGACTTTCCTCCAAGAGCATGGCGACCACGCTGACGCTCGCCCTGGCGGTGTGGCCGTGGCTGTACATCGTCCACGTCGGCGACAGCCGCTGCTACTTCTTCTGGGACGGCGCGTTGCAGCAGGTGACGCGCGACCAGACGATGGCTCAGGATCTCGTCGACCAGGGTGCGCTCCCGGCGGATCGTGCGGCGCAGTCTCCCTTCAGCCACGTCCTGGCCAGCTCGATCGGCGGCCCGGAAACGCTGCCCGAAGTGACGCGCATCGATATCACCAAACGCGGCTGCGTGATTCTGTTGTGCACCGACGGCTTGACGAAGCACGTGCCCGACGCCGAAATCGCCACCCACCTGGGTGCGATGCAGTCGGCCGAGCAGGTCTGCCACGCGCTGCTCGAGCTGGCGCTGGAGCGCGGCGGGAGCGACAACATCACCGTGCTCGCCGCCCGGGCCCCCGTGAAGAGGTAGCCGGTATCATCTTCCTCGACGAGCAGGCCGTGCAGCGCCTGCTCACGTATCAGGAGCTGATTCCCGCCATCGAGCGGGCGTTGGCCGAGCTGTCGGCCGGCCGCGTCGTGCAACCGGTGCGAGTCGTCGTCCCCGTCGCCGACCACCAGGGATTCTTCGGCGTCATGCCCGCCTACGCCGGATCACTCGGCGCGAAGCTCGTGACGTTCTACCCGGGGAACAAAGACCTCCACACGCATCATGCGCTGATCGCGCTGTTCCGCCCCGAGACGGGCGAGCCGATCGCCGTCATGGACGGGCGCCTCATCACCGAAATGCGCACCGCCGCGGCATCCGCGGTCGCGACGCAGCATCTCGCGCGGGCGGACGCGAAGGTCCTGGGAATCCTCGGGTCGGGAGTACAGGCGGGGAGTCACCTCGCGGCAGTGCGGCAGGTGCGCACCTTCTCCGAAGTCCGGGTCTGGAGTCCGCGCAACGCTCAGGCGTTCGCCGCACGCCACGGCGTGACGGCCGCGCGCTCCCCGGAAGACGCGGTGCGCGGGGCCGACGTCGTGGTCGTCGCGGTAAACTCCAGGGCGCCGGTGCTCGAAGGCCGGTGGCTCTCCCCCGGTACCCACGTCAATGCGATCGGCGCCACGCGGCCGGACTGGCGTGAGCTCGATGATGATCTCGTGACTCGGGCGCGCCTGTTCCTCGACTCGCGGGAGGCGGCCGGGAAGGAATCGGGAGACGTGATTGCCGCCCGGAACGTGGTCGGCGAGATCGGCGACGTGGTTCTGGGAAAGAAACCGGGCCGGGGGAGCGCCGCGGAGATCACGCTCTTCAAGTCGGTCGGCGTCGCGGTGGAGGACGTCGTGAGCGCGGCGCTGGTGTACCAGGCACACGAGCGAACCGCGGCGAGATGACGCCGACGATGTCCGCGCTGGAGCCGGTCCGCCCGATCGCGCTGGCCGATATCCAGGCGGCCCGCGATCGGATCGCAGGGATCGTGGTGCGTACGCCGCTGGTCCGTCTCGAGCTCGGGCCCGGCGCTCCCGACATCCGGCTCAAGCTCGAGAACCTGCAGCCGATCAACGCCTACAAGCTGCGCGGCGCCGCCAACGCCGTCGCACTCCTCTCGGACGCCGAGCGGCGGCGTGGCGTCTGGACGATCAGCGCGGGCAATGCGGGGCAGGGCGTCGCCTACGCGGCACGCAAGGCGGGCGTGCCGTGTACCGTCGTCGCGATCGAGACCGCTCCGGCCGCGAAGCTCGAGCGCATGCGGGCGCTCGGAGCGACGCTCGTCCTGGTGCCGTACGAGGTCGCCTGGAAGGCCCTCGACGACCGGGCGTATCCGGGAGTCGAGGGGACGTTCGTCCATCCGTTCGACGACTACAACTTCATTGCCGGACACGGGACAATGGGGCTGGAAATCCTGGAAGATGCTCCCGACACCGCGGCGATCATCACGGCGATCGGCGGCGGCGGGCTGATCACGGGGGTCGCCAGCGCGGCGAAGGCGCTGAAGCCGTCGATCCGGGTGTGGGGGGCAGAGCCCGAGACCGCGGCGCCGGCGGCGCTCTCGTTCGAGCGCGGCTCGCCGCAGGTGTTCCCCGGGTGGCAGCCGTCGTTCGTGGACGGTGCCGGCGGCCAGAGTCTCTTTCCGCGCATGTGGGAGCGCATGAGACCGGTGGCGGACGGCTCGATCGTCGTCACCCTCGAGCAGACGAAGCGCGCGATGCGCCTCATGGCGGAACGGGCGCGGGTCATCGCGGAGGGGGCGGGCGCCCTTCCTCTCGCTGCCGCGTTGACCGGGAAGGCCGGACCGGGGCCGATCGTCGCGGTCGTGTCCGGCGGCAACATCGACCTGCAGAAGTTTTCGGAGCTCGTCGCCTAGCTTACGGCGCCTCGAGCGCGTCGCTCGCCTCGGTCCACCGGGCGAGCGCGTCGTCCAGCTCGCGGCGCGCCTTCGCGAGCTCCGCATTCAGACGTCCTGCCTCTCGCGCCCCGGTGGACCCGCCGTCATACAGTGCAGGGTCGGCGAGGGCCCGCTCCAGCTCGACGATTCTCGCCTCCGCCGAATGCACCGCCTGCTCCTTGTCCCGCGCTTCGCGCTGTGCCGAGCGGCGCGCTTCCTCGATCTCGCGCCGTGCCGCGGCCGCCTTCCGCGCTTCGGTCCGAGTAGTCCGGCTCCCTCCGCCTGCCTGAGCCCGCTCGGCCCGGTCTGCCGCGGCTCGCTCGCCCTGCAGCTGCTCCCACTCCACGAACGTCCCGGCATACTCCTCGATCCGGTCACCGTCGAACGCCCACACCCGCGTCGCCAGCTCCCGCAGGAAGGCGCGGTCGTGGCTCACGACGATGACCGAGCCCTCGTAGTCCTCCAGCCCGTCTTCCAGCGCCTCGATCGATTCCACATCCAGATCGTTGGTCGGCTCG
>DASSIL010000012.1:0-26952 GCA_035691925.1 Gemmatimonadales bacterium
AATGGCGGAGACAGCACACGGTGTTGTCCGAGAACCTCGTCCCTGGCTATCACGTGCCGCATTCGAGTGAGTCACGGTTCTGTAACGCCAGCACGCACCGAGGTCCACGGCTGAAGCCGCGGCTCGGCTGCTTCCGCTGAACCGGATGAAACCGCCCGTTCACGGGTAGAGAGCCGAGCCGCGAGTTCACTCGCGCGTCCCAACGGCAGGACGCGCCGGCGGTGACCGGCGCGTGAGGACAGCGCGAGCGGTGCAGCGGGGAAGGACGACTACAACAACGCGGCGGCGGCCAGGGCGCCACCGAGTCCGAGGATCACTCCAGCCAACACGTCGGTCGCGTGATGCACCCGCAGCGCCACACGCGAGTAGCTCACCAGCGCAGCCAGCAGCAACCCGAGCGGCGCGGTCCAGGGATGGGCGATCGCCGCCGTCGTGGCGACCGCCGTTGCGGCGGCGGCGTGGCCCGAGGGGAACGAGAACTGGTCGGGCAGCGGCACGAGGGCGAGCGGCCGGCCGAACGCGTCGCTCGGGCGCGGCCGTGCCACGAGGCGCTTGAGCAACTGCACGGGGACGTGCGACAGCAGGTTGGCGATCAGCATGGCGGCGCCGAGCCGTTGGTCCCCAGCGGCGAGGACGGCGACCCCGACACCGATCGTGGTGGAGGCATCGCCCAGATGGGTGAGACGGCGCATCACAGCCAGCTCTCCTGGGGAACGAGCTCGGGGGCGAACGCCTCGAGCAGCGGACGACCCTCGTAGCAGTCGGGGACCTGTGCCCCGAACCACCACAGGACGGTCGCCGGCAGATCGAGAAGCGAGACCGGTCCCTCGAGCCGATGCTCCCGCGCCACGCCCGGTCCGGCGAGCACGAGCGGGATGTGCTCGTTGACGGGATGCGGGTGGTGATGTTCGGTGGCGAGCACACCGCCGCCGCCGTGATCCGCCACGACGATGAGCAGCGCGTCGTCCACGCGCTGCGAAAGCACGCCGATCGCCGCGTCGAGCTCGGCCGCCGCCGCGAGATAGCGATCCGACATCCACCCGTGCTCGTGGCCGGCAGTGTCGCAGTCGGGGAGGTAGACGAACACGAGACGTGAGCCCTTCTCGCCGGCGAGCCAGTCGGCGCCGGCTGCGGTGTCGCGCGCGCGGCGTCCCGCGGGAAGCAAGCGCCGCACGCCGGCGGCGGAGGCGAGGGCCCACGCCACGGGGAGTGCGGTGAGCGGCAGCTCGGCGGTGACGACGTCCGCGGGAATGCCGTGGCGGGACAGCTCCCGCGCCACCGGTCGCAGCCGCCCGATGCGCGGCAGGAAGTCGAGACCCGGCTGGATCAGGCGGTGTGTGTCGGGTGCGACGCCCGTGGCGAGAGAGGCGAGCGCCGCGACCGTCGCGCTGGGCCGCACGGTGCGAGCGGCGGTGGCGCTCGTGTACGCCGCACCGAGCGCGTGTAACGACGGCATCAGCGTGGGGGTGATCGCGTCGGGTCGCAGTCCGTCGGTCAGGGCGAGAATCAGTCGACGCATGCGATCACGCCGTGGGGTGGGCCCCGGGCGTCCGCCCCAGCCGGTGGGCGAGCCACGCGACGAACGGGACACCGAGGATGAGATACGCGACGAGTGATATCCAGATCAGCATCGGGTCAACGCTCCTTCTGTTTGGAGTGCAGGTACCGGGGGTGCCGGCCGCGGATCGGCCGCGACCCCCACTAACGCGCCGTACTGGCGCAACAGCTCCTCGTTCTCGCTCTTCACATCGCGCCGCTCCGCCGTCTGCCTGGCGCCCGCGCCCAGCGCCCGGCGGCGGGTTGCGTCGCTCGCCAGGGCGATGATCGCCTGGCTGAATCCCCGCGCGTCGTCGGACCGCACGAGAATCCCGTTCACGTCCGAGAGCACGCTCTCGCGCAGCCCGCCTGCGTTGGCGGCGATCACCGGGAGCCCAGAGGCCATCGCCTCGAGCGCCACGAGGCCGCACGTCTCGGTGCGCGAGGGGAGGACGCAGAGGTCCGCCGAAGCGTACAGGGCGGCCAGCGAGTCCCGGTCGAGGAATCCGAGCTGGCGGACAAAGGGGACGTGCGCGGTCAGGTAATCCGCTTTGGGGCCGTCGCCCGCGATCACGAAGGCGGCCCGAGGTCCGAGAAAGCGATGCGCTTGCGTGTATGCCTGGCCCAGGACGCGGAGGTTCTTCTCCGCCGCCAGCCGCCCGACGTGCAGCACGATCACCGTGTCGTCTCCGCCCCCGAGCCAGCGCCGCCAGCCGGAGTCCCGCTTGCCAGGGTGGAAGTGCGCAGTGTCCACACCGCGTCCCCAGACCACGGAGTTGCGCAGTCCACGACGCACCAGCTCGTCGCGCACCACCACTCCCGGAGTGTGGATCAGCCGCGCGGGCCGGTGGAACCGCACCAGCCAGCGCCACACCAGCGGTGTGAGCCACGGGAGACCGTAGTCCCGCGCGTACTGGGGGAAGTCGGTGTGATACGACGTCACGAACGGCAGGCCGCGACCGTGTGCGTAGCGGCGTCCCGCCACGCCGATCGGGCCTTCGGTGGCGGCGTGCACGAGGTCCGGGGTGAAGCCGTCGAGAAAGCGCGCGACGTGACGATCGAGAGGAAAGCTCAAGCGGAGGCTGGGGTAGGGCGGGAACGGCAGCGAAAACACACGCAGCTCATCGTCGCGCTCGCCGCCACCTCCGCTGTCGTCTGCGCCTCGGGGATAGCGCGGTGCGACCACGGCCGCCCCGTGCCCGGCCGCACGCAGCGCCTGCGCGATGCGGTGTACGACGGTTGTCACCCCGTTCACCTGGGGGATGTAGGTATCGGACATGAGGGCAATCCGCATGTCGAGATGATCGACATGCGGTGTCAAGCTGTTGTGACAGTTGGGTTACGGCTCGGTAACGGCGGATTTCGAGGGAAAGACGAGCCGGATCGTGGTGCCGCGGCTGAGCGCGCTTTCGGCCGCGACCTTGCCGCCGTGCGCTTCGACGAGGTGCTTCACGATGGCGAGGCCGAGTCCCGTGCCCCCCTGCTCGCGTGAGCGGCCGGGGTCGACGCGGTAGAACCGCTCGAAGATGCGGGGGAGGTGCTCGGCGGGGATGCCGCTGCCGTTGTCGGCGACCGCGAGCGTGACCGCGCCGCTGTTTCCCGGCGCCGCCTCGACCGTCACCGCCACCCGCCCGCCGCGCGGCATGTGGCGCAACGCATTGTCGTAGAGGTTGGTCAACACCTGTCGCAGCGCGTCGGGATCGGCGACGAGCCGCTCCACGCCGTTCGCCACCGACACGTTGAACTCGACATTCGATTCGCGCGCCCGCTCCGCGAACGGCGCCCAGGCGTCGCGCGCCGCGGTCACGACGTCGAGCGCCACGGGGCTGGGCCGCCAGCCGCCCGACTCGATGCGCGACAGGTCGAGCAGATCTTCGACGAGCCGCTGCATGCGGTGCGCGTGGGCGAGAATCGTCGCGGTGAATTTCTCGGTCTGCGAGTCCGGCGTCGCTTCATGGACGAGCGTCTCGGCGTAGCCGGTGATCGCGGTGAGCGGGGTCTTGAGCTCGTGCGACACGTTGGCGACGAAGTCGCGGCGCACCGTCTCGAGGTGGCGCAGCTCGGAGATGTCCCGTAGCACGAGCAGCATGCCGCCGCCGGGGAGCGGCCGGCCGCTGACCACCACGGAGCGATCCGTGAGGCGCAATTCCCGCTGGCCGATGTCGCGTCCCAGCAACACGTCGTCCACCAGCGTGCGCGCCTCCTTTTCGTGGAACAGCTCGGCGAGGGGCGGCGGCGGCTTGGCGGGGTCGAGGCGCAGCAGGCGCCGCGCGGCGCCGTTACAGGTGAGAATCGTGCCGCGCGCGCCGGTCGCGATGACGCCGTCGGCCATCGCTTCGACGAGGGCCGCGCTCTCCTCGCGCTGCGCTCGCAGTTCGCCGAACCGGGTCAACAGCTGGCCGTGCATCTCTCGCAGCGCGCGGGTGTGCTGCGCAATCTCGGGAATGCGGGAATCGGGGAACGTCGGTGTACGCTCCTCCGCGATCGCCTGCGCCGCCGCAGTGAGGCCAACGAGCGGGCGCGCGTAATGCCGGCTCCCGATCCATGCCAACAGCGCCGCCAGGGCGATCGCGATCGCGCCGGCGACGAGCACCGCCCACTCGACCGCTTCGATCTGGGCGTCGATGGTGGCGAGCGTCGCGGACACGCGCACGATCGCGAGCCCCGGCGGGCCGCCGCGGATCGCGACGTACATGCGGTTCAGATCCGTGGACACGCTGTAGCGCGTCGAGCGTCCGACCCCGGTGGCGAGCGCCTGCAGCACCTCGGGGCGTGTGGCGTGATTCTCGAGTCCGGGGAGCGCGTCGGCGGGAAACTCCGTATCACCGCGGACGCGGCCGCTCGGAGCGATCAGTGTCACCCGGTGACCGACCAGCCGGCCGAGCGAGATGGCGATCGCCGGCCAGGCGGTCGAGTCGGGAGGGATGAGCCGTTCCACGAGCCGCGCTTCCCGCTCGAGCGCGGCGCCGGTCTCGCGCTCCAATTCCTTGCGCAGGATCTGGTCGGCGGCGACGATGAGTCCGAGCACCGTCGCCGTGACCAGCAGGCTGGACGACAGGAAGAACCGGGTGGCGAGACGCACTCAGCGCCCGCGGTCGCGCGCCGGCGGTACTCGGAAGCGGTACCCCACGCCGCGCACCGTCTCGACGCAGTCGCCCGCGGGACCGAGCTTGGTGCGCAGACGCTGCACGTGCATGTCGACGGTGCGCGTTTGGATGTCGGGCTGCGCCTGCCACACCGTTTGCAGCAGGTCGGTCCGGGACTGCACGCGTCCCACGCGCTCCATCAACAGGCGCAGCAGCTTGAACTCCGTGGCGGTCAGCTCGATCTCCTGGTCTTCGACCGTCACGCGGTGTGCGCCCGGATCGAGCCGCACGCCGGCCGCGGCCAGAATCCCGCCCGCGGCGACCGGCGGCGCGGCGAGCCGGCGCAGCACTGCGCCGACGCGCAGCACGAGCTCCTGCGGCGAGAACGGCTTGGCGAGGTAGTCGTCGGCGCCGAGCGAGAGGCCGGCGATCCGGTCCTGTTCTTCCTTCCGCGCGGTCAGGAGAATGACCCCCATCTGCCGCGTTTCCTCGGCTTTGCGCAGGTCGTCCAAGACGTCGAGTCCCGAGCGCCCGGGCAACATCAGGTCGAGCACGACGAGATCGGGGCGCTCCGCGCGTGCGCGGGCCAGCGCCTCGGGGCCGTCTGCCGCTGTGGTGACGCGATACCCCGCCTTGGCGAGGTGGTAGGCGACGAGCCCGGCGATGTCGGGCTCGTCGTCGACGACGAGGATGCGTTGCGCCGGATCAGCTGCCATGACGGCGAGAAGGTAGCGTACAGGCCTTCGGCTTGGCAATTTTCCGTGGATCATGCATCTCCTGCTCGCCCTCACCCTCGCCGTTCAGCAGCCTCAGCACTCCGCGGCTCCCGACACTGCGCATCTCGTGCTGGTCGCGACGACGGATGTGCACGGCCGCCTCCGCGGATGGGACTACGTGCGCGATCGCGAGGCCCCGGGCGGGTTGTCGCGCGCCGCGTCGATCCTGGCGTCGCTGCGCGGGCAATACCCGGGCCAGGTGATCGTCGTCGATGCCGGCGACCTGCTCGAAGGCAATCTCTTCGCCGACTACTTCGGCCGCGTCGAGCGGCGGCACCCCGATCCCCTGGTCGACGCGGTGGGGTCGCTGCAGTACGACGTCGCGACGCCGGGGAATCACGACTTCGATTTCGGCGCCGACGTCCTCTCCAGCGCCGCGAGCGACGCCTCTTACCGGTACGTCAGCGCCAACATCGTCACCGGTCCGCGTGACTCGCTCGTTTTTCCGCAGACTCTCGTCGTGCAGCGCGGCGGGGTACGGGTCGGCTTCACCGGCTTCACGACGCCGGGAGTGATGGTATGGGATCGCCGCCAGTTGGGCGGCATGCGGGTGCGGCGCATCGCAGACGCCGCGCCGGGAGCGCTGGCGGCGCTCGAACGCGCCGGCGTGGACGTCAAGGTGGTCCTCATCCACAGCGGACTGGGCACGCGATCGTCCTACGACACGACCGGCATCGGCCCCGAGAACGACGCAGCGGCGCTGGCAGCGCTGCCCGACAAGCCGGACCTCGTCGTGGTGGGCCACACGCATCGCGAAATACGGGATACGGTGCTGGGCGGCGTGCACTTTGTGCAGCCGAAGAACTGGGCGCTGAGCCTCGCGGTCGTGCACCTCTCGCTGGTGCGCGACTCGAGTGCGCGACGCTGGCGCCTGACCGAGGTTCGCGGCGACCTGATCCCGCTCGCGAATGTCCCGGAGCAGCCGGGCTTCGTGCAGCGGTTCGCCGATGCCCAGCAGCGGGTGCGGGCGTGGGGGGACGCAGCGCTCGGCACGGCCGGTCCGGGATACGACGCGCGCTACGGCCGGGTGCAGAGCACGCCGCTCATCGATTTCCTCAACGACGTGCAGCGCCGCCACGCGTCCGCGCAGCTCTCGGCGACCCCCGACTTCGACGTGAGCGCCGGACTGCCGGACGGCGCCGTGCACCGCCGCGACGTGGCGGGGATTTACCCGTACACGAATACGCTCGTCGCCGTGCGGATTTCCGGCGCGCAGCTCAAGGACTTCCTCGAGCACGCGAGCGCCTACTACCGGACGATCCCGACGGCGGGGTCGATCATCGATCCGGCAGTGCCGGGCTACAACTTCGACGCGGTGCGGGGCGCGACCTACCGGATCGATCTCTCCCGGCCGGTGGGGAACCGCATCCTCGAGCTGGCCGTCGGCGGGCGCGCGGTGGCGCCGGGGGACAGCTTCACCCTCGCCACTTCGAGCTACCGGGCCGCGGGCGGCGGCGGCTACGACATGCTGCGCGGGGCGCGCGTCGTGTACGACCGTGGCGAGAACATCGCCGATCTCATCGCGGCGGACATCCAGGCGGCGGGGACGGTGCAGGGGATCGCCATGGCGCCCACGTGGTCGATCGTGCCGCCGGGAGATTCACTCGCGCGTGCCGCGTTCGCGCCGCCCCCGCCGCCGCTGCCCCAGACCGACAGCACGTTGCTCCGCGTCCTCGCGATCACGGATTTCCACGGCGCGCTGGAGTCGCACGTCTGGCCGTGGTCGGCGGGACGTCCCGTGGGCGGGGCCGCGGCGCTCAAGCCGTGGCTCGACAGCCTGGCGCGGGAATGCGGGTGTGCCACCGTGCGCCTGGACGGCGGCGACGAGATGCAGGGGACGCCGCTGTCGAGCTTCGCGTTCGGGAAGCCCGTGATCGCCGCCTTCAATGCGTTTTCGCTCGACGCCGCCGCCGTCGGCAACCATGAATTCGACTGGACGGTGGACACGCTGCGCGCCCGCGAGCACGAGGCGCGCTATCCCTTCGTGTCGGCGAACGTGACGGATTCCCTGGGACGTTTCCCCGATTTCGTCCAGCCGTGGGTGTCCGTGAGCCGCGCCGGTGCGCGCGTCGCGATCATCGGCCTCACGACGCAGACGACGCCCCAGACGACGCGGCCGCAAAACGTGACGGGTCTGGCGTTCGGCGATCTGGCCGCGGCGGTGCGTCGTTTTCTCCCGGCCGCCCGCGCCGCCGCCGACTTCGTCATCGTCCTCGCCCACGCCGGCGAAGCGTGCGACTCCGCGGGGTGCACGGGCGAGATCTTCGCGCTCGCCGGCGCGCTCGATTCCGGCGCGGTCGACCTCATCGTGGCGGGCCACACCCATCAGCGCGTTGACACCGTGATCCACGGGATCCCGATCGTCGAGGCGGCGAGCTCGGGCCGGGCCGTGGCTGTGGTCGACTTCATCCGCCGGGCCGGCACCGCCGGCCGCACGGTGCGCGCCCGGCTCGAGACACCGTGGGCCGACTCCGTGAGGCCGGACCCGGAGCTTGCCGCGGCGATCGCGCACCAGCAGCTCGCACTCGACAGCGTCACCGGCCGCGAGGTGACGACGTTGCGCGCGCCGCTGCGCCGCCTCGGACACGAATACCCGCTGGGCCGACTCGTGGCCGACGCCTATCGCAACATCGGCAAGGCCGACGTCGGCTTGATCAACGACGGCGGCATCCGTGCCGACCTCGCGGCCGGCCCGACGAGCTATGGAGCGCTGTTCGAGGTGCTGCCGTTCCAGAACCGGCTCGTGCGGCTCACCCTCCCGGCGGCGACGCTGCGCGCCGCGCTGGAGCACGCCCTCGCCGGCGGCACGCCGCAGGTCCACGTCTCGGGACTCGAGGTGTGGTACGACGCGACGCGCCCGGTCGGCCGCCGCATCACCCGCATCCGCCTGGCGAATGGCAGGGGACTCGATGGGCATCGCCTGTATACGATCGCGGTACCGGACTTCGTCGCAGACGGAGGGGACGGATTCACGATGCTGAGGCCGCTGCAACGGGCGGACGCCGGGATGGTGGACCTCGACGCGCTGATCGCCTACCTGCGCGTGATTCCCCAGCCGGTGACACCGCCCGCCGGGGATCGCTTCCACGCGGGGAGCCGCTGATGGCGGAGGCGCTGCGGGTGTTCGTCAACGAGCGGCCGGTGGACGTGGCGCGCGGTGCCACGGTGCGCGACGCCGTCGCGGCCTTCGACGGTGCCCTGGCGGAGCTCGTGTCGGGTGATGCGGCCTACGTCACCGACGCCGTCGGGCGGCCGATCGACGCGGGCGATCCGGTGCGCGAGGCGGGCGCGGTGTTCCGCGTGGTCGTCACGGCGCGGCGGGGTCCGGCGGCGGGGCGTCTGTCGAAGCAGACGCTGCGCGCCTGGCCCAAGGCCGAGCTGCACGTGCATCTCGACGGCTGCCTCCGCCCGCAGACGATGATCGAGTTGGCGCGCGCGCAGAACGTATGGCTCCCCGCCGACACCCCCGCCGAGCTCGCCAAGGTGTTGTACGTCGCCGGCGCGCAGAGTCTCGAGGAGTATCTCGAGAAGTACGCGATCACGCTGTCGGTGATGCAGACGCCGCACGCGCTCGAGCGTATCGCGTACGAATTCCTCGTCGATGCCGCGGCCGAGAA
Organism: Gemmatimonadales bacterium; assembly: GCA_035691925.1. Taxonomy (GTDB): domain Bacteria; phylum Gemmatimonadota; class Gemmatimonadetes; order Gemmatimonadales; family GWC2-71-9; genus DASTHG01. The sequence continues at coordinate 9,016 of DASSIL010000012.1, forward strand.
CGTGCGCTACGTCGAGGTCCGCTACTCCCCGCTGTTGCACCGGCCGGCGTTGACGTTGGCGCAGGCGATCGAAGCGCCGCTCGCGGGGCTCAAGCGCGCCGCCGCGGAGACCGGTGCCCGCTTCGGGCTGATCGTGTGCGGCATCCGGACGCTGCCCCCCGAGAGCTCGCTCGAGCTGGCGCGCGCCGCCGCCGACTACCGGCACGAGGGCGTCGTCGCCTTCGACCTGGCCGGTCCGGAGCGCGGCCACCCGGCGCACGAACACCGCGCCGCCTTCGAGTACGCCGCGCGGCACGGGATGGCGTGCACCTGCCACGCGGGTGAAGGCGACGGAGCCGGCTCGATTGCCGACGCACTGCATACCTGCGGCGCCCAGCGCATCGGGCACGGTACCCGGCTGGGCGAGGATCCCGCACTGCTCGAGGAGATCGTGTCGCGCAAGATTCCACTCGAGATGTGTCTCACGAGCAACGTTCATACCCACACCGTCGGGGCGATCGCCGAGCATCCGTTCCGCCGCTACCTCGAGCAGGGCGTGATCGTCACGTTGAACACCGACGGCCGGTTGGTGGACGGCATCACCCTGACCGACGAGTATTTCAGCGCCCATGCCGTACTGGGACTGTCCAAGGAGGAGCTGATCCGCGTGATTCTCAACACCTGCGAAAGCGCCTTCCTGCCGGACTTCGAGCGCGTCGCTCTCGTCGCACGGGTGCAGAGCGAGCTGGAGCAGCTGGCGTGAGCGCGGGCCCCGACACCCGGGTGGCCGCGATCGAGGCGGCGACGGCGGCGGTGCGCGCGCGTCTCGGGGGCGGCGCGCCACGGGTTGCGATCGTGCTCGGCTCCGGGCTCGGGCAGCTGGCCGACGCCGTGTCGCAGCCCGCGCGGATCCCGTACGCCGAGATCCCCGGCTTCCCCGCGCCGGGCGTCGCCGGGCACAAGGGCGAGCTCGTCGCCGGTACGCTCGAGGGCGTGCCGGTGCTGATGCAGAGCGGCCGGTTCCACCTGTACGAGGGGCATCCGGTGGAGACCACCGCGCTGCCGGTGCGGGTGTTCGCGCGGCTCGGCATCCGCACCCTCGTGGTGACGAACGCCGCGGGTGGGATCCGCTCGACGTTCCGCCCGGGCACGCTGATGCTGATCGCCGATCACGTGAATCTCATGTTTCGCAATCCGCTCATCGGGCCGGCGCTCAAGGGGGAGGAGCGCTTCCCCGACATGAGCGATCCGTACGACCGCGAGCTGCGGCAGCTGGCGCGGGATGTGGCGCGCGAGCGACGCATTGCGCTCGATGAAGGCGTCTACGTCGGCCTGCTCGGACCGTCGTACGAGACGCCGGCGGAAATCCGCATGCTGCAACGCTTCGGTGTGGATGCGGTGGGGATGTCCACCGTCCCCGAGGTGATCGTCGCGCGGGCGCGCGGGATCAAGTGCCTGGGATTCTCCACCATCACCAATCTGGCGGCCGGGATCTCGCCGACCGCCCTGTCCCACGCAGAGGTGCTGGAGGTGGGACGCCAGGTCGGCGATGCGCTGGGGTCGATCGTGAAGGGAGTCGTCGCCAGGCTGTAACAGTGTTGTCACGGAGAAGCTCGGAAGTTGCCGCCGCGGCTATCTTTGTGATCCGATGACAGACATCCCGGTCGTGTCCCCGCCCGCTCCCGTCACCCGCCTTGCCGCCATCGACATCGGCACGAACTCGATCCGTTTCGTCGTTGCCGAAGTGGAGCCCGGTGGCTCGTACCGGGTGCTGGATGAAGAGCGCGAGATGACGCGCCTGGGACACGATCTGTTCGAGCGCGGGCGCCTGGCCACCGTTCCAATGGAGCGCTCCTACGCCGCGCTCGCGAAGATGAAAGCGATCGCCGACGGCTTTCAGGTCACGGAGCTGCGCGCGGTCGCGACGAGCGCGGTGCGCGAAGCGTCGAATGGCCGTGCCTTCATCCGCGAAGTGCGCCGCCGCTCGGGGCTCGCCATCGAGGTGATTGCCCCCGAAGAGGAGGCGCAGCTCGCCTTGCTGTCCGCCGCGCGCGCCTTCGATCTCGCCGGCCGCTCGGTGGCGGTCGTGGACATCGGCGGCGGCTCGGTCGAGGTCGTGCTCGCCGCGGGCTCCGTCGTCGATCAGGTTTACACGCTGCCGCTCGGCGCCGTGCGGCTGACCGAGACGTACGGCGGCGCCGAACCGCTCAAGCGGCGCCGCTGGAAGCGGCTGCGGCGCGCGATCGACCGTGTGCTGGACGAGCGCATCGGCGACCCGCCGTTCTATCCCGAAGTGATCATCGGTTCGGGCGGCACGTTCACGAACCTCGCGGGGTTGATCCGGTCCGAGCGCGAGGGGTCGGAGAAGCACCTGCAGGGGTACACCATCGCCGAAGTGGTGCATCAGATGCACCGGCTGCGGGCGACGCCGCTCGCGCTGCGCCGCGCGATGCCCGGGCTCAATCCGGAGCGTGCCGACATCATCGTGGCCGGAACGGCCGTGGTCGCGCGGCTCGGCCGGCGCCTCGGCGCCCAGCAGATCGTCGTGAATCCCGGGGGTTTGCGCACCGGTTTGTTGCTCTCGATGATCACGGAGCGTCAGGCGACCACGGGTGGCGACCAGGTGCACAGCGTCGACCGCTTCGAATCGGTGCGGGCCTTCGCGCGCAAGTGTCATTCCGGCGAAAAGCACTGCGAGCACGTCGCGTTGCTCGCGGGACAGATCTTCGACGGCCTGCGCGGTCCCTTCGGATTGCCGCTCGAGGGCCGCGACATCCTCACGGCCGCCGCGCTGCTGCACGACGTCGGCTATCTGATCAATCACGCCAAACATCACAAGCACGCCTACCACCTGATCCAGAACGCCGAGCTCCAGGGGTGGACGGCACGCGAAGTCGAGTTGATCGCCAACGTCGCGCGCTATCACCGCAAGGCCGCGCCGCGGAAGCGGCACCCCAACTTCCGCCGCCTCGAGCGTGCCGACCGTCGTCAGGTGCGCAGCCTCGCCGCGATCCTGCGCGTCGCCGACGGACTCGACCGGACCCACACGCAGCGCATCAGCGCCGTGGGCGTCGAAGCGGGGCGCGGCGCCGTGCGGCTCGTCCTTGCCGCCGCTGCCGACCCGCAGGTCGAGCGCTGGGACGCCGACCGCAAGGCGGGGGTGTTCGCCAGGGTGTTCGACGGCGTCCCGTCGTTCGTATGGGCACGCGGTGGGGTCGCGCCGCGCCGGCGGGCGAAGCCGGCGCGCGGGCGCCGGACGCCGCGGCTGCAGCTGGCCGCGGGGTGAGCTGATGGCACAGGCCTACACGCCGGCGTTTCCACCGGACCACTATCTGAACCGTGAGCTGTCGTGGCTCGAGTTCAACGCGCGCGTACTCGAGGAAGCGGGGGACACGACGAACCCGTTGCTCGAGCGGCTCAAGTTCCTCGCCATCTTTAGCTCCAACCTGGACGAGTTCTACGAGGTTCGGGTCGCCGGGTTGCAGCAGCAGCTCTACGCCGGGATCGAGCCGCAGGATTACGCCGCCGACGGTATGGATCCGGCGCAGCAGCTGACCGCCATCGACAAGCGGGTGCGCGAGCTCCTGGCGGAGCAGGACCGGCTGCTCAACGACGACGTGATGCCGGCGCTCGCGGCGAACGGCGTCGAATGGGTGCGCTACGAGCGGCTCACGGAGAGCGAGCGGCAGCACATCGAGTCGCTGTTCCGGACCGAGATCGCCCCGGTGCTCACGCCGCTGGCGATCGATCCCGGCCATCCCTTCCCGTTCGTGCACACCAAGAGCCTCAACGTGGCGCTGCTGGTCGAGAGCGCCGGGTCGGGCCAGCAGCTGTTCGCCGTGGTGCAGGTGCCGGCGGTGCTCGACCGCGTCGTGCTGCTGCCGCGGTCCGAAGAGCGCGTGCGGTTCGTGCTGCTCGAGGAAGTCGTGGCGGCGCACCTGGGCGACCTGTTCGGCGGCTTCAACGTCATCGCGCACACCTTCTTCCGCGTCACGCGCAACGGCGATCTCACGATCGACGAAGACGAAGCCGAGGATCTGCTGCAGACGATCGAGGACACGCTGCGCCAGCGCATGCGCGGCGAAGCGGTGCGGCTCGAGATTCAGGTCAGTGGCGACGAGCGCTTCGCCCAGATGCTCACCGGCGCGCTCGGTCTCGGCGAGCGCGAAGTGTTCCGCGTGGCAGGGCCGGTCGACGTGAGCGCCCTGATGGCGCTGCAGAAGCTCGAGGGGTTCCGCACCCTGCGCGACGAGCCGCTGCTGCCGCGGGTGCCGCCGGCGCTCGCGAGCGGCAACAACGTCTTCGACCAGATCCGCAAGCAAGACATCCTGCTGCACCATCCCTACGAGTCGTTCGGGCCCGTCGTCGACTTCATCGAGCGCGCCGCCGACGACCCGCAGGTGCTCGCCATCAAGCAGACGTTGTACCGCACCTCGGGCGGCAGCCCCATCATTTCGGCGCTCGCCCGCGCCGCGCAGAACGGCAAGCAGGTGACGGCCCTGGTCGAGCTGAAGGCGCGCTTCGACGAAGAGAACAACATCGTATGGGCGCGCGAGCTGGAGCAGGCGGGCGTGCACGTCGTGTACGGCGTGGTGGGGCTCAAGACGCACTGCAAGGCGGCGCTCGTGGTGCGGCGCGAGCCCGACGGCATCCGGCGCTACGTCCACCTCTCCACCGGGAATTACAACCCGACCACCGCCCGCATCTACACCGACCTGGCCCTGTTCACGGCGAACGCGGAGTTTGGCGAAGACGTGAGCGCGATGTTCAACCTGCTCACCGGCTACTCGCAGCGGCGCAACTGGCGCAAGCTGTGCGTCGCGCCGGTCGATCTCCGCGACCAGGTGATCGCGTTGATCGACCGCGAGCGCAAACACGCCGAAGCGGGCGGCACGGGCCGCATCGTCGTGAAAATGAACGCCCTGGTCGAGCCCGCGGTGATCGATGCGCTGTATCGCGCGTCGCAGGCGGGCGTGAAGATCGAGCTGCTGATCCGCGGCATCTGCTGTCTGCGTGCGGGACTTCCCGGCGCCTCGGAGACGATTCGCGTGACGAGCATCGTCGACCGCTTCCTCGAGCACAGCCGCATTTTCTACTTCGAGAACGGCGGCGATCCGGCGATCTTCCTCGCCAGTGCCGACTGGATGCCGCGCAACTTCTTCCGCCGCATCGAGGTGATGTTCCCGATCGAGGATCCACGGCTGAAGGCGAGAATCGTGGAAACGATTCTGCCGGTACTGCTCACCGACAACGTCAAGGCGCGGGTGCAGCGCCCCGACGGGAGTTACCAGCGGGTCAGCCGCGGCGCCGAAGAGCCGGCGGTGCGCGCGCAGGTGGTGCTGCAGGGACAGGCGCGTGAGTCCGCGCGCGAAATCGGCGAGACGTCGCACCGACTGTTCGTTCCGATCGTCCGGCTGGCAGGGCGCAACGGCGGGAACGGCGGTCAGACCCGTGCGACACGGCGGCCCAAGCGACCGGGATCGCGGTCGCCCTCCCGCAAGAAACCGGCCCCCGACTGATCTAGGCGGGACGCCGCCTGCCCCAGCGCCGCACGGCGGGGGCAGGCACAGGTACGGGAACCACTTCCGTCACCACCGCCACCGCCGGCATCAGGGCGGCGACGTTTCCGGCCCAGGTCGGTTTGTCTCCGAGCCACTCCTGCTGCAGCGTCGCGAACAATTCCGCTTCCCGCAGTCGGATCCGCTGCGCGATCGCCACGAGACCCGCCCGCCGGCCGCGTCGGCTCGGTGGACGTCCCGCCGGCGCGGGCTCCGTGAGCTTGGCCACGAGCAGTTGCTCGGCCCGCTCCGCGGCCGCCGTCCCGACCGCCGTACGCACGACTGATTCGAGTGCCTGAAGATCGTGCAGTTCACCCAGCAGATTCTGGATCGCCTTGAGCCGGCGGATCAGCTCGTCGGCGCCGGGGAGCGCGCCCCGCACCGGCTCCACCACGTACCGCAGCCGCTTCGCCGCGATCCGGGCGCGATGGGCGGCCTCGTCCTCGGTGTGGCGGATCTCGCCGAGCCGCTGGTCGAGCTCGCGGGCCTGCTCGACCGCTGCGATGCGCAGGACGCCCGCGAACGAGGCGTCGGTGATCGACGGCTCGGTCTGGACGGTCTGGCGATAGGCGACGAGCCCCTTCTGCAGCTTCCGCGTCGCGGCGAGGAAGGAACGGCGGATATCGGCGAGGCAGCGCTGCAGGTCCCTGGCGCGCCGCTCGTCGATCCGCTCGATCAGCCACTGCAGGCCGACCCGCTGCCCCGGCGTCAGGCCGGGGGCGAGGGGGCGCAGCCATTCGAGCGCGACTTCCGCATCACGCACCCGGTTGGTCGCCTCGGCGATCTCGCCAAGGCGCTTGTGCGGTTTACCGCTGTCCTCGAGCAGCGGCCGGTAGGCGCGCAACGTCGTCCGCAGCCGGCGCAGCGCGACGCGAAAGTCGTGCAGCGCCATGGCGTCGGCGGAGTCGCCGGTGCGCTCGAAGGCGCGCGTGGCGTCGTCGAGATAGCCCAGCGCGATGAGGCGCACGCTCTGCGCCGCCGGACGGGTCAACACATCAGCGGGCAGGTTCGTCACTCCAGTCCCCGCAGCTGCGACGGCGTCAACGCCCATTGGAGTGTCGCGGCGGCCGCGTCGACGGCATCGGGAAACGCCAGCAGCACCGCCGCTCCCTTCTTGATCTCGACGAAGGAACGCTCGCTCCCGGCCAGGAGCCAGCTGACCACGCGGCTGAGACCTGGCTCGTGCCCCACGATCGCCACGGTCTCGTGGCGCCGCTCCCCGGCGAGCCAGCGCGTCACGTCGACGGGGGACTGGGCGGGAGCGAGCACCGGGACGACAACGGGGTCGAGGCCGTCGTAGGCCGCCGCGAGAATCTCCGCCGTCTGCACGGCCCGGGTGAGCGGACTCGTCGCGAGCTGCTGGATGTCGGGAACGAGAGCACACAACGCATCGGCGACGCGTTTCATCTTCTTCTTGCCCTCTGACGTCAACGGCCGTCCCGCGTCATCGGGATGCGCGCGTGCCCACTCGGCCGCGTCCTCGGCGATCGCATGCCGGACGACGAGCAGCTGTCTCATGGAAAAATGCCCATCTCTTCGTAGGTACGTGAGACCTTGTCGATCGCGCTGATGAAGGCCGCCGTGCGGAGGCTCACCTTGTCGGCGCCGTGGCGCAGCTGGATCTCGCGGATTTGCTGATAGGAGGACACCGTCGCTTCCTCGAGGCCCGAGTTCACCAGGTCCTCCTCGTCCGGTCCTTCCGTGAAGAATCCGATCTGCTGCTCGGTAAAGTCCTTGCCGGTCGATTGCGACACCGCCTGCAGGATGCGCCGCGCCGCTCCCTCTTCATACCGCTTCTGCATCCGTCCGAACCGTACGTGCGACAGGTTCTTGAGCCACTCGAAGTACGACACGACCACGCCGCCCGAATTGAGCCACAGATCGGGGAGGATCAGCGCGTCGCGCTGCAGCAGCACGTCCTCCGCCTCGACGGTCGTCGGTCCGTTGGCGGCTTCGGCGATGATCTTCGCCCTGACGCGCGCGGCGTTGTCGGCGGTGATGACGCGCTCCAGCGCGGCGGGAACGAGGATGTCGCACTCGAGCTCCAGGGCATCGGCGGACTGCTTCAGATCGGTGGCGCCGGGAAATCCCAGGATCGACTTCTTCTCTTTGCGATGCGCCATCACCTGTTCGATGTCGAGCCCCGCCTCCCGTGCGATGGCGCCTTCATATTCGGCCAGCCCGACGAGAATCGCGCCGGCCTCCTGCAGGAACTTGGCCGCGTGATACCCGACGTTGCCGAGTCCCTGGACCACCACGCGCTTACCGGCGAGTCCCTTCTTGAAGCCCAGCCGCTTCATGAGATCCGCGGTGTCGCACGCCTCACGGATCCCGTAGTAGACGCCGCGCCCGGTCGCTTCGGTGCGGCCGCGAATGCCTCCCTGCGCCAGCGGTTTCGCGGTCACGCACGCGAGGGCATCGAGCTCCCCTCCCGCGAGCGAGACGTAGGTGTCGGCGATCCATGCCATCTCCTGCGGTCCCGTGCCGAAATCGGGGGCGGGTACGTCGACGCCCGGGCCGATGAACTTCTTGCGCACCAGCTCGAAGGTGAACCGCCGCGTGATGCGCTCCAGCTCGCCGGTCGAATAGAGGCGACGGTCGATCTTCACGCCGCCCTTGGCGCCGCCGAAGGGCACGTCGACGATGGCGCACTTGTACGTCATCAACGCGGCGAGCGCCATCACTTCATCGTCCGAGATGTCGGGGCTGTACCGGATGCCGCCTTTGGTGGGGAGCTTGTGCTGGCTGTGCTCGGCGCGCCACGCGTGCATCACCTCGATCGTGCCGTTGTCGCGCCGCACCGGGAAGCTGACGTAGTAGACGCTGTTGCAGGCCTTGATCTGGCTGAGCAGCGTCGGGTCGTGCTTCGTGAACGCGGCGGCCCGATCGAACTGCCGGTTGACCTGGTTGAAGAACCCTGCGGACACGGGTGTGCCTCCTTTGCTCACAATCCTTCGGTCGGCGGTCGGGGCGGCGCGGGCACGAAGTGATTGAGCGGCCCGTGCCCGGCGCCGAGTCCGGGCGCGGCGGCCAGCGCGCGCTGCACGAAGTCTATGGCATCTTCTACGGCGGACGCGAGCGGCCGCCCCTGGGCCAGCCCCGCGGCGACGGCTGCCGAGAGGGTACACCCGGTCCCGTGGGTCGAGGTCGTTTCGATGCGTGGGTGTGTGAAGCGATGCACGCCGCGGGCGCTCACCAGCACGTCGACCAGCTGGTCGTCGGTGAGGTGGCCGCCCTTGAGCAGCACGACCTGAGCGCCCTGATGCAGGAGCGCGCGGCCGGCGCGCTCCATGTCCTCGGGGGTGCGCACCTCCTGCTCGATCAGGATGCGGGCTTCGTCGAGATTCGGTGTGACGAGGGTGGCGAGGGGGACGAGCCGGCGGACGAGCAGCTTCGCCGCATCGGGTTGCAGGAGCGGGTCGCCCGATGTCGCGACCATGACGGGATCGAGCACGACGTTGGGGAGCCGCCAGTGCGCGATGCCGTCGGCGACGGTTTCGATCACCTCCGCCGTTCCCAGCATGCCGACCTTGACGGCGTGCGGGGCGAGGTCCTGGGCGACGGCGTCGAGCTGGGCGGTCACGAGACTGGCCGGAACCGGCTCCCACGCCGTCACCGCCTGCGTATTCTGAGCGGTCACGGCACAGATCACGCTGGTGCCGAACACCCCAAACTGATGAAAGGTCTTGAGGTCCGCCTGAATCCCGGCCCCGCCGCCCGAATCCGAGCCGGCGATCGTCAGGGCGATCCGCACGGCCGGCCGGGGGTGCCGAGGGGTGATTGCCGCTTGGAGATGCGGGTCCGGTGCGCGAAGTTAGTAGGTCCACTCGGAGGGGTCCGCATCGCCATTAATCTGGCGTCCACGATCCGCGATCTCAAACGGCGGAAAGCCCGTGGCCGCCGCGGCCTCGCCCTGCTCGAAGGCGTGCGCCTGGTCGAAGAGGCGCAAGCCGCGGGGACGCGCATCGTCGGCGCCGTGGTGTCGTCCGAGCTGCGCCGGACGACGCGCGGCAGCGCACTCCGGGCGTCGCTCGAGAGTCACGCGGTGGCGGTGCAGGAAGTGACGCCGCGCGTGTTCGCGACGCTCACCGACACCGACGCGCCGCAGGGCATCATCGCGGTGATCGAGCCGCGACGCTGGACGCCCGAGGACGTGCGCATCGACGCCGCCGCCGTGGTGCTGGTGGTCGACGGCGTACAGGATCCGGGCAACGTCGGCACCCTGGTGCGTACGGCGCACGCGCTCGGGGCGCGCGCCACCATCGCGCTGCGCGGCACCGCGGATCCGTGGGGACCGAAGACACTGCGCTCGGCGATGGGAGCGACGTTTCGCCACCCGATCCTCGTGTTCGACGACGCGGGGTTCATCGCCTGGTCGCGCCGCCACGACGTGACCTTATGGGCCGCGGCCGCCGACGGCGAGCCGCTCGAGCGGGCGGTGGCGGCACTGAACGGCGGAGGGAAACGGACGGGTGGCGTGATCGCGGTGATCGTGGGAAACGAAGGGGCCGGGATCCGGCCGCATTTGAACGCCGTCGCGGCGCGCCGGGTGGCGATTCCGCTCGCCCAGGGCGCCGAGTCGCTCAACGTCGCTGTCGCCGCCGGGATTCTCCTGTACGAGGTCACGCGTGGGCACTGACGTCATCTACGGCATCGCCGCCGGGCTCATCGGGCTGTGTCTCGGGAGCTTCCTGAACGTCTGCATTCTCCGCTTACCGCACGATCAATCCCTCGTCACGCCGCCGTCCACCTGTCCGCGCTGCGGCAAGCGCATCGCCTGGTACGACAACATCCCGGTGGTGTCGTGGCTGGTGCTGCGCGGCAAGTGCCGTAACTGTAGAGAGCCGATTTCGCTGCAGTATCCGCTGATCGAGGCGCTGGTGGGCGTGATCTGGGTGGGCGCCTGGCTGCTGTGGGGTGTCAGCGTGCACACCCTCGCGGGGGGGATTCTGGGGACGATCCTCTTGGGGATCGGCATCACCGATGCGCGACACTACCTGATTCCCGACGAATACAACTGGGTGGGCCTGATCGTCGGATTGGCGGTCTCGCTCGTGGGCGGGTGGCAGGGTTTTCTCCAGGCGGTGATCGGCGCGGCCACGGGCTTCGCGCTGTTGTTCGCCGTCGGGGCGGCGGGCCGCTGGATGTTCGGCGAGGAGGCGATGGGAGGCGGCGACATCAAGATGATGGCGATGGTCGGGAGCTTCGTCGGCTGGAAGGGGGTCTTGCTGACCATCTTCGCCGGGGCGCTCCTCGGTACGGTCATCTTTGTCCCGTTGTCGTTACGCAAGAAGCGCCTGGTCCCGTTCGGGGTATTCCTCGCGGTGGGTGCGGCTGTGACGTTCGTGTGGGGCGACGCCATCATCGAATGGTACCGGCGATTCATCAGCGGCGGGTGACATGAGCGATCCGTTGGCGGGTTTGTTCGAAACCGGCGACGTGCTCGAGCGCGTGGGGATCGACCTCACCGCCCAGGCGCGGCGCGGGGATCTCGAGCCGGTGCGCTGCCGCGAAGCGGAAGTGTCCCGCGTGATGGACATCCTGCTGCGCCAGAGCAAGAACAACCCGGCGCTGGTCGGCAAGGCGGGCGTCGGCAAGACGGCGATCGTCGAGGGACTGGCACAGCGCATCGCCGCGGGCGAAGTGCCGCCGGCGCTGAAGGACGCGCGGGTGCTGGCGCTCGACCATGTGGCGCTGCTCGCCGGTACCGCGTTCCGCGGCCAGTACGAGGAGCGCATCCGCCGGCTCGTGGAGACGCTCGCCGCCGACCCCGACCTCATCCTCTTCGTGGACGAGCTGCACAACCTCATCGGCCAGGGGACCGCGGTCGGGGCCGCGATGGACGCCGCCAACATGCTGAAGCCGGCGCTGGTGCGGGGCGACATCCGCGTCGTCGGCGCGACGACGGGCGAAGAGTACGACAAGTGGATCCGCAACGATCCGGCCCTGGAGCGCCGCTTCCAGCCGGTGCAGGTGACGGAGCTCGACGCGATCCAGACGTGGGAGGTGCTGGTGGCGCGGCGGCCGCGCCTCGAGCGCCATCACGCCGTCGCGATCACCGACGACGCGCTCAAGGCCGCCATCGTGCTCACGGACCGTTTCGTCCCCGAGCGCGCCCGGCCCGACAAGGCGATCGACGTGCTCGACGAGGCGTGCGCCCACGCCCAGGCGACGGTGCGGGTCGGCCCAGAGCTCGAGCGCCTGATCCGCGAGCGTCGCAAGGTGGACGCGATGATCCGGCGCGGGTTGGTGCGCGAAGCGTCGCAGGAGCCCCTGGCCGATCTCGGCACGATGCTGGATCGGATCGGCGACGAGATTCAGAAGCTGTTGGGCGGGGAGCATCAGGAAAAGGCGGAAAAACCGGCGGCGGAGCACGCACCGCCCGCCGGCGCTCCCCGTCCTGCCGGGTCGCTCTCCGACCGCCGCGAGGAGCTGGACCGACTGCTGCGCGCCGAGCTCGAGAGTCACGGCGTCGTCGTCACGGGGCATGATGTCGCGCGGGTCGTGAGCACCGCGGTCGGCAAAGGGATCGAATGGGCCGGCTGACGTTCGTCGTAGTGTTGTGTATCGGCGGGGGCGGGTGGGCGTGTCGCGATCGGGCGAGAGCGGTGCAATCCGAAGCCGCGCTGCTCGACCTCGTGCATCAGCTCGAGACCCAGGCCGAGCGCATCACCGGTCTGCAGTTCAAACACCAGGTCGCCGTGCGGCTGCGCACGCGGGCCCAGGTGCGCGACTACGTCACACACAAGTTCGACCAGGATCTGCCACCGGCCGAGCTCGCGGGCGCTGAAGCTGCGTACAAGCTGTTCGGGCTCATCCCCGATTCGCTCAATCTCCGGGCGACGATGATCGCCCTCCTCACCGAGCAAATCGCCGGGTACTACGACCCGGATTCGGGCGCGCTCTTCATCGCGAGCGATCAGACCGACCGGGCGCGCGTACGCGTCGTCGCGTCGCACGAGCTGGTGCACGCCCTCCAGGACCAGTACACACCGCTCGACTCCCTCATCAACCAGCGGCGCCACAACGACCGCGCCATGGCGGCGGCAGCGGTGCTCGAAGGCCAGGCGACGTTCTACCAGATCCCGATTCTCATGCCGGAGCAGCACCCCGAGACACTCCCCGACCACTGGTTCTGGAAGCAGCGCGCGGTGATGGCGCAGCAGCAGGCGGAGATGCCGGAGTTCACGGGAGCGCCGTTGTGGCTCAAGGAGCGGGTGATCTTTCCCTACCTGAGCGGCGCCGACTTCATCGGCTGGTACGTTCGGACCCACCATGGCCACGAGCCCTATGGCGCCGACATGCCTCTCTCCACCGAGCAGATTCTCCACACCGATCGCTACGCCGCCGGCGACAATCCCGTCACGCTCGCCTTCGCGACGCAGGCCCCGGATGTGGTGCGCTACGAGGATGATCTCGGCGAGTTCGAGATCGGGCTGTTGTTCGCGCAGCTCATGGGCGACGCCAACGACGACAAGGGCAGCGTCTATGCGCTCGGGTGGGGCGGCGACCGCTACCAGGTATACGGCCCGACCAACGGGGCCGACGCCCTCGTGTGGTATACGGTGTGGGACACGCCGGGCGCGCGGGATCGGTTCGTGCGCGGTCTGATCCGTGCCTGGGCCGGGCGTCAGGGGGTGCGCCGCGGGCGCCGGTCCACTGTCGAAGCCGTGACCGTGGACGGGCTTCCGGGGGCGCGGCTGGTGGACGCGCCGGAGGCCTGGGGCGGGTGGAAAGCCCTGCCGGAGGTGCACGTCGTCCGGTAACATGGTGCGGACGCCGGGAGTGGGGGCGCCGGACGCGTTGGACGCGGGGGCGCTCGACCCGGACCAACCTTTCGGATCTCATGGCCGGCCACGCGTGACGATGTCCAGGCCGTGCGGCCCCCGCGTCCTCGCGTCCTAGCCCCCACTCTCGGCGCCGCACTTGGTTTCCGGGATCTCCCTAACTAACTTGCGTGGCTTATGTTTACGGCCCTGACCGAGCGTCTCTCGGGTGTGCTCAAGCGCTTGGTCGGCCGCGGCGTGCTGTCGGAGGAGGACGTCGCGGAGGCGCTGCGGGAAATCCGCCGGTCGCTCCTCGAAGCCGACGTGAGTCTCGATGTCGCCAGGGATTTCGTCGAGCGGGTGCGCGCGCGCGCGGTCGGCGTGATCCACCTGAAGTCGGTGAGTCCGGGCCAGCAGGTCGTCAAGCTGGTGCACGACGAGCTCACCGGGCTGCTCGGCGGCACGCGCCGCCCGCTCGAGTTCGCGTCGGTCGGCCCGACGGTGCTGCTGCTCGTCGGCCTGCAGGGATCCGGCAAGACGACGACCGCGGCGAAGCTGGCGCGACGCCTGAAGCTCGAGCAAAAAGCACCGTGCCTGGTCGCCGCCGACCTGCAGCGCCCGGCCGCGGTGGAGCAGCTGCAGCAGCTCGGGAGCCAGGTAGGGGTGCCGGTGTTCACCGGCACGGGCGACGTGGTCGGGGTCGTGCAGCATGCCCTGCGGGAGGCGGAGCGGGCGCGCTGCCGCAGCGTCATCGTCGACACCGCCGGCCGGTTGCAGATCGACGCGCCCTTGATGGACGAGCTGCAGGAGTTGAAGCGAGCGGTGGCGCCGCGCGAGGTGCTGCTCGTCGCCGACGCGATGACGGGACAGGACGCGGTGCGCAGCGCGAAGGGATTTCACGACGGCGTCGGGCTGACCGGGGTGATCCTGACGAAGCTCGACGGCGACGCCCGCGGCGGCGCGGCACTGTCGATTCATGGCGTGACCGGGGTGCCGATCATGTACGTCGGCACCGGCGAGCGCCCCGACGCGCTCGAGCCGCTCGATCCCGCCCGCATGGCGGGCCGAATCCTCGGGCAGGGCGACGTCGTCGCGCTGGTCGAGAAGGCGGCGGCGACGATCGATCGCGCGGCGGCGGAGCAGCTCGAAAAGAAGGCCCGGTCCAAGCAGGGCATGGACCTGCAGGATTTTCTGGTGGCGCTGAAGCAGGCGCAGCAGATGGGGCCCCTGCAGCAGCTCGCCGGGTTGCTCCCGGGCGTCTCGGCCAAGGCGGTGAAGGGATTGCCGGCCGACGACAAGCGGCTGCGCCATATCGAGGCGATCATTCTGTCGATGACGCCCCAGGAGCGGTCTGATCCCAAGATTCTGAGCGGGTCGCGGCGGCTGCGCGTAGCGAAGGGATCGGGAAGGCCAGTGCAGGAGGTCAATCGGCTGCTGGAGCAGTTCCGGCAGATGCGGAAGTTTCTCAAACGGATGTAAAGGGCAGACCATGGGAACTCGGATTCGGCTGCGTCGGGTGGGACGGAAGGGACAGGCGTACTTCCGGATCGTGATTGCGGATCAGCGGGCCGCCCGGGACGGGCGTTCCGTCGCCACGATCGGTCATTACAACCCGCGCACCAACCCCGCCGTGCTCGAGGTGGACAAGGACCAGGCCGCGCAGTGGCTCGCCAAAGGGGCGACGCCCACCGACACGGTCCGTTCACTGCTCAAGCGCGCCGGGGTGTTCGGCACACGCACCGCGTAGTCGCGCGGCTGCGCCGGCCTCATGGCCAGCACGGGGAGGTGTCGGTGATTCCCCTCGTGGAGGCTCCCGGGACGGTGTTTCAGCCGAAAGCCGAGGTATACGTGGTGGACGAGGCGCGGCGCGTGCTGGCGGGTCCGCTGTTCGTCGCCCGGCGGCGGGCCTACCATCGCGAGTGGTTGATCGGGTTCGCCGGGGTGACGTCGCGCGACGCAGTGGAGGGATGGCGCGACCAGCTGCTGGCCGTGCCCGAGGCCGATGCTGACGCTTAACGTCGTGACGTTGTTCCCCGAGTGGTTCGCCGCGCCGCTCGCCGGTAGCATCCTGGGCCGTGCGGCGACGCAGGGGCTGGTGCGGTACCGGATCGTGCAGCTGCGCGACTTCACGCACGACCGCCACCACACCGTCGACGACACGCCTTACGGCGGCGGCGCGGGGATGGTGCTGAAGCCGGAGCCGTTCTTCGAGGCGGTCGAGAGCCTGGGGCGGCGTCCGGGGACCCCCGTGGTGCTGCTGTCAGCGCGGGGGCGGCCGTTCACCCACGACGACGCGGTCCGATTCGCGGTGGCGGACGAAGTGACGCTGTTGTGCGGCCATTACAAGGACGTCGATCAGCGCGTGGCCGACGGGTTGCCGGCCGAGGAGCTGTCGATCGGCGACTTCGTGTTGACGGGTGGGGAGCCGGCGGCGCTGTGCGTGATCGATGCGGTGGTGCGACTGCTTCCCGGCGCACTCGGCGACCACGAGTCGGCGTCCAGTGATTCGCACTATGAAGGGTTGCTCGCGGCGCCGTCGTACACGCGGCCGCCGGTGTATCGCGGGCTGGCAGTTCCCGAGGTATTGTTGAAGGGTGACCATGCGGCGATCGCCGCATGGCGTGCCGCCCAATCCCAGCGGGTCACGCGTGAGCGGCGCCCGGATCTGTGGAAGCGGGCGGCCGAATCGGATGCCGCGGATGCGGACAGTCATTGAGGGTACGGGTATGGAAAAGCTGAGCGCGCTCTCGCGAGAGGGCCTGAAAGAGAACATTCCGGCGTTCGATCCGGGCGATACCGTGCGCGTGATGGTGCGCGTCCGCGAGGGCGAAAAGGAGCGGCTGCAGGCCTTCGAAGGGGTGTGCATCGCCCGGCGTGGCGGCGGCATCAACGAGACGTTTACCGTGCGCAAGGTCTCGGCGGGGGTCGGCGTCGAGCGCATCTTCCCGCTGCACGCGCCGGCGATCGCCGAGATCGAGCTGGTCCGGAAGGGCCGGGTGCGCCGCGCCAAGCTCTACTTCCTGCGGCGTCTCGCCGGCAAGGCGGCGCGCATTCGCGAGCAGCGCGGTGCCACCGGTGTCGCCGAGGCCGGCCCAGCGGGGGCCGGGGCCGGGACGGGGGCGCCCGAGACGTGATGCGACGCCCCACGTTCGAGCGCGAGATCGCGCTCTGGAACGAGGGGGCCAGTTTCGTCGCCGGCATCGATGAGGCAGGCCGCGGACCACTGGCCGGACCGGTGGTGGCCGCGGCCGTTGTGTTTCCGGCGGGCATGAAGCCGATTCGGGGCCTGCGCGACTCGAAGATGCTCCCGGCCGCCAAGCGCGAGCGTCTTGCCGTCGTGGTGCGCGCCCGCGCCGTGGCGGTCGGCGTCGGCGCCGCCAGCGTCCGCGAGATCGACCGTTTGAACATCCGCCGCGCCACCATCCTCGCCATGCAGCGCGCGCTGCAGCGGCTCGGGCTCGTCCCCGCTGAGGTGCTGGTGGACGGGGTCTGGCTTCCCGAGCTCGGCTGCCGGCACGACGCGATCGTCGACGGCGACGCGCTGTGCCAATCGATCGCCGCCGCGTCGGTCATCGCCAAGACGGTCCGCGACCGCCTGATGCGTCTCCTCGCCGCGCGCTACCCCGTGTACGCCTGGGAGGAGAACAAGGGGTACGGGACCCCCGAGCATCTCGACGCCCTGGCGGTGCTCGGACCGACACGGCACCATCGCATGACCTTCGAGCCGGTGGCGCAGCTCAACCTCGCGCTCACCTGACCCGTGTCTGAGCGTCGCCGTGGCCGCTCCCGCTGGACGATGGAGCGCTTCATCGAGGAGACCTTCGGCGCCAAGCCGTTGTTCGTGGCGTACCAACTGGTCCTCGACGCGCTGGAACACGTCGAAGCGCTGCGCACCGCCCGCGGCACACCGGCGGCGCTGCGGAAGATCCGGACCGTGCTCGCCCGTATCGCAGAAGCGGCACAGCTGCACCACTGGCTCGACGAGCTGGACCTGATCGCGTCGCTCCAGATCCGGCGGGCCAGCCGGACCGAGCTGCAACGCCACTTACGGGTGGGATTGAAAGAGCTCGAGCAGAAGCTGCACGATCGCCTGCTGGGCGCCGTCGTCACCAGGCTCGAGGGGAGACGGCGCTAGTGCCTACCGATTGCGCTTCAGCCCCTTCCGGAATTGCGCCAGCGGTTTCGTGTTGAGAATGTCCGATGCTTCGAGGCCCGCCCGCCGCGCCAGATCCACCGCATACTGCATGTTGGCGAGGTTGCCGGTGTTGTGGCTGTCGGTCGAGAGCACGAAGCGCACACCGTGCGTCTTCGCCTCGGCGGCGAGCGTATCCGGCAGGTCCATGCGCTCGGGATGGCCGTTGAGCTCCAGCAGGCAGCCGTGGTCGGCCGCAGCGCGCGCCACGGCCGCGAAGTCGAGCCGATAGGACTCCCGCTTGCCGACGCGCCGCCCGGTGGGATGGCCGATGGCGTCGACCGAGGGGTGCTCGATCGCGCCGATCACGCGCCGCGTGAGCTCGCGCTCCCCCTGCGTCATGCCGTAGTGAATCGATGCCACGACGTAGTCGGCCTCGGCGAGCACGTCGTCGGCGAGATCGAGCGTGCCGTCCTCCAGAATGTCGAGCTCGACGCTCCGC
>DASSIL010000013.1:0-40403 GCA_035691925.1 Gemmatimonadales bacterium
CGGTGTGGCGCTCACCTGCCAATTCGGTGCTCCTCTCGCGTCGTGCTGAGCAGGCGTTCCGTGAAATCGAGCCGCTCCTGTGTTTCCGCTAACTGCTGCTGGACATTGTGGAGTGTCTGCTCAAGCTCCTCGACGCGCCCCAGAAGGTCATCTGGGAGCGAGCGGGGGCGATTGGCAAACAGACGAGCGACCTTGATCACGGTGAATGCGCCGACTCCAACGGTCGCCAGCAGAGCAATGAACTGAACAAAGAGTTCCGGGGACATGTGACCTTCTCCTTTGGGCGCTGCCTAACGAATCGCGCATAGGCTGCGTGGTGCGGCGGCCGCCATCAAGAACAGACCCCTTCCCTTTCACACGGCCGCCGCGCCACGAAAGTTTCATGCGCTTGTTAGGTCGCCTGCCTCGTGCGCTTCCGGGTTCATCGCGCGGAAGTCATACCCAAGGCTAAGCTCACCAAAGGTAAAGGCTACCGAATCGTGGCCGGGCTCTACGTCGAACGGAGGCGGGTACAGTCGGTGCAACCAAGCTAGTAGAGCTGTCGCACCGGCAACAGTTACTCCGACGAGATAGATGCGCCACCGGCTTGGGTTCGAGCGAGTGAAAGCAAAAACCATCCCCACGACTAGGACTGAGTAGAGGAAGATTGCACGTCCCAGACGGCGCAAATGGAGTCGCAGACTACACCGCCAGCAGGCTGGGACTTCAACTGAATAGGGTGCGATTCCGGTTCCACGGCGGCCCCCGGTGTAAAGGAGGGCCGTGGTGGGCGGATGGTCACGACCACAGACGACGCAACGATCGGGAAAGCGCGGTGGCGGATGAAAGCGGGGGAATAGGACGCGCAAGCAGACCTCAAACCGAGAGAACTAGTGCGGGCAGCCTAACGAATCGCGGATGAGCTGCGTAGTGCGACAGCTTCATGCGCTGGTTAGGCGGCCCGTTCCTTCCGGTGATGAACCCGCTCGGCGCCAATCACCTCGAAGCAGGAATGCAACGACCTCGACGAAAAGGACGTAGCATAGGCCGAAGATCATGAGGGCGAACAACCAGAAACCGAAGCCATGCATGCGGGGTGCCAGGACCTGCCCCGTCGCGATTGCCTCTGCGACACGATGGTTGCTGCTGCTCATCGCGAGCCACGCGAGTGGTACGTTGATGATTGCAGCGGAAGCGAGACGGGACAGCAGCGCAGCGGTCATGGTCATTCTCTATCGGAGGGTTGTTGGGCCGCCTAACTAGAAGACGACGACGACCGACAGAAACCAACTGAGCTTGTTTGCCATTGTTTGCGCAAACAAACTTGCTCTGCGCTCCTCGATCCTTCAGGGCGGCAGATCCGGCACCGGTCGGAGCACGTGGAGTTCCGGGTCGAGCAGCACAAGGCCGCAGCCTCGTCTACGGCACCAGGAGGGCGGTCGAGATGCACCGAGAGACCGAGCAGCACGGTGCGTGGAACCTCGCTGGCCCAACTCACAATGAACTCTTCCGCGCCCGGGTCCAGGTCACGATCGTTGAAGGGGGACGGGTCGATCGCGTTGAACAACCGCTGGAGTTCTGTAACTCGCACTTCGATGATCTCCGCAATTCGGCGGCATCGGGCGCCGGCAGAAACCTTCTCGAGAAGCAGCGGGCTACTCGACACGGTCGATGAGCGGATCGGGGTGGTCACGGGTCTCAGCTACTCAGGAGCTTTCGGGCCTGAGCGTGCGCAACTGCCACGGCCGGGGCTTCCTGTAGCAAGCGGAAGTAACGTTGCTGGAACGCCTCTCCCGCTTCGTTGGGCCGGAGCTGGTCACGAGTCTGCGTGAGGAGCGCTTCCGCGAGGCCCGGTTCCGCCGGCCCCGCGTCGTCGAGAAGTTCGTCGATCTGTACGATGAGCTCGGAAACCGGACGCAGCCAGGCGAACCAGGGATCGTGAATCACGAGCTGCAGCAGCGCTCCGCTCCCTTCGATGCGGGCGTACTCCCGCTCGTATCGGATCCGCTCCTCGTCCAACAGGGCTGCATGTACGCGCAACAAACCTCGGCGGGCATTCTCGAGTCGTTCGCGCTCGCCCCCGGCGATCATTCCGATGCCGATGCGTCGCTGTCATACCGCGCTCGCGCCCGGGCGACCCTCGTCACGTTCCGCTGGGCCCACGATGCCAGACCCTCAACGACATGACGCACCGATCGCCCGAGCGGTGTCAGAGCGTACTCGACTCGCAGCGACGATTTCGTGTACACCCGTCGCACCACTGCTCCATCGCGTTCCAGGGACCGGAGTACGGTCGTCAGCACTTTCGGAGCCGGCTCTCCGATCCTTCGGCGCAGCTGGCCGAATCGCGTTGGGCCCTCGTGAGGGCCGAGATCACCAGCACCGTCCATTGTCCGCGATTCGATCCAACAACTGTCGCGAAGGGCACGTCCGGCTGAACACGTCCATTTCACGAAAGAAAACGTACGTCGTTGGCGCGGCGGACGATATGGTTACCTACGGGTACCTCCTTGCGCCTGGGTACGACCGGCCTATCTCTGACCGCCACCCACTGCGTCCCGCTGCGGTTCCGGAGGCAACAAGGAATCGGCTTGGGCCAGTGATGCGCATCTAAGGGGAGGGACTATGCTTGGAGCTCTTACCAGGAAGCATGGTTGGATTACGCTCGCCCTGATTGTCGCGCCACGCTTGGCGCTTCCCCAAGCAGCGCCTGCGAGTGCTCCACGGGTGAACGACTGGCCTGCGTACAACCGGACCCTTACCGGAGACCGGTTTTCTCCGCTCACGGAGATCAATCGCGCGAACGTCGCCAATCTTCGGCAGATCTGCACGTACACGCTTCCCGAGGTCACGTCACTGCAGACCGGGCCCTTGGTGGTGAGCGGCACGATGTACTTCACGACCGACACGATCTCCTACGCCATTAACGCGAGCACCTGCGCCGAGAAATGGAAACAGGTTCGGCACAGCGAGACGCCGAGCTTTCTCGCGGTGCATCGCGGCTTCGCATACCTGAACGGCCGCTTGTTCCGCGGCACGTCCGACGCGCACGTGATCGCGCTGAACGCGGCAGACGGCCGAACACTGTGGGATATCGAGATGGACGCGAAGGGGCCGGGCGTCTCGATGCCGATGGCGCCTATTGCGGCCCACGGCATGGTTTACGTCGGCAACGCGGGCGGAGATCAAGTCGGTATCACCGGTCACGTGTACGCCCTCGACGCGCGCGACGGGCACGTCGTGTGGAAGTTCGACGTGGTACCGGCAGCCGGACCGGCGCGCGCGACGTGGACAAACCCGAGACTCCCAATTTCCGGAGGCGGGTTCTGGACGTCCTTCGCGCTCGACACGATCTACGGCGTGCTCTACGTGCCGGCCGGAAACCCCGCGCCCGACTTCGACATCGGCCGGCGCACCGGCGACAACCTCTACACCAACTCGATCATCGCGCTCGACGCGGCGACCGGGCGCATGCTGGGCTACAACCAGCTCGTCAAGCGCGACAGTCATGATTGGGATGTCGACGCCCCTCCCGCGCTCGTGACGACGCGCGCGGGCCGGACGATCGTCGCGTCGGCGAACAAGGACGGGCTGCTCTCGATCCTCGATCGCTCGCGCCTGATGACACGCCAGGTGACGACCGCGGGCGATCTCACCGCCGCCCTCCCGCTGCTGTCGCAGACCCCGACGACGACCCGGGAGAACGTGGACGTCCCGCTGTCGCGCGACAGCGTGGTCCGCTTCTGCCCGGGCATCGTGGGCGGGGTCGAGTGGAACGGTGCGGCGTACAGCCCGCTGAGCAACACCTTGTTCGTCGGCGCGGTGGACTGGTGCGCGCGCGTGCAGCTCAAGCGGGACACGACGGACGTGCCGACGGCCGGAACGAGCTGGCTCGGCGCGGAGAATGGCATGGAAACCATGTTCGATCCGCCGGATCAGGCAAGAGGTTGGATCACCGCCTACGACGCCGAGAACGGCCTCGTCCGCTGGAAGTACCGCGCGGCGCATCCGATCCTCGGCGGCGTGACGCCCACGGCGGGCGGGCTGGTGTTCGCCGCTGATCTCGGCGGCCAGATCTACGCGCTCGACGCCAACAGCGGGCGCGTGCTGTGGCAAACCGATGCGCGCCAGTCCACCGGCGGGGGTGTCGTCACGTACGCGGCGGGGGGACGCCAACTCCTCGGCGTGGCAGCCGGAATGAAATCGCCCGTATGGCCCGGCGGTGCGGCGCAGAGCCACATTGTCGTATTCGGACTGCGTTAACGAAGAATCCCAGGGAAGCTTCGTGGAGAGGTAACGGGTGCCGTTCCGCGATCGGGTGCGAGCTGATCCGGCGCAGGAGAAAGCACTTCGAGGAGGGGAAGACCACGGAGTAAGAGACGTGACATGAACGATCCGCGAGACCAGAAAATCGTAGTGTCGAAGAACGGCCCATACGTGGTGTCGGGGGCGGTTCCCCTAGCCATCCAGGTCATCACTCCCAACGAGGAGGGGCTCTCCTGGGACTGGACCGAGGGCGCGTCGTTCTCGACACAAGCCACCTACAAGCTGTGTCGCTGCGGGCGATCGAAGAGCAAGCCGTTCTGCGACGGGACGCATTCCAAGATCGGCTTTGACGGAACGGAAACGGCCAGTCGCGTGCCGATCGCCCGGCAGTCCGAGACGATTGACGGACCCACCCTGACGCTGAGTGACGCGGAAGAGCTGTGTGCGTTCGCCCGCTTCTGCGATGTCGGAGGCAAGATCTGGTCGCTGATCGCAGCCACCGACGACCCGGACACACGCAAGTTGGTCATCCGCGAGGCGATGCACTGTCCCGCCGGGCGATTGGTGCTGCACGACAAGCGGACGCACAAGGCGATCGAAGACCCACTGCCACCCTCCATCGGCCTTGTCGAAGACCCGGCATTGGGGTGCAGCGGCCCGCTCTGGGTCCGCGGCGGCATTACCATCGAGTCCCCGGACGGCATGCGGTACGAAACCCGGCATCGGGTGACGCTGTGCCGCTGCGGCGCCTCGGTCAACAAACCGTTCTGCAATGGGAGCCACGCTAGCATCAAGTTCCACGACGGCCTGGTGAAGTGACCTGCATGGGCGTATCGACGCACGACATCTTCGGCGACGCCGGGGGAGCGCAGCCCGCGACACCTGGCAGCTATGGCGAGCCGCCGAGCGGTTACCGGCTCCCCGAGGGGACGCGTCTCGGCCACGTACGTCTACAGATCGCCGATCTCGCACGCTCGATCGCGTATTACGAGGAGACGCTGGGCCTGCGCGTACTGCGGCACGAGGGGTCGAGTGCGCTGCTCGGGGCGCAGGGCGACGACAGGCCGCTCGTCGAGCTCGACGAGCGCGCCGGCGCGCGGCCGGCAACGCACCGTGGACACACCGGGCTGTTTCACTTCGCCATCTTGTTGCCGGATCGGCCGTCGTTGGGACGGTTCGTACGCCACGTGGGCGAAATCGACGAGCGTGTCGGAGCGGCCGATCATCTCGTCAGCGAGTCGCTGTACCTCCAGGATCCCGACAATCTCGGCATCGAAGTCTACGCCGACCGCCCGCGCAGCACGTGGCGGCGGATCGGCCGGGAGCTGATGATGGCGACCGATCCTCTCGACCTTGCAGGACTCGTTCGCGATGCGGGACCGAAGCCCTGGACGGGGATGCCGGCAGGCACCGTGATGGGCCACGTGCACCTGCACGTGGGGGACCTCACTGTCGCGTCGGCCTTCTATTCGGAGGCCCTCGGCTTCGATCGTACGGTGTGGCAGTATCCGGGGGCGTTGTTCCTCGCCGCCAGCGGCTACCACCACCACCTGGGGACCAACACGTGGGCGGGCAGCGGCGCCAAGCCGCCTGGGGTAGACGAGGCGCAGCTGCTCGAGTGGACCATCGAGCTGCCCAACACGGCCAATCTCGACGCCGCGTCGCACAGCCTCGCGAGGGCGGGATACGGGTCGGAGTGGGATAATTCGGCTGGAAGCGCACGCGCGCTCCTGACGCGCGACCCCTGGGGGACGCCTGTGCGACTGCAGTCCCCGACTCCGCCAGCTTCCGGCGCTTAGCGGGAGAGCTCGGGTCTATTATGCCGTCAATGGTGGTTACCTGGTGCAGTGGGATCAAGGCTCTCACCCGAGACTGGAGAGCCTCGGAAACTACAAGGGAGTGATGATGACCGAGGCGCAACGTCAGCATTTTGAGCGGCGGCTCCTGCAGGAGCGAGCGTATGCGCTCGATCTCCTGAACCGGGAGACAAACGCAGCAGCAACCGAAGACGAACAAGATCGCGCTGGCGATCTATCCAAGGTGCCGACCCACATGGCCGATCGCGGCACCGACACCATCGACGAGGAGATCGCCGCGTCGAATGCAACCCGACTGTCGGGCGAACTCGCCGAGATCGATGCGGCGCTGGAACGACTGCGGGCAACGCCCGAACGATATGGCATCTGTGAAGACACGGGTCGGCCGATCCCGTTGGAGCGCCTGGAGATCATTCCGTGGGCACGAACATGTCAGTAGGAGGTCTCGTGACGCCATACAAGGTGGGCTACTTCGTCGGCAGCCTGTCCAGCAAGTCGATCAATCGGCTGCTCGCCAAGGCGCTGGAACGTCTTGCGCCGCCGGAGCTGCAGATGACCGAGATCCCCTTCAAGGATCTGCCGCTCTACAGCCCAGACTACGAAGCGGACTATCCGCCGGTGGCGAAGGCGCTGAAGGATGCCATTGCGGTCGCCGACGCCGTGTTGTTCGTCACGCCGGAGTACAACCGGTCAATCCCCGGCGGCTTGAAGAACGCGATCGACTGGGCCAGCCGCCCGTATGGAAAGAATTCGTTTGCGCGCAAGCCCTCCGGTACGATCGGCGCCTCTCCCGGCGCGATCGGTACCGCTGTCGCACAGCAGCATTTGCGCAGCCTGCTGGGCTATTGCAACTCGCCCCAGATGAATTCCCCCGAAGCGTACATTCAGTTTACGACGGGACTCATCACCACCGACGGCGAGGTCACGAACGATGGGACGAAGGAGTTCCTGCGAAATTACATGCAGGAATTTCACGCGTTCATCGTGAGGGTGTATACGGTCCTGCCGAGAAACGCGTGAAAGCTGTCTTGCCCGCCCCGGGTGTCTTTACTCGGACCCCTTGCGGCCCCTAAATCACCGTCGAGAAGATCAATTCCATGGCCACGCCCATTGCTCGCGCATCGGAGCCCGTCCTAGCCGGACTCGGCGCACTGCTCCCGAACTTGAAATCCATCTATACCGACATTCACTCTCACCCCGAGCTCTCGATGCAAGAGACTCGTACCGCGGGGATCGCTGAGTCTCGGCTGCGCGAGGCGGGCTTTGACGTGACAACCGGCGTCGGCAAGACGGGTGTCGTTGGAGTGCTGCGGAATGGCGACGGCCCCACGGTGATGCTTCGCGCCGACATGGACGCGCTCCCGATCAAGGAGGCCACCGGGCTTCCCTACGCGAGCACCGTGGTCGCGAAGGACAGGGACGGCAACGCAACCCCCGTCGGTCATATGTGCGGTCACGACATGCACGTGACGTGGCTGATCGGCACCACGACCCTGTTCGCGCAGGCCAGGAAGGCATGGAAAGGAACGGTGCTGGCGGTCTTTCAACCGGCGGAAGAAACGGCCGAAGGGTCTCGGGCGATGATCGACGACGGGCTCTTCACGCGGTTTCCAAAACCGGATGTCATCCTCGGCCAGCATGTGATGAGCATTCCCGCCGGCAACATTGGCTGGCGCAGCGGCGCCATGACGTCCGCCGGGGATAGTCTGCAGATCACTCTGTTCGGCCGCGGCGGCCATGGATCGATGCCACAGGCCAGCATCGATCCAGTTGTGATGGCGGCCGCGCTGGTGATGCGGCTTCAGACCATCGTGTCGCGTGAGGTTTCACCGACCGACGCGGCCGTGGTCACGGTCGGTGCACTGCAGGCCGGAACGAAGGAGAACGTCATCCCTGACACCGCGACGATCAAGCTGAACGTGCGCACGTTCGACGAGACCGTGCGCAAGCGCGTACTCGGCGCCATCGAACGGATTGTGAACGCCGAGGCAACCGCGTCCGGAGCGACGAGGCCGCCGGAGATCACACCGCTCGACCGCTACCCACTGCTGATGAATGACGCGAACGCGACAAAGCGCGTGGTCGATGCGTTCCGCGCGTACTTCCCTGCTAATGATGTCGTGGAGACGAAGCCCTCGACGGCGAGCGAGGACTTCGGCTCATTCGGCACGGAGTGGCATGTGCCTTCGGTATTCTGGTTCGTTGGCGGCATCGACCGGCAGTTGTACGCGAAGGCTCAGGCGGAGGGACGCACGAACGAGATCCCGACCAACCACAACCCGCGCTTTGCCCCCGTACTGGACCCGACACTGCACACTGGCGTAGAGGCCATGGTGACAGCGACACAAGCCTGGCTGCATTCCTAAACCCGTGCCTCAGCTCCTCCCGCCCATCACGATCAGCACCGTCACGCTGGTGCTGGACCTGCTCGGCACATTTGTGTTCGCGCTGAGCGGCGCGGTGTCAGGCGTGAAGCACCGTCTCGACATCTTCGGTGTACTCGTGCTGTCGTTCGCTGCCGCGAATGTGGGCGGCATCACGCGCGATCTTCTGATCGGTGCCGTGCCGCCGCCGGGCATCGCGGACTGGCGCTACATCACCGCTGCCCTCGCAGCAGGGTTGCTCACGTTCTACGGGGGGGCGCTCGTCCAGCGTCTGTGGAACTCGGTTCTGCTGTTCGACGCAATGGGGCTCGGGCTCTTTGCCGTCACCGGCGCGTCGAAAGCGCTCGCCTTTCATCTCGCGCCGCTCACGGCTGCACTGCTCGGCGTGCTGACCGGCGTTGGTGGCGGTGTGGCGCGCGACCTCCTCGTGTCCGAAGTTCCCGCCGTGCTCCGCGCCGATCTGTACGCCGTTGCGGCACTCGCAGGCGCAGCCGTCGTCGTGATCGGTCGCTCTTTGGGCTTCGCGACTGATGTCGTGAGCATCGTCGGGGCGGCGCTCTGTATCGGACTGCGCATCACGGCGATTCACCGTCACTGGCAGCTTCCCGTGG
The DNA here is from genome assembly GCA_035691925.1 of Gemmatimonadales bacterium. Taxonomy (GTDB): domain Bacteria; phylum Gemmatimonadota; class Gemmatimonadetes; order Gemmatimonadales; family GWC2-71-9; genus DASTHG01. The sequence continues at coordinate 9,058 of DASSIL010000013.1, forward strand.
CGCGTGGGCGAGACGGTGGCAACGGGTGAATCACGCTCCCGCGCTCGTCACCGACTTCGGAATCGACATCGGCCCGCACCTCCGTAGCGGTGGAACCTGGTCACATCGTCCTCATAGGCAGCGATCGACGCGTCGTCTCGCGGCTATCTCCGTGCTTCGATAGAACGGAACCCCGCGCACGATGTCTGGCGTGCGCAGCGGCTAGTCTTGGGGCAGACGTTTGAGTAGATCGTCAAGGCCACCCACGTCCACGAACAGACTGTTCTCGATGCCGTAACGGCTATTGTACCGGGAGCGTGGTACAGTACGCACGTCAGCGGGTTGAGCCACCTGGTACGCTTTCAACACAATGAACTCGGCGAGCGGTCGGGTCGAATGGCCCACGGTCAACGCGATAGGCTCGCTATCCGCCAGGGTCGGCATTCGGGGCCAGGTCTAAGTCAGCCTTCAGCCAGTGCTTTGATGCGTGCGCCCAGCACCGGCACGAGCTGCCGTTCAAACCAGGGGTGATGTTGGAGCCACGGCTGATTGCGCGGCGAGGGGTGGGGCAGCGGCAGGTAAAGTGGGGCGTACTCCGGCTCGACATGCTTGCCGAACCACGAGCTGCGCACGCGTGAACCAGACTCGGGGCGAGGGATGCTATCGATTTGACCGACCTACCTCGAATCCGACGCCGTTCCAGTCAGTCCAGCGAGGCCGTTGACCGCCGCCCCCCGCCATGGATCGTCGCGCGCCGAGCGCGCCAGGAACTGCCGGTATTGCTCGATCGCCGCGTCCTTCTCCCCCCGCCGATAGTAAGTGATCGCGAGCTGGAAGTACGGCGCGGCGTAGCGAGGATCGAGCGCGATCGCGTGCTTGAGTTGCGTCTCCGCTTCCTCGAGCCTTCCGGCCGACTGCAGCACCGCGCCATAGTACATCCGCAGAACGGGATCGCCGCCCTCGATCTCGACCGCCTCCCCGAGCTCCGCCAGCGCCGCGGCGGTGTCGTGTAACGCGATCGCCGCCCCGGCGAGCCGCACGTGAGCCCAGTAGAACCCGAGGTTCTCCGTCAGCGCCCGCTCGAACGCCGCCTTCGCTGCGGGAAAGTCGTCCTGCTGCACCCGGGCGATCCCGATCGCGAATTCGTACATCTCGACCGAGAACAGCACCGGCATGTGGTGCTCGATCTCGGTCCGCCGGATCGTGTCGCGTGCCGCTTCGAGCTCAGCGACCGCTGCGTCATACTTCCCGAGATAGAACAGCGCCCGTGCCCGGTAGGTGCGACCCCCGACATCCCCGGGGTGCAGCTTGAGGCCGACGGCGAACAGGCTCTCGGACGCGGCGAACCGCCGTATGGAGAACATGAGGTACCCGTCCTGGAACGGGTCGTGTCGCGGGATCACGAAGAGATGCCGGAACTCGAGCTCGCTGTAGAGAAAGGGATTGCGGTCCCAGGCACTGCGCTGCAGCGAGTCGATGGCGTGGACCTGCTGCTCGGTAAGGGCCAGCTTGCCCACCGCCAGCGACGATCGCGTTTGTTGCCAGGTCTGGAACCGGTCGTTCCTGATGGCGTCCAGCAGGATCAGCGACTTGGCGTAGATCGGGTCCGACCACGCCGGGTCGAGCCGCGACGCCCAGTACAGGGCCATCGCCGCGGTGTCGAGCTTGAGGCTGTACTGCACCAGCGGCTCAGCCAGCTGGTAATAGCTCTTCGCGCTGTTGGTATCGGCATCCGGCGCGAGTTTCGGCCGGGGCAGCTCTTTGCCGGAGTCGATGAGCGCCTGGAGGCGCGCGAGGGCGGACAGCGTCGGGGTGACCGGTGGCGGAACGCTGCACCGCGTGGCCGCGACGGCGAGCGCCAGAACGAGTGTCGACCCCCAGTGATGCGACACGCCGTCTATTGTAGCGACTCGACCGGACCCAGGCTATCGAATGCGGGAGCGGCGGCACCCGATCCGAGCGCCGCCGCTCTTACGGATGAAAGTCCGAGGCTAGAAGGTGAACTGCGTCTGGAACAATGCCGCTGCCCGGTTGGCGTCGGCAGCCGGCGACGGCGCACCATTGCTGTAGCTCAGGTAATCGACGTCCCCCAGGAGTCGCAGGTTCGGGGTGAGTTGATACGACAGCCCGACGATGTAGCGGGTGCTGGAATAACCTGACACGGTCGACGCGAGGCTCTTGTTGGGCTTCGTGTAGTCCACGCGTGCGATGATCGCCGCCTGCGAGCCGGGGAAATGGACGACGCCGAAGCCGCTCGCCACCTGCCCGTCGAGCAGCGCGCCGGCGGTCACGGAATCCTTCGTGAGAGCGTACTCGCCGGCCAGCGTCATCGTCCTGGACCGGTACGACACCATCCCGATGTAGCGTTGGCGCGCGCCCCCCGTCGTGGGCTTGCCGTACTGCGCATACCCCGTCACCCGCAGCCCGCCCACCCGGCTCGAATCGTTCGTGCCGAGCAGCCGCACCGAGACACGGCCCTGCACATCCTTGCGCTGGTCGCCGGTGCCCTTGGAGTAGCCTTCACCGTTCACGACGGTCAGCTGGAGATTCACCTTGTCCCCGGCCCACTTGCCGTCGATGCCGGCGCCGAAGTCGGCGGAGGTGAGATACCCGCCGCGCTCCAGCGCCATGCCACCCTGCATCCGGTAATCCCACAGCGCCTCTTCCCAATCGAGCCAGGGCGTGTGAATCAAGCCGAGCTTGAAGGCCAACGGGCTGCCGTTCGGCGTGTAGGCGAAATAGGCGTACTTGATGCGGTAGGCGCGCGAGCTGTCGGCGTTCGTGAAGATGTCCGCCGTCACGCGCGTCGACAGGCCCCCCGCGAATTTGCCGAGCAGGTTCACATAGGCCCGCGTGATGTTGAAGCTGTTGACGTGGCTCGCCGTGTCCTTCAGCAAGTACCCGTACTGGGCATAGACGACGCCCGACACGGTCACCTGGGTCTGGTTCTGCGCTACCGCGACGCGCGGCAGGAGCAGCGCGCCGATGAGCGCGAGGCTGCGTTTCATCATATCGTATCGTCACCCCTCGAGAAGGAAATCCACCGGGCGAATAGGGTAAGCCCGGGAGGCGGCAGGCACCAATACCTGTTGGGTGGGACTTGGATACGCGCCACTTATGACCCAACACACCACGTCTCGACACGTTTTTCTTACTGGCGGCACCGGCTACCTGGGGAGCCCACTCGCCAGCGAACTGGTACGGCGGGGCCATCACGTCACCGCCCTGGTGCGACGCTGGTCGGCAGCCAAGCTGCCACGCGAGGTCACGCCGATCATCGGCGATGCCACGGACGAAGTGACGTATGCCCACCACGTCGCCCCGGCGGACACGTTTGTTCACCTCGTCGGCGTCGCACACCCGAGCCCCGCCAAGGCCGAGCAGTTTCGCACAGTCGACCTCGCCGCGGCGCGCGCCGCAGTTGCCGCGGCGCGGGCCGCCAACGTGCGGCACTTCGTCTACGTCTCCGTCGCCCACCCGGCGCCCGTGATGAAGGCCTACTGGAGGGTCCGGCAGGAGGCCGAAAAACTGATCGCGCAGTCGGGCCTCAACGCCACCGTGTTACGACCCTGGTACGTCCTCGGCCCGGGCCATCGCTGGCCCGTGCTGCTCCTGCCACTCTACTGGGTGGCCGCGCTGATCCCGCTGACGCAGCACGGCGCCAGGCGACTCGGGCTCGTCACGCTCCAGCAAATGATTACGACGTTGACGTATGCGGTCGAACATCCCATCGAGGGGATGCGGACGGTGAGCGTGCGGAAGATCCGTGCCGGCGGTGTGATCGAGGGTCACCGCTCGCAATAGGCAGCCGTCCGATGGAGCATGCTGCTGAATTAGCAGCTCGTGATTCCTGCCTTCGCCGCGCTCCGCGTCCGTTTTACGCCCCCGACGAAGCCGGTGCGCAGCCTTCGCAGGGTGGACGTTGGATTGACGGGTGACGCGCCCACGAACACGGTTCCGAACCCGACCGACAGCACCCATTGCGGCGAGCCGCTCGTGAGGCCGCGTGACGCATCGACGGTGAGGGCGAGGTCTCCTGCCACCCGGTAGCTGGTTCCTGCCCCAACCACGCGGCTCAGTGGCTGCGTGGAATCGGATGATCCCAGGTCGGCGCCAAACGCCACGCCGGCTGTCCAGCGATCGGTCACGCCAAGGGAGCCTTCCAGCTGCAGGGCGGTCGCGTGCGGTGCGCTGAGCGTCGACTGCGCCCCGACCCCGCCGATGCTGTGGCTCGCCCCCGCCGACAGCTGCCATTTGTCCGCCGGCGTCACCGTGACACCGCCGGCGAGGCCGACGCCGACCGCTCCATTGCCGAGGCCACAGCTCGCGTTGCCGGTCGGCAATGTCGTGATCAATGCAGCGCCAATCACCGGGGACCAGGCACCGGGGAGCGTGTGATCGGCGGCGGCGACGAGCGGCAGGTCTCCGAGACCACCGTGCGCGACACCCGAATCGGAGACGCGCACGAGCGACGGGACCGCGGACACACTGAACCAGGAGCGCGGATGGACCTGGACGACGGCGGTGAGGGTCTGCTCCGACTGCGCGGCGTTGAAGTGCGCGAGTCCCGCGGTCATCCCCGCGGTGAGCGATTGCCCGGTAAGGGATGTGGCACACCCTCCGGCGAACAGCACCACTATGGCGAGCTGCAAGCGCACAGTCTCTCTCGAGCGTCGATTTGTGGAGATAGTGCTACCCGCACCGCTGCGATCAGGGTCCGGTGAGCGAGATCACACGGTGACGGTTGCCCGACTGCCGAAGTCCCACTGCCGAGAGGCTGCACTACTTGTCATATCCGATGGAGGAACAGAATGAAGACCATGACGCACATCCTACGCGCGACGACCCTGGCAACGGGTCTCGCCCTGTTCAGCTACGCGACAGCTGCGGCGCAGGCTGCAACGCACGCCCAGTCCAACGCAGCGCCCAAAGTCAGCAATACGCGTACGTCGACGTCTCGGATGTCCACTCCGAAAGTCACGAGCTTCCGTGGCATCGCCTCGAAACTGAATACGACTCCTGAGGCCCTCGAGACCGCATACAAGGATGCCGTGGCCGCGAACCCCAAGCTCACTCGCGGTCAGTTCGTGGCGGCCAACGTGGTCGCGCAGAACCTCGGCTCGAAGAATCCCGGCATCACGACGCAGGCGATTCTCGACGGCTTGAAGTCGGGCAAGAGCTTCGGCAAGACGCTGCAGAACCTCGGCCTGAGCGCGAAGGAAGCAGACAAGGCGCAGGACGAGGCGAACAGCGAGATTCGTCGCGCGGGGCGCGAGTCGTCCCATGCCCCGAAGGCCCCGAAGGATTCGACGAAGTCGAAGTAAGGAAGGGCCACAGCTACACGCGTGGGCCGGCGCAGTCGTCCGCGCCGGCCCACGTGCGAAGAAGAGTCGGGGCGCCGGGATTCGAACCCGGGACCTTCTGGTCCCAAACCAGACGCGCTACCGGACTGCGCCACGCCCCGTTCTAGACACCCGCCAAGATAGCGACCTCATTCCTTCGGTGGACCGAGCCGCTCCCCCTCCCGCTGCTTCGCGAGCATCCGCTCGGCGAAATCGAGCCGCTCCGCCAGCTCCGAGAGCTCCTGACGCACCCCGTCGAGCTCCGCGTGCAGCCCCTCCACCTCCCGCTGCAGCACCGCCGCCTCGCCGCTCGCGCCGCCGCTCCTTGGCTGGCGTGTCGCGAGATACGTGACGCAGCAGATCGTCCCCCCGATGATCAACAGGACGAGCATCGCCCACCTTCTTTCACCATCGTGCTCAGCCGCATTGCCTCGGACGCTGGACCTGGACGGGCGCGTACACCCAGCGGACGGAATCCCCCAGCAGGTCGTGTCCCGCAAATCGCAGCGAGTCGGCCGCCAACACCCCCGGACCGTTGGGCTTCACCGTGTTGCCGGCGATGAAGAGCGTGCACACGTTGCCCACGCCGACTCTGAAGGCATAGGCAACGGAGTCCTGGTGCACCAACGGCCCGGATTGCCCCCCCTGGTGCACGTCGCTCCCGAACACCGAACGCACCACGGTGTCCACGCTGACCGTGAGACGCCCCCAGCTGCAGACGGTCTGGTCGACCGGCATCACATACTGGCAGGACTGCCCCCCGACCCAATCGCTCTCGCCCGCCAGGACGAAGTCGCCGGTGAAGACGTCGGGCCCGGGCGACTCCCCATTCTGGCACGCGATGCCACAGCACAACGCGATGCCCAACGCCAGCCTCATCCGGACTACTCCTCGTGCCCCTTCACCTGGAGCTCCCGCCGCAGCAGCACCTCGATCAGTGCCCGGAACGCCCTTCCCCGATGGCTCACGCGGTGCTTCATCGCTGCCGGCACCTCGCCGAACCCCCGCCCGAGCTCCGTCGAAAAGAACAACGGATCATAGCCGAACCCGCCCGTCCCGGCAGGGGCCGTCAGAATCCGCCCTTCGCATGCCGCCTCGACGACTTCCGGAGGCGCCGTCGCGCTGTCGAGATGCGCCACGACGCAGCGATAGCGCGCCGTGCGGCCCGCCTCGGGCACCCCCTGGAGCCGGGCGAGCAGCAGGGCGTTATTGGCATCGTCGAGATGCTGACCCGGTGCCACCGCTCCCGCGAGCAGCGCGAACCGCGCCGAACGGACCCCCGGCGCAGCGTCGAGCGCGTCGACCTCTATCCCCGAGTCGTCGGCGACCGTCGCGAGACCGCTGCGCCCCGCGAAGTAGCGGGCCTTGGCCACGGCGTTGCCGAGGTAGCTGTCCGCCTGCTCGAGATCCTCCTCTTCGGGAAGACGCTTCAGCGCCACGTCCTCGGGGAAGACGATCGCGATCGGGAGACCGGCGAAGAGGTCGCGGATCTCGCGGGCTTTGCCCGGATTGCGGGTTGCGATGAGAAGGGCCACGAGGGTCAGCGCTTGTTCGACTGGCGGATCCGGTTCACGAGATCCGTCGTCGAGCGGCCGGGCAACAGCGGCACGCGGACGACGCGGCCGCCCCACCCTTCGACCTCCGCCGCGCCTACGATCTGCGCCGGCTCGTAGTCGGCGCCCTTGACGAGCACGTCGGGGTGCAACGCGCGGATCAACTCGAGCGGCGTCTCCTCGGGGAACACGACGACGCACGCGACGGCATCGAGCGCCGCGAGGAGCCGGGCGCGCTCGGCGGCAGGCACGTGAGGACGGTCAGCCCCCTTCCCCAGCCGCCGCGCCGACGCGTCGTCGTTCACGCCGACGATCAACGCCTGGCCCTCGGCGCGCGCCGCTTCCAGCAGCGCGATGTGTCCCACGTGGAGCACGTCGAACACGCCGTTGGTGAACACGACCGGACCCGCCTGCGCCGCACGCCACGAGGCGGCGGCACCCCGCGTCCGGATCTTGCCCGCGGTGTTCAGAGCGGCTCGGTGGCCTTGGGATGCAGGTGAAAGGTGTGCACGAAGAGCGGCAGGTGTACCGTCTCCGCGTAGTCGGTCTCGATCGTGATCTGGCGCGGCGTCAACGAGCGGCTGATCTGGAGATTGCTCGCCGCGTCATCGGGGAGGCCGATCTCCTGAATCGCGTCGGCGATGCGCCGCTGGATCGTGCCGTTGTCGAGGGCGGAGGCGATCCGCGCCTGCGTCTGCATCTCGTCGAGCATGCGATAGTAGCGGAAGTACACCTCGCCGATGTTGACCCCGTAATACAACACCGCCACGAGCACGAGCAGCGAGAGCAGACACCCGATCGTACTCGCGCCGCGCCGGTTGCGCCGCAGGCTCACCATTGCGACTGCGCCCCGGTGACGATCTCGGTCACCAGCTTGTCGAGCGCCACCTTGCGCCCTTCGGCCTCGGAGGGCGGCTGGTAATCGCCCGTGACGGTGAGGCTCTGGTGCTGCCACAACGTCTTGCCGTCGCGCTGATCCACGATCGCGATGTCGACGGTGATCTGCACCTGACGGCGGGTGACGTTGGCCTGGCCGGTGCCGGTCTGGATGGCGAGCGGCAGGTCGGCGTCGTAGCGGGAGATGCGACCGCGCACGACGGCGTCGGCCGACTGTTCGCCGGAGGGGCGCAGCCCCAGCCGGTCTTCAATGGCCTGGTGCACGGCGGTGGCCACTTCGGTCGTCAGGGCGGGCTCCGGCGTTTCGTTGTCGAACGGCAGGATCGCCACCGTTTTGATGTTGGGCAAGCCGCCGCCGGCGAAGCCGTAGAGGCACCCGGCAACGGACAGCGCGAAGAGGCTAGCGGCGGCTGCGCCACAGCGTCGGAACGAACTGCGCCGTCGAATCCACCGCCACGAACGTGATCTCAAACCGGGCCGACCTCTCCGGCACGTCCACGCGCGTGCCCTGCGGCAGTCCCCCGGCTGCGAGTTGGGTGCGGCTGCGCGCCATCAGTTTGCCGCCGCGCCGCCACTCTCCCTGCAACGTCCGCGGCGTGCCGGCGAGCCGGAACGCCACCGTATCGCGATCCCGAATGTAGCGCCACACGGCGCCTGACGAGTCCCGCATCCCGAAAGTTGCCGTCGTCGAATCCGGCGGCCGGACGATGCCCAGCGCGGTCCAGACGAGCTGGATGGCCTGGGAGGTCGAGGGCGGGTAGTCCTCCTTCGGGTCCGCCCAGCGCAGCGAATCGCCGATCACCACGGCCGCGCCGCTCTTGATGTTCAGGGCCGACGCCCAGTCGATGCGCATCGAATCGGGCGGCGCCAGGCGCAGCGTGCCGCGGCCGCCCCCGCTGCGCCGGTCGTCGCGGTAGGTCCACTTGAACCGCAGCGCGACGCGTCGCGTGGGGCCGTTCGGCGCGGTCCAGACCGCGATGCTGTCGGACGCGACCGGCGCCAGGGGCTCGGGGACGAGCGGCGCCAGGTGGCCACGACAGGCGGTCAGGGCGACACACGCGGCAATGTAGGAACGGGCGCCGGGGCGGTCAAGCAACCGGCGGCACCTCAATAGTTGAATCCGAAGAAGAAATCGACGAACCGCGGGCCCCGATCGCGCGACGGCAACCCGTACGTCGTGACGTCGCCCCGATGATACCGCCACCCGAGATCGAGCCGCAGCACCAGCACGTCCGCGAGCGGCAGCCGCAACCCGAGCCCCCAGCTCCCCAGCGTACCGCGATCCGTCGTCGTCGGCGTCCACGCCTTGCCGAGATCGGTGAACAGCGCACCCTGGATCCCCGGGAGCTGCGCCGTACCGAACGGGAACCCGAGCGACATGTAATCGGTGATCGGAAAGCGCCACTCTCCCGATAACAGCCACGCCCGCGTCCCCGAGACGTAGCCGAAGTAGGGATAGCCGCGCAGCCCCCACGACCCGCCGATGTTGATCAGCCGCGGCCGCTCGCCACCCGTCCAGTAGCCCAGCGCCCGGACCGCGAAAGCGCTACGGCGCGTCGTCCGGTAGTAGTGGCGATAGTCGCCCGACAGCACGTACGAGTCGAAGCGCCCGTGGTTCACGTCGTTCACGAGGCCCGCTGTCGCGGTGTAGCGCTCGCCGTCGATCGGTCCCGTCGGCAGCCAGAGACTGTTGTCCTTGACGAAGGTCAGGTAATTGGCGGCCAGCCACGCGACGCGCCGCGGCTCGCTGACGACACTCGACGCGAAATCGAAACGGTCGGAATGCTCCAGGCGAAACTCCGCCTCGAGACGCCGGAACCGCGACAGCGGATAGCGCAGCTGCCCCAGCACACCATACGACGTCTCCTGGAACAGGCTGGTGAAGTCGTTCTCGTAGAACAACCCGCGCAGCCGGTAGGCGCCGACCCCCCAGTTGGTGCGGTGCGTCTGATTCAGATAGAAGAGGGACCCGGAAATGTTGTCGAGCAGGTTGCCGAACCCGCTTCCCGAATAGGCGAAGGACGACACCGTGCCGATGAGCTGATGATCGTTCAGCAGATCGCTGAACAGCAGCACCGCCCCCTGCTCCGAGCCGAGCCCCGGAGCCACCGCCGCCTCTCCCGCGGCGAAGTCGAGTCCGTAATGCTGCTTGTAGGGGGTCGGCACCGCCTGGGCGACCGCGGGCTCGGTCAGCTCGGGCCACTGCCATGTCGCCGGAGGCGGAGCCGTGTCGAGCGCCACGCTGGTCGGTCCGGTGTCGGACCGCGCCGCCGCGTGGTACAGGTTGAACGACAGATCGGCGAAGCCCCCGAACACGAACCCCGCGGTGCTGTCGACGAATTGCGGATCGAACGCGCCCCCAAGAGCCGCCGTTTCGCGCCGCCCCGTCCCGCCCGAATCGACCGAATAGATCTGCAACGAGCCGTCGCGATCACTCGTGAACCAGATCCGTCCCGAAGGCGCCCAGCGCGGTGTTTCGTCCTGCCAGTTGCCGTACGTCAGGTAGCGCACCGTTCCCGTCGCGAGGTCGAGCAGGAACAGATTCTTGGCGCCCTGCGCGCCGAACGGTGTCCGGTCGGACGCGAACACCACCGTGCGCCCGTCGGGGCTCACCGAGGGATCGATGTCCTGGAAGCGATCCGACGTGAGCCGCTCGAGCCGTCCTTCGGGAAGCCACAGCCGGTAGAGATCCGAGTAGCCCGAGACGGCGAGTCCGCTGAACACCACGCTCTTGCCGTCGGGCGCCCAGGTGGGCGACAGGATCGACACGATGTTCGGGAACTGGTAGCGGCCGACGAGCTTGTCGGCCTTGAGACTCCAGAACATCAGCGCGTCGCGCGACTCGAAGCGGCTGCCGAAGACCGCGATCCCTTCCGGGTTCACGCCGATGCGCGACTCGAAATAGTGGAACGACTCGAACTGCGGCGTGCGCTCGCCGTGCACCACGATGTGGGTGTCGTGGCCGTCGAGGTTCTTGCTGTAGATGCTGGCGTAGCCGTCGGCCGGCGAGAAATAGAGCACGCGTGTCGTGCTGTCGCCCGGGAGGCGATACGCGGTCGGCTTGATCGCCAGGCGCGTGATCAGCGAGGCCGTGAGCGCGAGCGGCTTGCTCGCCGCCACATCGGCGTAATAGCGGCGTCGCATCCAGTATTGCCACTCGTCCGACAACTGGGCGAGGGAGCGCCCGTACAGCTCCCGCAGCGCGTCGTCGAACGACTGGTATTTCCAGATGTCGTGGTAGAGGGAGGCGATGCGCCAGTCGCCATACGTCGTACCCAGGTAGCGCAGGATGCTGCCGCCGATCGGATAGATGATCCCGCCGCCGGCATACTGGAGCTGCGGCAGCGTCGGCAGCCGCCCCGACACCGTCAGCTCGCGCAGAATCATCTCGTCGCGCGAGTCTTCACCCGCCGAGAAGTACTCCGCGAGTCCCTCGGTCCACCACAACGGCAACGCGGCGTGCTGCGTGCGCGGATAGCGCAGGTACGCTTCGGTGGCGAGGGACAGCTGAAATACGTGCACCAGCTCGTGGCGCAGCGTGTGGCGGAAGTCGGCATAGTTGCCGGTGAACGGCAGCGTGACCCGCCGCTTGAGAAAATCGGTGACCCCGAGCAGCTCCTCCGGCGGCGCGTAGGGGAGCACGTTCGTCTGCTCGAAATCGGTGTGGGAGGCGTAGATGATCAGCGGGATGCGATGCTGCACCGCGTGGCTGAACCGCCGTTCCAGAACGCCGTAGCTCTCTTCCGCATAGCCGAGCGCGACCCGCGCGAGCTCCTCTTCCTCCGGGTAGAAGTAGAGGTCGACGTGCTCACCGGGAAGCACCCGCCAGGCAAAACTCTGGTACTGGATCTTGTTCTGTCCGAAGTAGCCGAACTGCGCCGCCACCGCCCGCGGCACGCCGCAGGCGACGCCGAGCAGCACGGCGATTCTCACCGCCCGGGGGCTCACCGGTGAATGCTCCGGATCCGGTCGCCCTGGGCGAGCGACTGCAACACGCGGGCGTCCCCGCTCAGGCGGCCGAAGATCGTGTAGGTCCCGTCCAGGTGCGGCGCGTTCGTATAGGTAATGAAGAACTGGCTGCCGCCCGTGTCCTGCCCCGAGAGGGCCATGCCGACGGATCCCGTCGTGTAGTGCAGCGGATTGATCTCGTCGCGCAGCAGCGTTCCCGGACCACCCCAGCCGTCGCCACGCGGATCCCCCGCCTGCACCACGAAGTTGGGCACGACGCGATGCCACGTCTGGCCGTCGAAATAGCGCCGGTCGACGAGGGCGAGGAACGCCGCCACGGTCAGCGGCGCCTGCACCGGGAGCAGCTCGACGGTCAGGGTTCCGCGGTCGGTCTCGATCGTGACCTGCGGATTGGGCTGTCCCATCGCGGAGGGCAGCAGGTAGCGCCGCACGATGTCGCGGTACTCGGCGTCGGTCTTTCCCGTCGCAATCGGACCGGCACCCGTTCCCCAGGCGTCGGCGGCCTCCGTCATCCGGGACGCGGCGAGACGGCGCACGAGATAGTCGTCGGGCCTGGGGGTCCCGCTCACGAACGCCTGGACCACCCGCACGCGGGACGCCGCCCCCTGATCGGCGATCGCCGCCAGCGCCGTCACCGCCGAGAGGCGCGCGTCGTCGAAGGGGTCGTTCTGGGCTCGGGCGTAGGCCGCGAGGAGGCGGTCGATGTCGTCGACCGATGGGTGGCGCGCCAGCACGTCGGCAGCCACGCTGCGGACCGCGGGATCCGCGTGGGTGAGGAGGCTCCGCGCGCGGCCAACGAGCGCCGTGTCGCTGTCCGGGACGATCCGGGCCAGGCCACCGAGCGCGGCCGCGACCACCCGCCCGTCGGGATCGGTCAGCTGCCCCTCGAGTCGCACCCGATTCTTCGTGACCGCATACGCCTCGGCGGCGACGCTGCGCCACCGCCATTCCGCGCTCGCCGCGGCCGGCCCGGCGGCGGTATTGCCGGCGCCGCTATCGGCCTCGGCAAGTCCGAGGATCGCCTGCCGCCGCACGCCGAAGACGGAGCTCGCGAGCTGGCGGCGCAGCGCCTCGATCGCCGCTGACCCTCCCAGCACGCCAAGCGTCGTCTCGGCCTGGACCACGACCCCGACCACGGGATCGGTCAGCGCATTCACGACGCCGGACGCGAGGCTGGAGTCGCGGCGGAACGACGCGAGTGCGCGCAGGGCGTTGATGCGCACACCGGTATTGTCGTCGGAGATGAGGGGCCGCAGCCGCGCCGCCACGGCGGTGCGGCCGAGGCCGCTCGAGTCGGCGAGCGTGGCGGTGAAACTCCGCGCCGCGATGGCGCGGACCTCGTCCGACTGGTCGCTCAGCGCACGCAGCAGCTGGGTCCCGGCCGACGCGCTGCGCAACCGTCCCAGGGAGTAGAGCGCGTGGGCCCGCGCTGTTTCGTCGGCGTTGTCGGCGAAGCCGACCAGCTGCGGGATCGGCGCGCGCGCGCCGAGGCGCCACGCCTCGAGCAACGCCGTGCTGACGACCGGCGGAACACCGGTTTGTCCCAGCGGCGCGCCTTCCAGGATGGTCCGGATCGCTGCGGCGCCCTCCACCCCTCCGATCTTCGCCAGTGCCGTCACCGCTTCCATCTCGCGCGGCCCCTGCTGGGCGGGCGACACACTGCGCACGAGCGTGAGGAGGGGATCGACGGCGCGGGCATTCTTCAACAACCCGAGGGCGAAGGCGGCGCTCGCCTGCACCGCGACGGCGGAGTCGGTCAGCGCCGGAATCAGCAGGTCGATCGCTTCGGGATCGCCGATGCGGCCGGCCGCGAGTGCGGCCTGGACCCGCACGTTCAAGTTGTCGGCGTGCAGCGCCTGCGACAGCACGCCCCCGTCGTACTGGCGACCGTCGGACAGCGCGAGGAGATGCGCGATCGTCCCGACCACCGCTTCGTCGACCTGCGGAACCGCGGCCTGGGCGGACAGTGCGGCACCCCAGGTGAGCGCGGCGGCGAGGCTACAGGCGAACGGGATCCGGTATCGCATGCAGGCGTTCCGTGACGTCGGCCGGCACGCGGGAAAGTGCGCGCTGGCGGTCCAGGGCGATCAAGGCGGTTTCCGCGGTGGCGAGGAGCTCGCCAGTTCCGGCGCGCTCCACAGCGTAGCCGAACACGACCCGGCGCGAAGCCAGGTCGCGAACCCAACAGCGAATACGCACGAGGTCGTCGTAGCGGGCGGCCTGGCGGTAGCGGATGCGTGCCTCCGTGACCGCCAGAAACACGCCGCGCTCCTCCATGTCCTTGTAGGTCACCCCGGTGCCGCGCAGGTGTTCCGTGCGGGCCATGTCCAACCAGACGAGATAATTCGCGTGATACACGAATCCCATCTGATCGGTTTCGGAGTAGTTGACGCGGTGTTCGACGAAGCTGATGCTCACTCGCCGTAGGGGATCCAGATGTTCTTGACCTGCGTCGCGTGGCGCAGGAATTCGCGACCCTCACCGACGCGTGGGTCGAGCCAGTCGCGAGCGCCGGGGATCCAGGTGCGCTTCATGTTCCCCGCCGACGCCTCTTCCACTGCTTTGGCCCCCGCCGCGCCCCCCGCATACCATACGGCATCGACGTCGAGATGATCGGCCAGGATCCGGGCCAGGGTGTCGCTGTCGCCGGTGACGATGTTGATCACGCCACCCGGCAGATCCGACGTTTCGAGGACACTGTAGAAATCGGTGGCGGCGAGCGGGTGGGGCGACGACGGAACGACCACGACGGTGTTGCCGACGGCGACCGCGGGAGCGACGAGCGACACGAAACCCAGCAGCGGCGCCTGCGCCGGTGCGGCGATGCCGATCACGCCTATCGGCTCATTCATGGCGAGCGTGACGCCGCGGATCGGGACCTGGTGCACGGCGCCGTCGTACTTGTCGGCCCAGGCGGCGTAAGTGAAGAGCCGCTCGATCGTCGCCGCGACCTCGCGCCGCGCCGCGTCGGTGCCGCCGCCCGTCATCGCGGCGATCCGGGCGGTGAACTCGGAGTCCCGCGTCGACAGGTTCTCGGCGATGTAATACAGGATCTGCGCCCGCAGATGCCCCGCCCCACGCCCCCACTCCGCCGCGGCGTGCGCCGCCTCGACGGCATCGCGAATGTCCTTGCGGTTACCGTCCCCCACCTCGCCGAGCAACCGGCCGTCGGCCGAGCGAATCTGGCGACTGTACCCTTGATCGGGGCGGACTTGCTTGCCGCCGATGTAGAGCTTGGGGGTGCGGTCGATCGCGGGGAGTACGTCCGATTGTGGATTGTGGATTGCGGATTGCGGATTGTCAGAATGAGGCGCCGTTCCCTCCAGCGCGGGTTCATTCCGCAATCCGAACTCCGCAATCCGCAATTGCAGATACTCGTACATCCCCTCCCGCCCACCCTCCCGCCCGAATCCCGACTCGCGATAGCCGCCGAATCCCGCGGCGGCGTCGAACAGGTTGGTCGAGTTGATCCAGACGACGCCGGCTTTGATCCTTGGCGCGACGTCGAGGGCGAGATTGATGTTCTCGGTCCAGACCGAAGCGGCGAGGCCGTAGGGGGTGTTGTTCGCCAACGTGACGGCTTCCGCGGGTGTTCGGAACGTCATCGATACGAGCACCGGTCCGAAAATCTCGACCTGGGCGATCGTCGCAGCGGGGCCGACGTCGGTGAAGAGCGTCGGGGGATAGAAGTAGCCGTCGGTCGGACACGCCCACGTCGGCTGCCACATCGTGGCGCCCTCGGCGACCCCCTGCTCCACCAGCCCGCGGATCCGCTCGAGCTGTACCGGCGCGACGATCGCGCCCATGTCGACCGCTTTGTCGAGCGGCGAGCCGATGCGCAGCTTCTCCATCCGGGCGCGCACCTTGGCAATCAACCGTTCGGCGATCCCCTCCTGCATCAGCAGGCGCGACCCGGCGCAGCAGACCTGCCCCTGGTTGAACCAGATGGCGTCCACCACGCCTTCGACGACGCTGTCGAGATCGGCGTCCTCGAACACGATGAACGGACTCTTGCCGCCGAGCTCGAGCGTCAACTTCTTCCCGGTTCCCGCGGTCGCCTTGCGGATGACGCGCCCCACCTCGGTCGAGCCGGTGAATGCGATCTTGTCGACGCCGGCGTGGTCGACGAGCAACGCCCCGCTCTTGCCGTCGCCCGTGATCACATTGAGGACGCCCGGTGGCAGCCCGGCGTCCTTCGCGATGTCGGCGAAGCACAGCGCAGTGAGCGGCGTGAACTCGGCGGGTTTCAGCACCACCGTGTTTCCTGCCGCCAGCGCCGGCGCGATCTTCCACGCGAGCATGAGGAGCGGGAAGTTCCACGGAATGATTTGCGCTACGACGCCGATGGGCCCGTAGCCCGGGAACTCCGTGTCGCGCAGCTGGGCCCAGCCGGCGTGATGGTAGAAGTGCCGGGCGACGAGCGGAATGTCGAGATCGCGCGTCTCGCGGATCGACTTGCCGTTATCGAGGCTCTCGAGCACGGCGAGGAGACGCGAATGCTTCTGCACCGCGCGCGCGAGGGCATAGAGGTACCGGGCGCGGGCGTGTCCCGGGAGGCCTGACCAGGCCGGCAGGGCTGCGCGCGCGGCCCGCACGGCGGCGTCGACGTCCGCTGCCCCGGCCTGGGCAACGCGCGCCAGCACGCCGCGCGTCGCCGGATTGATCGTCTCGAACGTCTCTCCCGACGCGGGCGCCACCCACTGGCCGCCGATGAAGAGCCCGAAAGTCGCGCCGCGGGCGCGGATCCAGTCGAGGGCGGGGCCGCTCGCCTCCGGCGCCGGTCCCCATTCCATCGTCTCGAAGATGCGGGCGACGGTGGTCGTCATCTCACACCATCGGGTGGCGGTGGGCGGCGCTGTACCGTCCGGTCACGAAGTACTCGAGCTGTCGCTCGATGTCGGTGAGCAACGCGGAGGCCCCCAGCCGGAAGCGGTCGGCGTGCAGCCACGGCAGCCCCAGCTCTTCCTTCATGAGGATGAGCCAGTCGAGTGCCCCCTTGGCGCTGCGGATCCCGCCGGCCGGCTTGAAGCCCACGGCGTGGCCGGTGCGGTCGGCGTACTCGCGAATCATCCGCGTCATGACGAGCCCGACCGGCAGCGTCGCGTTCACGGGCTCTTTCCCCGTCGAGGTCTTGATGAAGTCGGCGCCCGCCATCATCGCGGCGAGGCTGGCGCGCGCGACGTTGGTGAGGGTGGCGAGCTCTCCCGTCGCGAGGATCACCTTCATGTGCGCCGGGCCGCAGGCCTCGCGGAACGCCACGATCTCGTCGTACAGCCGCGGCCAGTCCCCGGTGAGGACGTGGGCGCGCGTGATCACGACGTCGATTTCGTCGGCCCCGGCCTCGACCGACGCGCGCACCTCCGCGAGCCGCTGCGGGAAGGGATTGAGCCCCGCCGGGAATCCCGTCGAGACGGCGGCCACGGGGATGCCGCTGCCGTCGAGCGCCCGGACGGCGGTGGCAACGAGTGCGTGGTAGACGCACACCGCGCCGACGGTGATCCCGAGCGACTCGACGCCCAGCGCCTCAATGAGATCGCGGCGGATCGGATCCCGCGCCTTGGCGCAGAGCCGCAGCACGGTCCCCGGAGTGTCGTCACCCTGCAGCGTCGTGAGATCGATGCACGTGACGGCCCGCAGCAGCCACGCCGCCTGCCATTCCTTCTTTACGGTGCGCCGCTTCGGCAACGTCGCGGCGCGCCGTTCCACGGCGCTCTTGTTGATGCGAATCGCGCGGATCAGGTCGAGGTCGAGCGGAATGCCGGGATTGCGTTCCTCGGCAGCGGGAGGGCGCGCCCCGCTCCCCTCCGGTGCCCCCCTGGGTGCCGGAGCGCGCGGGCGGCGCAACCGCGGATCGTCGCGTGTGACCGTCATGCTGTCGGGAGAATGCGTGGGACGATGGCAAAAGTCAAAGGCACTTCATAGCTTGGGGCCGTGCCACCCCCTCCCACACGCTGCCTCGTCGTGGCCGATGCCCACCTCGGGCAGGTCCCCGAATCGGTGGCCACGGCATTCCATCGGTTCCTCGACACCGTGCCGCAGCCCGGCGACGAGCTGGTGGTGAACGGCGATCTGTTCGACTTCTGGTTCGAGTATGGGAGCGTCGTGCCGCGCCGCCACCTCGCGACCGTCATGAAGCTCGCCGGTCTCGTGCAGCGCGGCATTCCGGTCACGTTCCTCGGTGGCAACCACGACCGCTGGGGCGGCGACTTCCTGCGGCGCGACATGGGAATCGGCTATTACGCCGGGGCCGCCGAGCTGGTCCTGGCGGGTCGCCGCGCCCTCGTGGTGCACGGCGACGGCCTCACCGAGCAGCACTGGAGCGGAGCGCTGCTCCACTGGCTGCTGCGTCAGCCGGTGACGATCGCGCTGTTCCGCATGCTGCATCCGGCGATCGGTTTCTGGATCGCCGACCGCCTGTCGGGAACGCTCGCCGACAGCACCAAAGACACGGCGGTGCTCGACCGCGCCGCAACAGCCCAGGCGGCGTACGCGCACGCGCTGCTCGAACGGCGCCGCGAGCTGTCGCTCGTCGTCATGGCGCACACGCACCGGGCGCGGCTCGAGCACGTCGACGGCGGACGCGCGTATCTGAATCCGGGCGCGTTTCTGGATGGCGGGAAATACGCCGTAATAACACCGGCCGGGGTGGAGCTGAAGAACTACAGAATGTAGAATGCAGAATGTCCAATGTAGAATGTCTAACGAACCTTCTACATTGATTATTGGACATTCTACATTTGTTTTACCTCTACGGACTGAACCCTCTCTCCGAGAAAACGCTGACTGATCGCGCGGAAGCGCGGCTCGTCGTCCGACACGACGAACTCGTGGGTGACGTGGGAAGGGTTGTCCGCGGCGAGCCCGCCCGCCGCCAGCTCGCGCTCCACTGCGGCCGCCGTTTCTTCGGCGCTGTCGATGAGGCGCACCCCTGGTCCCAGCACGCGTCCCAGGAGCGGCTTGAGCAGCGGATAATGCGTGCACCCGAGAACGAGCACGTCGACCTGGGAGGCGAGCAGCGGCTCGAGGTATTCGCGCGCGATCAGCTCGGTTGCGGGATGGTCGAACCAGCCTTCCTCGATGAGCGGCACGAAGAGTGGACACGCTTGTGAGATGACGATCGCGTCGGGGCGCCGCGCTTTGATGGCGCGCTCGTAGGCGCCGCTCGCGATCGTCCCAGCCGTCCCGATCACGCCGATGCGCCCGCTGCGCGTAGCCGCCACCGCGGCCTTGGCGCCCGGCTCGATGACGCCGATCACGGGCACCGGCGAGCGCCGCCGCAGCTCGTCGAGCGCGTGCGCGGTGCTGGTATTGCAGGCGACGACGACCATCTTCACACCACGCTGCAGCAGGTACTGCAGGATCTCGCCGCTGTACCGTCGTACCGTCTCGGGGGACTTGGGACCGTACGGCACCCGCGCGGTGTCTCCGAAGTACACCACCGACTCGCCGGGAAGGCGCTCGAAGATCGCGTGGGCGACGGTGAGCCCGCCGATCCCCGAGTCGAAGACGCCGAGCGGAGCGCTCCTCACGGATGCGGCAGGGGGAAGCTCACGCCGACGCCTCCCGGCACCGCCTGAACCCTGAGGTCTTTGGGGAAGTCTCTGAGATGCGCCGCGACGAACGCCTCGGCGCCCGCGAACAGGTGGTTGAACCCCCACAGCACCAGCCAGTCCTGCACCTCCTGGCGTTTGGCATGGAGGTTGGGGGAATTCGAGGCCTTGAAGTAGTTCGCTTCCTGCTGCGCCTTCAACGTCATGTACATCGTCGTCCCTTCCCAGATGCCGAACAGCGCACCGGTGACGTTGCGCCCAGTGACGGCCTGGCCCCATCCGGGTACGAGCAACGACCGCCACAGCGCACCGACGGGGCCGACTTGATGCAGGGTGTCCGTTTGCGCGGCCGGTGCGCGCGGCTGAGTGTCCTGCGGCGTCTGGGCGGTCAGGCGCTCAGGCGGACGGGCCGCCAACAACAGCAGCGCGACGATCGGCGGCGCGACGATGCTCCCGACCGTCCGACCGTCCGACCGCCGCTTCATCAGCCCGCCTGTCCGCCGTCTCACCTTGCCACCAGCACGTTCAGACATCCCGGCTCCACCGTGACCGTACACTCCCGCACCTCAGGCGTACGCAACTCCCCATCAAGATGCATCATCAAGGGCGCTTCGGGCGACCGGATCGTCACGGAGCGGCTGCGCACGAGCGTGACCTCGTTCATCCGTTCGTGCGTTCCCCGCATCACCCGCGGCAGCGCCGCGAGAAAGCGCAACAGGTCGATCTTGCGGATGAGGCAGACATCGAGGAGCCCGTCGCGCGGGTCGGCGCCGGGAGCGAAGCGGTAGCTGCCGCCGGCGGTCGTCCCGTTGCACACCTCGACCAACATCATGTTCCCGCGCTCGTGGTGCCCGTCGGTCCGCACCTCGAGCAGCGGCGGCCGAAAGCTCGCGAACGTCTGCAGCACCGGTACCAGATACGACAGAAACCCCTTGAGGCCGGGGAGGGCGTTGCGCCGCTGGACGACGGCGGGCCCGAAGCCGAAGCCCAGCGTATTGACGAAGAACTCGTCCAGCACTTTCCCGGCGTCGAAGCGCTGCGGCGTGGCGGTCACGAGACGGCGTACCGCGCGGTCGACGCTATGGCGGTAGACGCCGGTGAGCTTGGCAAAATCGTTCCCGGTGCCGATCGGCACTACGCCCAACGCCGCGGTCGAGCGCACGGCCAGAAGTCCGTTGGCGACCTCGTGGACGACGCCATCCCCGCCGACGGCGATGACGTACGGCGCGCCGTTTCGCGCCGCGGTGCTGGCCAGCTCGGTGGCGTGCCCGGGGCGCTCCGTCGGCACGATGTCCGCCGACCAGCCTGCCCGATGAAACGCCCGCGCCAGCACATTCCGGGCGCGCCAGGCGGCGCCGCGTCCGGCGGCCGGATTGAGAATGACGGTGGCCTGGCGCACCGGTTCAGCGCAGGTAGTGCTCGTCCCAGGCGACGTCGTATTCCCACCTGCAGGAGGGACACGACATCCGCTTCGTCCCCGCGGCGAGTGGCGCGCGTTCGGTGCAACTCGGGCAGACGGCATACTCCGCCGCGAAGCCTGCGGGAGGCTGGGCGATCCAGCTGGCGCGCTGCTGAACCACCGTCCACTTGGCCGGCGGGCGCTTGACGAATTCGACCAGGGCTTTCGCCACCGCCACCGGCTTCTTGTTCACCTCGAGCGTGGCGTGCAGGTCTTCGACTTTGAGAACACGGTACCACGCGCCGCGGCGGATATGGAGGTTGACGTTCTCGCACAGCCGGGCGTAGAGGGGTGAGGCGCTCGTCATCCGTCTCCCATCAGCTCAAATAACCTTCGTCCCAGGCGACCTCGAATTCGAACTTGCAGTAGTCACACCGCAGCCGGCGCATGCGGCTGGGAAGCGGGGCCCGCTCGCCGCAGCTGGGACAGACGCCGTAGCGCTCGGTGAAGTGACGGGGGGCTTTGCGGGCGTCCTCGGGCCGCTGCGTCACGACGGTCCAGCGCGGCGGGGGCCGCTTGACGATCTCGAGGAACGCCGCGGCGACGACGACGTTGCGGCCGTTCACCTCGAGCAGCGCCTTCAGCCCCTCGACGCGCACGACCTTGTACCACGCCCCACGGCGCAGCCGGACGTTGATGTTCTCACGCAGCCGGGCGTAGAGGCGTTCGGGCATGTCGCAGCGACCAATTAAGGGAAAACGGCGCCGAGCGTCAATTCTGAAACGACGGTCTGGCGGGAGCGTGTAGGAATCGAACCTACCGAAGCCCTTGCGAACCCCAGCTGGTTTTGAAGACCAGTCAAGCCACCAGGCCCGATCCGCTCCCCTGCGACACCGGCAAAGCGCAGAGAATCTCACTACCCCCACAACCCCTCCGCCATATGGGGGGACTGGTGGCGCAAATCAGGCAGTGTCTATATCGACGCGCGGATTTCGGCTGTGCGCTGCCGCACACATGCAGCGGGACTTGTGGCCTGAATGCCACGCTTTTCCAGCCCTTTAGTCGCCCGTAAGATCGATATGCGCGGCCCCAACATGGCCCGAGTCTTGCGGTTACGCAGCGCGACCCCCAGGAGAAAATGCCCTCAATGCGCCCGGTAATCGGCCGGCTGTTGTGCCAGACAATAGTCCTGACCCTGGCTCTCGGTTTCGTCGCCTGCACCGACACCGAGAACCCCCTGCGCCCGCCCGTCCGGGCGCTCTACACGACCCCCACCGGGCTCCTGACCGCCAACCCGCCGCAGATCTTCGTCGGCGCCGGTGATATCTCGAGCTGCAGCAACACCGGTGACGAACAGACCGCCAAGCTGCTGGACGCTATCCCCGATCCGGCCACGGTTTACAATATCGGCGACGACGCCTACAACAACGGCACGACGTCCGAGTTCAACAACTGCTACGGCCCCACTTGGGGACGTCACAAGTACCGCACCAAACCGACTCCCGGCAATCACGAATACAACTCCTCGGGTGCCGCCCCCTACTACGCCTACTTCGGCGCGGCCGCCGGCCCCTCCGGCCGGGGGTACTACAGCTACGACCTCGGCGCCTGGCACATCCTCTCGCTCAACAGCAACGTTTCGTCCTCGTCCGGCTCGGCACAGGATACGTGGTTGAGGGCCGATCTCGCCGCGCACCCGAACCAGTGCATCCTGGCCTACTACCACCACCCGCTGTACTCCTCGACGGCAACCTACAGCAGCTCGCGCGGGCTCGTGAACGCCCTGTATGCCTACCACGCGGACCTGATCCTGAACGGACACCGGCACTACTATGAGCGGGAAAAGCCGCTGGATCCGACCGGCAAAGTCGACCTGGTGAACGGCTACCGAGAAATCATCGCGGGGACGGGCGGGATCGGCGGTGGATCCACCGGCTCCACCTCCTTCACGGAGACCAGCAACGGCAGCACGTTTGGCGTGCTGAAGCTCTACCTGTACGACGACAGCTACGCCTGGAAGTTCATCCCGGTTGCAGGAAAGACGTACACCGATTCCGGCAGCGCAGCCTGTCATTCCTCGGGCGGAGGAGGAGGCGGGGGGGTCTCGGCCTCGAACTCGACGGTCGCAGCCTCTCCCACTTCGTTCACCGCGGGCGCCGGTTCATCGACGATCACGGTGACCGCGAAAGACGGCACCGGCAACACGATTAGCGGCGCGAGCGTGAGCCTCACCTCCTCGGGGAGCGGCAACAGCCTCACGCCGAGCTCCGGGACGACCAACAGCAGCGGAGTGTTCACCAGTACGTTGACCTCGACGGTCGCGGAATCCAAGACCGTTTCCGCGACGATCAACGGCACGGCCATCACCCAGACGGCGGCCGTCACGGTCAACCCGGCGTCGCCCGTCTCGGCGTCGAATTCCTCCGTCGGAGCCGCGCCGGCCTCGTTCGCCGCCGGCGGCAGCAGCACCATCACGGTCACGGTCAACGACGGCAGCGGCAATCCGCTGAACGGCATCACCGTGTCGCTCTCGGCGACCGGAAGCGGCAACACGATCACGCAGCCCGCGACGGCGACGAACAGCAGCGGCGTGACCACCGGAACATTCAGCTCGACGGGCGCAGGTCCGCACACCATCACGGCGGTGGCCGGTGGTGTGACGCTCAATCAGCAGCCGGTCGTGACCGTCACGGCAGGAACGGCCGATGCCGGGCAGTCCACCGTCAGCGCGCAACCGACCTCGATCGTCGTGGGCACCGGGTCTTCTACGATCACGGTGACGGTCAAGGATGCGTTCGGCAACCCGATCAGCGGGTCCAACGTGGTTCTCGCGGCGACCGGGTCCGGGAATACCCTCACGGGCGGCGGGACGACGAACGCGAGCGGCGTGGCCTCCGGAGCGTTGAGCTCGACCGTAGTCGAGTCCAAGACGGTATCCGCCACTGCCGACGGCGTGGCGATTACGCAGACGGCGACCGTGACCGTGACGAACCAGCCTCCGCCGGGGATCACCCACACGCTGCTGACGTCGGGCCACGATCCGACGAACACATCGACCTTCACGACGGCGTCGATCTCTCCGGCCGCGAACGCGTTGGTGACGGTTGCGGTGCTGACCCATCAGTCGGCGGCGGCGGCCCCCGATCCGACGCTCACCGGCGCGGGAATGACCTGGCAGGTGGTGGCAAGCGTCGCGTATGACGGCGCGACGCCGCTCGATCGCCTCACCATCTTCCGGGCGATGAGCTCGGCACCGGGGAGCGGGCCGATCACGATCAAGACGAGCGTGACGGTTTCGAACTGCCAGTGGATCGTGTCACAGTGGGGCGGCGTTGATCAGTCGGGGACAAACGGATCCGGGGCGATCGTCCAGACCAGGTCGGCCACGGGGGCGGCGGTCACGACGCTCACCGCCTCGCTCGCCGCCTTCGCGAGCCCCAACGACGTGGCGTATGGCGTGTTCGGCGTGGCGAACGCCACCGCGGTGATCACCGCCGGTGCCGGGTTCACGACCATCGACCAGCAGCCGTCGGGGGAGAGCACGGTCGGCGATCTGTTCGCGGAATGGGCGGTGAACCTGCCGGCCGTGACGGCCACGTGGCCCAGCAAGCCCGCGGGCGCGCTGGGGGTGGAGATCAAGGCCGGGCCTTAACGGATCGCGATCGCGTCGATCTCCACGCGGGCACCCTTCGGCAAGCCGGCCGCCTGTACGGTCGAGCGTGCCGGGCGGTGCCCGCCGAAGTGCCGGGCATAAACCTCGTTCATCGCCGAGAAATCGGCCATGTCGGCGAGATAGACGGTGGTCTTCACCACCTGGCCGAGCGACGACCCCGCAGCAGCCAGCACGGCGGTGAGGTTCCTGAACACCTGTTCCGTCTGCTCGGCGACGGCCGTTCCCACGAGCTCCCCCGTCTTCGGATCGAGCGCCACCTGCCCCGCCGTGTAGACGGTATCGTCGGTGACGATCGCCTGGCTGTAGGGACCGATGGCCTTGGGTGCCTTGTCGGTCGCAACGGTGTTGAGCGTCTTCATCAGAACAGCCCCTCGATCGTGCCGTCGGGATGCAACCGGATCCGCTCGGCCGCCGGGCTCTTGCCGAGTCCCGGCATCGTCATGATGTCCCCGGCCAGCGCCACGACGAATCCGGCGCCGGCGGACGGAAGAATGTCCCGCACCTGCAGCGTGAAGCCCGACGGCGCGCCGAGCTTCGCGGCGTCGTCGCTGAACGAATACTGCGTCTTGGCCATGCAGACGGGTGTCTCTCCCAAACCGAGCTTGGGGAGCAGCTCGAGCGCCCGCTCGGCAGGCGGCGCGAACGCGACGCCGCCCGCCCCGTAGATCTCCCGCGCGATCGTCTCGATCTTCTCCTTGATCGGGCGGCGCTCGTCGTACAGCGGCTTGAACGCCGCCTTGCCCTCGTCCAGCAGCTTGAGCACCGCGTTCCCGACCTCGAGCCCGCCTTCGCCACCCTTCTCCCACACCTCGCAGCGCACCGCCTCGACCCCAACGCCCTGGCAGGCGGCGCGCACCACCTCGAGCTCTTCGTCGGTATCGGTGATGAACCGATTCAGCGCCACCACGCAGGGGACGCCGAACTTCTTCACGTTGCGCACGTGACGCGTCAGGTTCGCCACGCCGCGCTCGACCGCCGCCGCATCGGGCTTCCCCAGATTCTCCTTCTTCACCCCGCCGTGCATCTTGAGCGCCCGCACCGTCCCCACGACCACCGCCGCTTCGGGCTGCAATCCCGACATGCGGCACTTGATGTCAAAGAACTTCTCGGCTCCCAGGTCGGCGCCGAACCCGGCCTCCGTCAGCACGACGTCGGCGAGACGCAGGCCGAGCTGCGTCGCCATGACCGAGTTGCAGCCGTGCGCGATGTTGCCGAACGGCCCGCAGTGCACCAGGGCCGGCCCGCCCTCGAGCGTCTGCACGAGGTTGGGCTTCAGGGCGTCCTTCAGGAGCAGCGTCATCGCCCCTTCGGCCTTCAGGTCGCTGGCGCGCACGCCGGTGCGGGTCTGGGTGAGTCCCACGATGATGCGTGCCAACCGGGCCTCGAGATCGGCGAGGCTCGTGGCGAGCGCCATGATCGCCATGACCTCGGAGCCGGGGATGATGACGAAGCGCTCCTCGCGCGTCGGTCCGCCGTTCGTCCCGCCCAGACCCACGATGATCTTGCGCAGCGCGCGATCGTTCATGTCGATAGTGCGCGGCCAGGTGATGCGCCGCGTATCGAGCCCCAGCGCGTTGCCGTGATGCAGGTGGGCATCGAGCATCGCCGACAGCAGGTTGTGCGCGCTCGAGATGGCGTGGAAGTCGCCGGTGAAATGGAGGTTGATGTCCTCCATCGGCACGACCTGCGCATAGCCGCCACCCGCCGCCCCGCCCTTGACCCCGAACACCGGCCCGAGCGAAGGCTCCCGGATGCAGAGCAGCGCCTTTTTGCCGAGCTTGCGCAGCGCCTGAGCCACACCGACGGTGACGGTCGACTTCCCCTCTCCCGCCGGCGTCGGATTGATACCGGTCACGAGCACGAGTCGTCCGGTCGGCTTGCGGCGCTCGATCGTCTGCAGCGAGATCTTCGCCTTGTATCGTCCGTAGAATTCCACTTCGTCGTCGGCCAGGCCGAGCTCCCGGGCGACGTCGGCGATGGGGCGCAGCTTGGCCGCCTGGGCGATCGCGATGTCGGTCGGCACAGTGGTCACGCGGTTTCCTCCGTGGAGGCAAGCGGGGTCAAGAGGCGACTGCCGAAGACGCGGACGGCGTTCGCAGAGGTCTGTCGAGCGAGCTCGGCGGGTGACGCGTCGCGCTGGCGCGCCAGCGCGGTGACGATATCGGGAACGAAGGCCGGCTCGTTGCGGTGGCCGCGGTGCGGCACCGGCGCGAGGTAGGGCGCGTCGGTTTCGACGAGCAGCCGGTCTGCGGGGCACTCCGCGGTGCGGACCGCGGGCTGCCAGTTCTTGAACGTGATCATGCCGCTGAAGGAGAAATACGCGCCGACGTCCATCCCCGCCGCAAAGAGCGCCCGGCTGCCGGCGAAGGAGTGCAACACGAGCGCTGGGACGCGGCCGCCCCAGTCCCGCAGCAGCGCCGCCATGTCGTCATCGGCGTCGCGGGCGTGAATCACGACCGGTTTGCCGAGGTCAGCGGCGATGGCCAGCTGCGCCTCGAAGGCCGCCCGCTGCGCCGGCCTTGGTGCGTGATCGTAGTGGTAGTCGAGACCCGTTTCGCCGACGGCGACGAGCTCGGGAGCATCGAACAGCTGCCGCAACCGGTCGGGGGCGGCGGTATCCCAGCTCGCGGCCTCGTGCGGGTGCACGCCGGCGGTCGCGGAGAGCCCGGGGTGCGCGCGGGCGAGCGTCGCGGCGCGCGCGCTCCCCACGTGCGATTCTCCGATCACCACGACGTGCGCCACCCCGGCCGCCGCGGCCCGCGCCAGCACGGCCGGGCGGTCGCCATCAAACGCCGCGTCCCCCAGGTGGCAATGCGCATCCACCAGGGTCGGCACCGTCAGACGGCGGCCTTGGAGCGGCTGCCGCCACTTCCTCCCGTGGGCGCCGGCGCGGCGGTCGGCACGGCCGTGGCCTGCTGCTCGCGCGGCACGTACGCCCGGGCGCCGCGGGCGTCCTGGCCGGGCCAACGCTTCTCGATGAGCAGCAGCACCGGCGCGGCGATGTAGATCGACGAGAACGTACCGGTGAAGATCGCGAACGTCATCACGAGGGCGAACGGCCGGATCACCTCGCCGCCGAAGATCACGAGCGCGAGCGTCGCCGCCATCGTCGTACCGTGCGTCAGGATCGAGCGCGGCAGCGTCTCGTTGATCGAGAGGTTGAGGATCTCGTAGAGATTGGTGCGCCGGTACTTGCGCAGGTTCTCGCGCACGCGGTCGAAGATGATGATCGTGTCGTTGAGCGAGTATCCGACCATCGTGAGCACCGCGCCGACCACGACGAGGCTGACCTCGAGGTTCAGGTACCGGATGAAGGCGATGGTCGTGAGGATGTCGTGGAACGTCGCGAGCACCGCCGCGAGGCCGAAGCGCCACTCGAAGCGGTAGGCGAGGTAGGCGAGCACGACGAAGAACGAGCAGAAGATCGCGAGAAACGCCTTGCCCTGCAGCTCCTTACCGACCTTGGGCCCGACAGCCTGATGCTGAGCTTCCTTATAGTTGCCCGGCCCGAGCTTCGCGTCGAGCGCGCGGGCGACCGCTGCCGCGGTCGCTTCGGCATCTCCCGCCTGCTCGCCGAGGCGCGCGCGGATGCTGTACGAGGTATCGGAGCCGAACTTTTGGATCTCGGCACCGTGGATCCCGGCCGCGTCGAGGTCGGCCCGCAGGTCCGCCACCGCCACCGGGTGCTTCGTCTCGATCTGAATGAACGTGCCGCCCGTGAACTCGATGCTGTAGTTCAGGCCCTTGATCGCGAGCAGGACCAGACCCGGGATGATGATCAGCGCCGTGATCGCGTAGGCATAGTGGCGCCACTTGATGAAATCGTAGTTGGCGTTGGCGAAGAGTCGGATCATCAGACGCTCAGGGTTTGCATGTCGGGCCGCCGGCGCAGCCAGATCATGTAGAAAGTGCGCACCACGAAGATCGCGGTGATCATCGACGCCGCGATTCCGATGATCAGCGTAATGGCGAATCCCTGCACCGGCCCCGTTCCCACGAGATAGAGAATGGCCGCCGTCAGCACCGTCGACACGTTGGAATCGATGATCGCGCTCATGGCGTGGGTGAACCCCTCGTCGATCGCCAGGCGCACGGTCTTGCCGTGCTGCAGCTCCTCGCGAATGCGCTCGAAGATCAGCACGTTGGCGTCGACCGCGATGCCCACCGACAGCACGAGGCCCGCGAGCCCGGGCAACGTCAGCGTAAAGCCGAACAGCGACAACCCGGCGAGCGTGAGCAGCAGGTACAAGGTGAGCGCCGCGACGGCCAGGCTGCCGGAGAGCCGGTAGTACCCCACCATGATCACAATCACGAGCGCGACGCCGACCGCTCCGGCTTTGATGCCGTCCTTGATCGAATCGGCGCCGAGCGTCGGCCCGATCGAGCGCTCCTCGACGACCGTCAACGGCGCCGGCAAGGCGCCGGCCTGCAGCACGAGCGCGAGATCCTGGGCCTCGGTGAGCGGTTTGCTCTGGAGGTCGATCTGGCCGGTGCCGCAGATCTGGTCGTTGATGATCGGCGGCTGGCCCTGGACGCGGTTGTCGAGGATGATCGCCATGTAGTCGTGCACGTGGCGGCCGGTCTCGTCGCAGAACTTGCGGCTGCCGCGGTGCGTCAGGTCGAAGACGACCTCGGAGTGATTGTTCTGCGGATCGCGGCGGGCGTTGGCCCTGGTCAGCTCTTCGCCGGTGATGATCGGTTTGTCATCGACGACGTACAGCGCGCGATACAGCCGTGCCCCGCGCGACTGCGGCTCGGTGCCCCAGCGCAGGTCGAAGCCGCGCGGGATCGCCGCCACCACCTCTGGCCGAGCGAGCAGACTCTCGGCCCGGCTCACCTGCTCGTCGGGGACGAGAAACTCACCGGGGAGCCCGCCCTGAAAGAGCAGCGCGGAGAGCGCACCCGGGGCGTTCGATTCGCTCGTGTCGGGAGCGGGCGTTTGGGACTTCTTCTTGCTCGTGTCGGCGCCCTTCTTGGCGGTGTCGCCGAACAGCTGGGACACGGCGCTCACCTGCGCGCCGGTCGGCGCCTTCACGCCCGCCAGCCGCAGCGCGCGGTCGATCCCCGGGAGCGCGTCGCGGAACTGATTCTTCATGTCGGTGATGCGGAACTCGAGGAACGCCGTCCGCTGCACGATCTGCTTGGCGCGCCCCGGGTCTTTTTCCCCGGCGAGCTCCACCACCAGACGGCACTGGCCGACGATCTGGACGACGGGCTCGGTGGTGCCGAATTCGTCGACCCGGGTCCGCACGACGCGCTGGGCGCGCTGAATCGCGCTCGCGCAATCGGCCACGGGGCCCTTGGATTGATCGACTTCCAGCGCGAGATGAATCCCGCCCTGCAGGTCGAGGCCCAGATTGATCGGGACGTGCCGGACCGTCGTGTCCTTCATCCGGCCCTGGGCGTCCGGCACACGCTGCTTCACTTGCCGCGGAATCAGCAGCAGCACCGACACGACGAGGAGCGCAGCTATGGCGATCAGGCGATTGCGAATCGAAGCACTCATGCGATTGCTTCTCCTGTGAGACTCTGCCGCGCTGCCGCGCGGTCGTCGGCCAGCTGCGCGATCAACGCCTCGCGCGAGGAAAACGCGCGGACCTCGCGCAGGCGACGCACCCACTCCACCCACACCGTCACGCCGTAGATCTCGGCGTCGAAATCGAACAGGTGTATCTCGAGCCCCCGTTCCTGCACGCCGAACGTGGGGCGCGACCCCTGGTTCATCATACCACCGTGGCGCGCCCCGTCGGGGAGCGTCACCCGCACCGCGTACACGCCGTCGGGCGGCAACAGCTTCCGCGCATCCGGCACCGGGAGGTTCAGCGTCGGAATCCCGATTGTCCGGCCGCGCCCGGCGCCCCGCTCCACCGTCCCGAGCGCACCGTACGCCCGCCCCAGCCAGCGCCGTGCGAGGGCGAGATCACCGTGCGCGAGCGCCGTCCGGATCAGCGTGGACGAAATCGGCTGCCCGTCGTCCTTCACCGCGTCCACCACATCCACCGCGAAACCGTCGCTCGCCGCGATGCGCCGCACGGTGTCCACGTCGCCCGAGCGCCCGCGCCCGAAGCCGTGGTCGTGGCCCAGCACCAGCTCGTCCATCCGCCAGCGTGCCCGCAGCACGTCGCGCACGAACGCCACGGGCTCGAGCCGCGCCAGCTCTGGCGTGAACGCCAACGTCTCGACCCGGCTCACCCCGGCCGCCTCGAGCAGCCGCAGCTTCTCCGCCGGCAGCGTCAGGAGCGGCGGCGCCGCGCCCGGATTCACGACTGCGAGCGGGTGTGGGTCGAACGTCACGACCACGCTTTCGCTGCCGCGGGCCCGCGCCCGTCGTGTGATTTCGGCGAGCACCGCCTGGTGTCCGCGATGCACCCCGTCGAACGTCCCGACGGTGACGACCGCGCCCGCCATCAGTCCGCCAGCACCACACGCGGCTTCAGCACGTCGCCCGCGCGGTCCGCGACGGCGACGAGCGTCTCTCCGGCAAACATCGCCACCGGGCTCGCCGCGGCGTCCCCTGCCGCCGGGATCCAGCGGCCGTGCACGACGGCATCCCGCTCGTTCGCATCGACGTCACGCCGGTCGAGATGCCGCACCAGCACGCCGGGCGGCAGCAGATCCGCCGGGCTGGCCGCGGCCGGCGTCACCGCGTCCTCCAGCCGGAACGGCCCGACCACGGTGCGCCGCAGCGTGACGAGATGCGCGCCGCAGCCGAGCGCCGCCCCGATGTCGCGCGCGAGCGAGCGCAGATACGTCCCACCGCTCACCGTCGCCCGAAACTGCACGTCGGGCGGCGCGAATGCCGTCACCTCCAACGCCTGGATCTCGACGTCGCGCTCCGCCGGCGCCACGACCTCTCCGCGCCGCGCCCGGCGGTACGCCCGCTCACCCGCGACCTTCACCGCCGAGTAGACCGGCGGCCGCTGCCGCACCGTGCCGCGAAACCGGTCGAGCGTCTGCTCCAGCGCCGCGCGCTCGAGTGCCACG
>DASSIL010000014.1:0-3427 GCA_035691925.1 Gemmatimonadales bacterium
AGACACTCGAGCGCCTCGTGCAAATCCCGCGGCAGCTCGTCGATCCGGTACCGGCGCCGCTCGCGGAAGCTCATCTCGAAGATGTTCTTGTCGACCGGATCGGTGGGCACCAGCGTGCGCTCCAGCCCGTCGAGCCCGGCCGCCAGCTGCACCGCGAGCGCGAGGTAGGGATTGGCCGAGGGATCGGGCATGCGCAGCTCGCAGCGCGTCCCGGTGCCGCGCTTGTCCGGGATCCGCACCAGCGGCGAGCGGTTGCGCATCGACCAGGCGACGTTGACGGGCGCCTCGTAGCCCGGCACCAGCCGCTTGTAGCTGTTGACGAGCGGATTGGTGACGGCGCAGAACCCGCGGGCGTGCTCCAAGAGCCCTGCGATGTATGACAACGCCACGTCCGACAGCTCCCACCTTCCCTTGGGGTCGTGAAACGCGTTCTTGCCGTTCGCGAACAGCGACTGGTGGGTGTGCATGCCGGAGCCATTCTGCCCGAAAATCGGCTTCGGCATGAACGTCGCGAGGAAGCCGTGACGGAACGCTACGTCGCGCACCACGAAACGAAACGTGGCGAGATTGTCCGCTGTCTCGAGGGCCGCGGCGTAGCGGAAATCGATTTCGTGCTGTCCCGGCGCGACCTCGTGATGCCCCGCCTCGACCTCGAAGCCCATCGAGACGAGGTCCGTGATGATCAGGCGCCGGATCTCCTCGGCGCGATCCACCGGCGTGAGGTCGAAGTACCCGCCCTCGTCGTGGGTCTCGACCGTCGCCCGGCCGCGCGCATCCAGCTGGAAAATGAAAAACTCCGCCTCCACCCCGGCCATCAGCTCGTACCCCAACTTCCGCGCCCGCGCGATCTGCCGCTTCAGCGCCGCGCGCGTGCACCCGGCGAACGCCGAGCCGTCGGGGTTGTAGATGTCGCAAATCACGCGGGCAACCTTCCCGCCCTCGTCCTCGTAGGGGAGGATGCGGAAGGTGGCGAGGTCGGGCTTCAGCACCATATCCGATTCCTCGATGCGCACGAACCCTTCGATCGAGCTGCCGTCGAACATGATGTCCCCCTCCAGCGCTTTCTCGAACTGGCTGGCGGGGACTTCGACATTCTTGTTGATCCCGAGGATGTCGGTGAACTGCAACCGGAGAAAAGCGACGCCCTGCTCCTTGGCGAGGGCCAAGATGTCACGCTTCGTGGCTGGGGACTTGTCTGTCATGACGGTGGGAGACGGTAGGGAACGGTAGGGAACGGTAGGAGAGAGGGCCTTTACCCCTACCGTCTCCTACCGTCTCCTGCCGTCGGCAGTTAACAGTCGTAATACAGGAAGAACTCGTACGGGTGCGGCCGCAGCGCGACCGGATCGATCTCTTTCGCCCGCTTGTACGCGAGCCAGGTATCGATCAGATCCTGTGTGAACACGCCACCCTCGAGCAGGAATGCGTGGTCGGCCTCGAGCGCCGCCAGCGACTCGGGCAAGCTGCCCGGCGTGTTCTTGACGTGCGTGCGCTCCGCCGGCTCGAGCTCGTACAGATCCACGTCCATGGGCTTGGGCGGCTCGATCTTGTTGCGCAGACCGTCGAGGCCCGCCATGAGGAGCGCCGCGAACGTGAGGTACGGGTTGCTCGACGGATCGGGAGCGCGGAACTCGATCCGCTTCGACTTCGCCGACTTCGAGTACATCGGGATGCGGCAGATTGCCGAGCGGTTGCGCTGCGAGTAGATGAGGTTGATCGGCGCCTCGTAGCCCGGCACCAGCCGCCGGTAGCTGTTGGTCGTCGGCGCGGCGAAGGCGAGCACCGCCGGTGCATGCTTGATGAGCCCGCCGATGTACCAGCGCGCCGCATCGGACAGCAGTGCGTAGCCCTTGGGATCGTAGAACAGGTTGGTCTTGTCGTTCCACAAGCTCATGTGCACGTGCATGCCGGAGCCGTTGTCACCATACATCGGCTTGGGCATGAACGTCGCCGTGTAGCCGTACTGCGCGCACACGTTCTTCACAATGTACTTGTACATCATCACCTGGTCGGCCATGCGCGTCAGCGTAGTGAAACGCATGTCGATCTCCGTCTGACCCGCGGTCCCAACTTCATGGTGATGCACTTCCACGTCGATCCCCGCCGCGATCAGCGCGAGCATGATGCGCGAGCGCAGGTCCTGCAGCTTGTCCACCGGCGGAACTGGGAAGTAGCCCTCCTTGTGCCGCGGGCGGTGGCCCAGGTTGGGTGTGCCATTGGCCCCCGCGTTCCAGATCCCTTCGACGGAATCGAGGTGGTAGTAGCCCTCGTGCGCGTTCTGGTCGTAGCGCGCCGAGTTGAAGATGTAGAACTCCGCCTCGGGCCCGAAGTACGCCGACGTCGCGATCGCGCTCTTGACGAGATGCTGCTCGGCCTTTTGCGCGACGTAGCGCGGGTCCCGCGTGTAGCGCTCACCCGTGACCGGGTCGCCGATGTCGCACGTCAGCGACAACGTCGGGACCTGCAAGCACGGATCGACGAAGGCGCTTGCGGGATCGGGGAAGAGCAGCATGTCGCTCTCGTTGATCGCCTGGAAGCCGCGGATCGACGACCCGTCGAAGCCCAGCCCCTCGCTGAACACGTCCTCGGTCAGCTCTTTCAACGGCAGCGAGAAATGCTGCCACGTGCCCGGAAGATCGCAGAACTTCACGTCCACCACCTGCACGCCGGCTTCGCGGGCCCGGCGGATCACTTCGGCTGGCGACGGTTTACTCGCCCCCTTCGCCTCGCTCTTCATCGTCGGCTCCAATGTCGCGGTCATTGGCTCGATCCTCTCCCTGTGGGTCGGCGTAAACGGGTGGTGAAAAGACGAAAGCCCACCTCCGGGCTCTGTGCGGCGGGCTCCCCCGACGGGCTGATGCCACTGGCTGCTGGCATGGCGCAAGGTAGCCGGCCCCTCAAGGAGCGTCAAGCAAATCCTGCGCCAGATGCAGAAAAGAACGCGTTTGAGCTTGGAAAGATGTCGAAAACTGACGAGATGCCGTGTAAAACGTGCAGCTTTTGCACAAGTCGTGCGACACTATGCTCAGCCGGGGATGGCCTCCACGAACTGTACCAGTTCTACAGCCGAAAATTCACCGAATCGCTCGAGGATGTCCTTCTCCTGCCGCTCGAGGAATACCCACCCCGTCGTCTTGTGCTGCCCATCTCCGACGAAGTGTATCCGCCCCCGCACTGCCTCGAGCTCGGCGTCCGGCTGGAACTCGAGATACACGTTCCAGCGGCTCTGACCGCGCTTCAGCTCACCCATGTGGCGGGTGCGATCCTGTCCGGGGAAAGCCTCAGACATGCCGCATACGCTACGCTGTCTCGTGGTATCCTGCCAGCCAGTTAGATTGCCGCACCATGACCTGTCATGCCTGTGGTGCGACGCTCTCCGAGGGAGCGCGCTATTGCCATAAGTGCGGCGCCAGTACCTCGTCTCCGA
>DASSIL010000015.1:0-2531 GCA_035691925.1 Gemmatimonadales bacterium
AAAGCGACAGGTCTTGCAGCCCGACGTCCTTGAGCTCCTTCGCATAGCGCGCATCCACACCGTGATCCCGCGTCTCGACCAGCTCTTCGATGTCCAGGGGTTTGTAGCCGGCGTCCCGCAGCTCCTCGATGAAGTCGCCGTCGACGCCGTGATCGCGCACACGCACCAGCTCCTCGACGGGGAGACTCCGGGATCCCGCCGCGTCGAGCTCCGCGATGAAGTCGCGATCGACGCCGTGGTCGCGTGTACGAATCAACGCCGCTGGACTGCCGAGGCGGTAGTGCGCGCTGTCGAGCGACAGGAGATACTCGCGGTCGACGCCGTGCGTGGCCATGCGCGTGAGATCGTCCGCGGTGGGGCGCGCGTACCCTTCCCGCGCCAGCTCGTCGACGAGGTCGATTCCGAGGTTCGCCATCGTCATCTGGAATTGCTGTTTCT
The DNA here is from genome assembly GCA_035691925.1 of Gemmatimonadales bacterium. Classification (GTDB taxonomy): domain Bacteria; phylum Gemmatimonadota; class Gemmatimonadetes; order Gemmatimonadales; family GWC2-71-9; genus DASTHG01. The sequence goes on from DASSIL010000015.1 coordinate 439, forward strand.
CGGTCGGTGCGCCGATTCCGCGGCGTGCCAGCTCGGCGGTGAATTGGGCGTTCGGGGTGTACACGAAGTGGCCCGATCCCGAGCCTCTTGCGAACCACCCTTCGCAGGTGAGCGTCCCGGCATCGCGCACGATGCGGAAGTGCACAACGCCGCCCCCCTGCCAGGCGTCAGCGGGTAAGCCCTCGAGCTGGCGCAGCGCTACGTCGTCGTTCGTCCAGTTATCGGATTCGTGGTGAGCACCGTAGCGCAGCGTCAGGCGCACGAGGCCTGCCGAGTCGCCACGTTCGAGCAGCCATTGACCGTCGGTGACGGTCTGAGCGGATGCCGGAACGGCCAGCAGGAGAGCAAGCAGCCAACGACGGGCGAGGCGCATACCAATCCCTCGAGGGGGTCGAGGGATTGGATGCGCGGACCGGCTCCAGCGTTGTAGGGGTGCTAGCTGCCGTTCAGCGAGTAGTCGATGGCCTGGGTAATCAACACCCGCACCGCCTGCCCGTTCTTGCGGGCCGGGCGGAACAAGGCCTTGGTAATCCACCGTTTGGCGGCATCGTTGAAGCCGGGATGGGCGGACTGAAGCACCTCGATCGAGGTGGGCTCCGCCCGGCCGCTCGTATCGATCACCGCTTCGATTACCACGCGGCCCGTGACGCCGGCCTGCCGCAGGAGCGAGGGATAGTCACGGTCGAGCGGCGGCGCCGAGACCAGCGCCGGCATCTGGTCCACTTCGCCGGTCGAGTACACCTGATTGCCGCTTGGAGGGGTCACGCCGGTCGCCGTGCCGCCCTCGACTCCGACTCCCGAGAAGTCCTTGGGATCGAAATGCTCCTGGAGGTTCGCGGCCGGGATCTCGGTCGGGATGACCGTGGGCACCGTGACCGTCTGAAATCCCTTGAGCGGGACCTGGAGCTCAGGCGGAGGCGGCGCTTCGCGCTGCTGCACCTCTGGCGGGAGGTAGACCAGTGCCGTGTCGACCCGGGCGGCCGCGGCGCTCTGGTGCGCCGAGATCGTGGCGAAGATCCCGCCGCCGATGATGGCGCTGTGGATCACGAGCGAGACGAGGCTGCCGCGCGTAAACACAGTGGCATCGGGTTTCCGGCCGGACGCAAAGAGCTGCAGATTCAGGGGCATGGTCCGGCGCCGCCACGTCATCCGAGGCGGGGCACTGATGGACCGTTTCGGTGCGGCTGTCATATGACAAAAAAAACGCCGCACCGTCCTGAATAGTTGCAGCGTCGTGTTAGGGACTGATGGAGAGAAACCTCTCGGGAGTTGTGCTCATGATCACGATCGTGTCGTTGTTCCTCCTACAAACGACTTCCGTTGTCGAGTATCCGCTGCCCAGGGCGGGAGCGTTCCCGCACGACCCGGCGGTCGCCAAGGATGGGTCGGTTTGGTATACCGACCAGCGCAACAGCTATATCGGTCATCTCGACCCTGCCACCGGAAAGGTGACCGACTACGCCACCCCGACGCCTGGCTCAGGGCCGCACGGCATCGTGGTCGCGCCCGATGGCGCGGTGTGGTACACGGGGAACGCGAAAGGCAATATCGGCCGCCTCGATCCGGCGACCGGGGCGATCAAGGAATTCCCGCTTCCGCCGGAAGTCCGCGACCCGCACACCCCGCTGTTCCACGCCGGGAAGCTGTGGTTCACGGTGCAGGGCGCGAACCTTTATGCCCGGCTCGATCCGGCGACGGGAGCAGTGGAATCGTTCCACATGCCGACCGGCCACTCGCTGCCGTATGGTTTCGTCAATGCACCCGACGGGTCGCTGTGGATGGCGGAGCTCGGAACGAATAAGATCGGCCACGTCGATCCCGCGAACGGCGCCCTGAAGGAGTTCCCGCTCCCCGATCCGGGAGCCCGGCCGCGCCGCCTGCAAGTCGATCCCAAGGGGATCGTGTGGTACACCGACTACGCGCGCGGCTTCCTGGGACGGCTCGATCCTGCTACAGGACAGGTGCGCGAGTTCGCGAGTCCCGGTGGCACGGGCAGCGGACCTTACGGGATCGCCATCGGCACCGACGGGCGCATCTGGTATTGCGAATCGGGGAAGGGGGCGATCATCGCCTTCGATCCCGCGACGGAGAAC
>DASSIL010000016.1:0-2940 GCA_035691925.1 Gemmatimonadales bacterium
TGCGAGAAGCTGATCAGATGCTGCAGCTCGTGCAGGAACACCGACGGGACCGCGAACCCCACATCGGCGACCGTGTGTCCGCAACTGAACGTGCCGTTCGGATCGGGCACGACCGAATAGAAGATCTCGCCCTGATTCGAGTGCGGATCGGAGGGACCGTTGAAGTCCTCGGGGTTGAAGAAGCCGGCGATATATCCCTGCGTCGCGCAGGTCGCGGACGGGGTATCCGCATTGACGACCTTCGACATCAGCATGATGATGTGGCCGTTCTGATCGACGTCGGACGGTACCCCGAACGCGGTGGTATCGATCGGCCAGAGTGTCTGGTCGAAGTACTGGCCGAATGTCTGGAGCTGCGTGGGGGTGAAGCCGGACGGACTCAACGTGTCGACATACAGAAGGAGGTTGGTGCCGGTGTAGGCGAGACGGGCGGTGACGGTCGCGAAGGCGCCGCTCGTGAAGTTCGAGAGTACCTGGAAATTGTGGATCGTGTCCGGCGCCGCACTGATCACACCCGGCGCGGCCTGAAGGGCGCCGCGGGAGGTCCTGGAGAGCGCCAACTCCCTGCCCCGCTCGCGCAGGTAACGGTCGGCCGCTCGTTGGGCGGTGAGGGGCCGCACCCGAAGGCTCGCCAACTGGGTCGCCGCGCGCACCCGGCTGGCCGTGACCGCCGGCGCCAACGTTCCGCTGGCGACACTGTAATCCACCAGCTGGAACGGCGCCTGGTCGGTAGCGAATTCGGGAACGATGAGGTAGCTCGCGCCAGCGCCCGCGAACGTCACCGTCGTCCCCCCGTTGCTGCAATCGAGCCGCAGGGTCTGCGCGACGGCGAGACGCACGGTATCGGTGGGTGAACACGGGTTCCGCGCGAAGGTGAGCGGCGGAGCCGTCGACGACGTGCTGTTGCACGCGACGGCGCCGATGGCGGCGCATACCAATCCGATTCGCGACCGGGGACCTGCAGTGGCACTCACGCGGTTACCAGTTACTTGGGTGCGGCGTCGAAGTTCCCGATTCAACTCGCCTTAACGAAGCGCCGAGAAACGCGTCTCACGCTCCCTCCCTGGTGATCTCGACCCGCAACTCCACCCAGCCGTCCTTCTGGTAGTACTCGACCCGCAGCTCGTGCCGTCCTCCCGCGAGGGGGACTTCATCGACTCGCGATTCGTGCGGATCCCAGGCGTCGATCTTCAGGGCCCCGTCCACCCAAACCCGTACGGCATCGTCGCTGATGGCGCGCAGCGTGTAGGCACCGGGAGGGAGGTCGACCTCGCCTGTGGCCTTCAGCGACCACCGCTCCTGGGGCAGGTGCGTGAACGGACGCGGCGGCCGATACCACATGAAGTCGAGCCGGGACTCGTGCAAGGAGTCGATCGGCTGCGCGAACAGGTTGGCCGTGTCGCTCCAGGTGAAGAACCGGACGCTCCAATCGATCGACGGCTCGAATCGCCCGTAAGAGAATCGATAGGGCTGCCCGGCAGCGCGCCGGGTCCCGCGCGGCGATACCGTCGCAGCACCGCGGGACTCGAGCGTGACACTCCAGTCGCCCAGGGAATCGTGGGCCGGCGTCACGACGAGCGTGTCACCGATCCGGCCGCTGGTGCGCGACAGCGATGCGACGCCACGACGCGACACCAGACGCCAGCGCCCCGCCGGACCGAGGACCGCGAGCCGCAGCGGTACGGCGCGCGTCGAATCGCCGGCCACGGGCCAGAGCTTCGGGGACTGCCAGTCGTAGGGACCCCACTCGTCCACGATGATGGCAGACCGGTCGCGCCGTGACAGGGGGGACGCGGGGACCCCGGAGAGCGCGGACAGGCCCGGCACGACCTGCGCCGGCGCGACCGCCGGCAGGGACGTATCGGTTGCGGCCCCATTGTCGCGGACATCGAACTCCGTCGTGTCACGCAGCACCGTGAGCGAATCGACGCGCGCCCAGCGGTTGGCGGTAAACGCCAGCCGCGCCGTTTGCCGCGCGCGCAGCCCGACCCGGTTCCCGACCAGCACGTTCTCGGTGATGTGGTACATCCGGCTTCGCGTGTCATGGTGCTTGGGATAGCCCCAGTCCGACGGCTCGATCGAGTCGGCCCACAACCGGATCGCCGTCGAGTCGTGCGCAAAGCGGTTTTTGGTGATGACGTTGTCCTGCCCGTGCTCGATCGCGATCCCGGTGCGATTGCCGCGAAAATCATTGCCGGCGATGTGCGACTCGAAGCTGTACCCGCCCCACACGCCGTATTCGCTGCCCCAGGCGCGGTTGCCGATCATCGTGTTGCGGCTGAACGTCGCTTCGATCCCGTTGGCCGTGGCGTAGCTGACGTCGTTCCGATAGAACAGGTTGTCGTTCGCGCCGCCGGTCCCCGAATCCATCGTCGTCTGACCCGCCCACAAGAACACGCCGTCGCCGCCGTGCGTCAGCGAGTTGTCGGCGACGATGTTGCGGCAGCTCTGCTCGTAGATCAACAGGTCCGCCGAGTCCTGACCGCGCGTGTACCAGCCATGGCTGTAGCCGCGCACGTCGTAATCGAGGCGGTTGTGGATGATCGTATCGTCGGAGGATCGATAGAGGCCGATCCCGAGACCGGAGTTGAACGAGAAATTGTTGTCCCGAATCGCGAGACCACTGGTGCGCACGAGGAGCAGCCCGTTCATCCCCTGCACCACGGTATTGCCGCGCACTTCCCCGCCCGTGACATCCACCAGGTAGATCGCGGCGCCGTAGCGCAGCCATTCGTCGTGTTCGTTGTGATGAAACGTCAGCCAGTCGACCAGACTCTCATGCTCCACGAGGGAGGAGAGCCGCGGCTTCCAGTTGTTGCTGAGGTCGTTGTCGATCAGCGCGAGCCCCCGGGTGCCGCGCGCCAGAATGCCGACCTTGTACCCGCGCACCCGGGCGCCCACGATCCGGATATTCGCGCCGCCGCCGACGATGATCGCGGT
>DASSIL010000017.1:0-8365 GCA_035691925.1 Gemmatimonadales bacterium
GAAGCGCGGTGCGGTGCACCTTCTTTCAGCCTGATTGCTCAGCGGGTCCAGGCGGCTCTTGAAAGGAGGCGCTATGTCCGCTGTGAGAGATCTGCCCGCCCGTCCCTCGCTCGACTCCCTTCGCAAGCAGGCGAAAAAGCTCGCCCGCGAGGCCGCTGCCGGTAACGGCGATGCCATCGCTCGCGTGCAGGCGCAATTGCCGCTGGCGACGCTCCCGCTCTCGAACCGGGATGCGCAGCTCGTCATCGCGCGGGAATACGGATTTGCCGGCTGGCCGGATCTGAGAGCCGAGGTAGACAAGCGCCTGGACGGCGCGCTCGGTTGGGCAGTCTCGCAGGCCAAGGTCGCGATTCACAACCAGGACCATGAGCGGCTGCGCACGCTGTTGGCCGAATACCCCGCGCTGATCTCGTGGCGCGACGAGGGTGACCAGACGCTGCTCGACAGCACCACATCCTACGCGATGGACTGTTCGGATCCGGAGCGCGAGCGCACCTACAACCGCCCGGTAGCCGCCGAGCTGCTGATCGACGCCGGCACGACCGTCGACCAGAAGACCTGGGAGCACGTGATCCGGACGGGCGCGGCAGGAATGCTGCGCCTGCTCGCGCGCAAGCAGGCGTTGCCGCCGGCCCTTCCCGTCCTCGCCGCGCTGGGAGACGATGCGGCGGTTCGCGCGCGGCTCGACGCACAGGGGGAGCGCGACGGCGCAGCAGGGCTGGATGAGCAGATGGTCATCGGCCGCGCGCTGCTGAGCGCGTGCCGCTTCCGGCACGCGGGTGTTGCGTCGCAGCTCCTCGAACGGGCGATCGCCCTCGATCCGGATCTGGGGCGTCGCATCGATCGCTGGCAGGGCCGGCAGGCATTCGTCGAGTTCCTGATTCAGCATCCGGGCAGCCTGTGGCAGGAACCCGAGACCACGCCGTGGGAGGCATTCGTCATCCTGCAGCTGTCGAGCGCGCGGAACCGCAACGATCTCTCCGCGTTCCGCCGCTGGCTCGACGACGAACCGTGGGTGCTCCAACCCTCGTTCCTTCGCGTCCAGGAAGGGTTGATCATGCAGGCTTGCTACATGAAGGATCGCGAAGCGTTCATCGTGACGCTGCTGGAGCGCGATCCGGCGCTACCCCATGCCGAGCCTCCACCGCCGTCGTCGTCTATCGTCCAGGCGCTCTCGTACGGAAATGCGCATCTCATACCCACGCTGACACGCATCTGGCCGCTGCCCGATGACCTGCCGCATGCGGCGGGCATCGGCGATGCCGCCCGAGTGGCACGCTGGTTCGACACCACCGGCCAACCGGTCCTGGGATCGCTCGCGCACCAGTACCCCGGCAGCGATCCGCAATTTCCTCGTGGCGACCTCGGTTGGGGACCGGCGACGACGCAGCAGGTGCTGGACATCGCGCTCGCCTGGGCCGTTCTGAATCACCACTTCGAAATCGCGTCGTTCCTTCTCGAGCGTGGCGCCGACATCGACACCAACTGGGCCACGCACGAGCCGGCGAGCATCCTGCATGAAGCGGCGATTCAGGGGAACGAGGACGCCGTGAGGTTTCTCATCGATCACGGTGCCGATCTGACGATCAAGGATTACCGCTATCGCTCCAATGCCGAGGGATGGGCACGATACGGGTCCCACGACGAACGGATGGCGGATCTGCTGGCCGCGGCCGCCGCGCGCCGCAGTCAGGAGGGCTAGACCAGGGGTGCCGGCCTCCGAGAGTCGCTCCTTCAGAATCGGTTCATCCTCGGTTCATTGTCGGCCGTCCACTATTTGCGGCCCGGCACTGCCATCGAGCGAGGAATGCCGATGCCCTTCAACATGGATCTCGTGCAGCGCGGCGCGCGCCTGCGGCGCACACCGTTCTTTTCCGCCACGCAGCGCGCCAAAGCCAGCGGCTACACGGTCTACAACCACATGCTGTTTCCCATTGGCTACGGCGACCTGGTGGAGGAATACTGGCATCTCCTGCACCACGTCACCCTGTGGGACGTCGCGGTCGAGCGTCAGGTCGAGATCACCGGCCCCGACGCCTTCCGCTTCACCAACCTGCTCACGCCCCGCGACCTCCGGCGGTGCGCCGTCGGCCAGGGGAAGTACGTGGTCATTACCGCCGACGACGGCGGGATCATCAACGATCCCGTGCTGATGCGCCTCGGAGAAAATCACTTCTGGCTCGCCCTCGCCGACAGCGACGTGCTGCTGTGGGCCAAGGGCGTCGCGCTCAACTCCGGGATGAAGGTGCAGATCACCGAACCCGACGTGTCGCCGCTGCAGGTGCAGGGTCCCAAGTCCAAGGGAGTGATCGCGTCGCTATTCGGAAATGCCGCGCTGGAGCTGAAGTATTACTGGTTCCTCGAGGCGACGCTCGACGGCATCCCCGTCATCGTCACGCGCACCGGATGGTCAGGCGAGGTGGGTTACGAGATCTACCTGCGCGACGGCAGCCGGGGCGAGGAGCTGTGGGAGCGCGTGATGGCTGCCGGGAAGCCGTATGACATCCGCCCCACCGGTCCGTCTGACATCCGGCGGATCGAAGCGGGAATCCTGGATTGGGGAGCCGACATGACGCTCGAGAACAATCCCTATGAAGTCGGGCTCGAGCGCCTCGTCGATGAGGGCAAGACGCAGGACTACGTCGGCAAGGAGGCGTTGCGCCGGATCAAGACCGTCGGGGTACAGCGACGACTGGTGGGAATCGAGATCGCCGGCGCGCCGATCGAGCACAACGCCACCAAGTGGCCGGTACGCCATGACGGTGAACCGGCAGGCTACGTCACCTCGGCGATCCACTCGCCTCGGCTCGAGAAAAACATCGGCTACGCCATGGTGCCGATCGACCGCGCCGGGCTAGGGACACGTCTCATGGTCAGCGTAGCGGAGATCGGGGACCGCGAGGCTACTGTCGTCCCGCTGCCGTTCGTGGATCCGCGGAAGGAAATCCCGAAGGCCTGACCGCACTCCCGCACGCGGAGCGAGGACCGTGGCGTTCTGGCACTTCTGGGAACGCACGAGCATGACGGAGGTGAATATCGCGAAGGAACAGCGGGGGACATCCGTCCTCTAGACGAACAACGACACGTCGGCATCGGCGGCGAAATCCAGGAACGCCGTCGCGCCGGCGACGTCGGCCTCGGGGATCAGGTCGCTGGCGTGTACTCCCATCACCCCCATCGTCGTCGAGCAGGCGAACAACCGGACCCCGGATTCCCGGGCGAGGTCCAGGAACTGCGGCACGTCCGGCAGCTTGGACCGCTTCATCCACCGCTTCATCATCGCGGTCGCCGCGGCCGTCATTCCGGGCAGCACACCCACGAGGCTGGGGACCGGAACCGGCATGGCGGGGTTGGCGAGTGCCGCCACCTTGAGCTTCTTGTGTCGCTTCTTGTGAAGGATGTCGAGCCCGTAGAAGGTGAAGAAGATGCCCACCTCCCAGCCGAGGCTCGCCGCGGCGGCGGCGAGGATGAGCGGCGGGTAAGCGCGGTCGAGCGTCCCCTGCGAGGCCACGAGTGCGAGCCGGCGCGGTGCCGCCTTCGCCATGGCTACGCCTCTTTCCGCAGGAGAAAGATCTGCACGCCGTTCCGCTCCTCTGCCGAAAGCAGGGTGTCCCCACGCTGGCGGGCGAGCGCCGGGAAATCGGCCAGCGATCCAGGATCAGTGCATTCGATGCGGAGTACCTGGCCGCGGCGCAGCGGCGTCAGGGCCCGCGCGGTCTTGTAGACCGGCAGGGGGCACAGCAAGCCCTTGCAGTCGAGCTCCGCATCTACCGGATGGGTCGCAGCTGGTGAAGTGAAATCTGGCATGGTCAGAGCTCTTCCTTATCCAGAATGTCGGCGTAGAACGACGCGTATTTCTGACCGCCGTCGGGGGAAATCGCTACAACCAACTCCCCCTTGGGCGGCTCGAGCGTCGAGACGGCGTGGACGATGGCACCAGTCGAGGGGCCCACGATCAGCGCTTCCTCGCGGAACAACCGCTTGGCCATCGCATACGCCGGCGCGTCGGGCACGCGCACCACATCGTCGATGAGAGAGACATCAAGAATTTCGGGAGTCTTCGCCTCGGCGAGATTCTTCAACCCCGGGAGCCGGTGGTTCGGGTCGGGCTCGACCGCGACGATCCGAATAGCCGGATCGCGTTCCTTCAGGAATCGACCCACGCCGCTGATCGTCCCACACGTCCCATAGCCTGCGACGAACGTACGCACCCGACCCTCAGTTTGCTCCCAAATCTCGGGACCGGTAGTCTCGTAGTGGGCCCGCACGTTGTCGGGGTTGGCGTACTGGTTTGGCATTACGTAGCGCCCCGCGTGGGCGGGGCTATCCGCGATCGCCCGTGCGAGGGCGATCGCGCCGTCTCGCGGGTTGTCGACAGGACACAGATCGTCGGGCGTGGGCATGACCGTCGCGCCGAGCATCCGCAGCAGCACCAGTTTCTCCTGTGGCACGCCTGACGGGATCGTGACGGTGAGGGGCACGCCTTCCAGTGCCGCCAGGGCGGCCAGCGCGATTCCGGTGTTCCCCGAGGTGGGCTCGACCAGCTCGTGCCCATCCAAAGCCCCGCGCGCCCGCAGTCCCTCGAGCAGGTAGCGCGCGGTGCGATCCTTGATCGAGCCGAACGGGTTGAACCATTCGAGCTTGAGGTAGGCCTCGGAGGTGGAATCCAGCACGCGGTTCAGACGCACCAGCGGCGTCGGGTTCCTCGGGGAAGCGATCAGGTCCCGTACGTCGCGATAGCGGCGCCGGTCGGCATCGGGAGCCAGCGGCCCGGTGCGCGGGGCGCTCCGGTCCGTCCGAGTGCGGGATCCGACTGAGCCTGTCGTGACAGCCATAGCCTGCTGATTCATCCTTTCCAAAAAGAAAAAGACCCGCGGTGTAGTGGCGCGGGTCGAAGGTGTTGCAGATGCTGTTGGTGCCTGGCCAGGGACTCAGTCACCCATGACGACCCACCTTCGACCGCTGCGCGAACCACCCCCGGTACAGGGGCAGGCCGCCGTGGGAGAGCCGAGACATGTCATGGCGAAGAGTATAACCTGGCAGGGGGCGGACGGGTTCCCGCGGTAGCGGTCGGACAAGGCAGCAGCCACACGGTCCATCCCCTCGGTCATCATGGGCCGCGTTCAGGTTACGGGCCCACGGTGGACGCCTGGGCCGTTGGGCAACCTTGTTGCCGGTGGGGCGTGGTTAGAGACGATTCAAGATGAAGCACGATCACCCCGGACGCGAGGGGCAGCCAGCCGATGCACGCAGCCCCGTCAGACCACGACCGCGTGTTGCGTAGCCCACAACGCGGCAGCGGCTCGCGTCGAGACGCCGATCTTCGTGTAGATGTGCTGGATGTTCGGCAAGGTACACCGTCGCCATGCCGCCCTGCCCCAGCTCGCGCTCGAGGCGGTAGCGGTCGGCGAGGCTTGCCCTGAGACGCTGCACCGTCACTCGATCTTCACGGAGCGAGCCGGTCCTTCATCGAGACGCCTCACCACCCCCAGCTGAATTCTGCCGCCGCACTTCCTCAGGCCAGTTCATGATGAACACCATCTGTGTGAGCACGCCCTGGTTCACCATGACGAACCGCGAGCCGTCCGGCGCCACGTCCCAATTGGCGTGCGGTGAGGCCGGCTCGTAATGGGAGATATCGAACAACGGCGTGCGGGCGGTCACCGTGAAGTCGGTGCCGGCCACGACACTCGCGGCCATGAGCATCGGGAGCCCGTCGCGCTCGCCTTCGTAATAGAGTGTCCGCCCGTCCGGACTCCACCGTGGCTCGATGCCGGTGCCCTGCGAAACGGCCACCTTGGCTTCACCTTCGGGGTACTGGCGCACATACACCTGCGCCCGGCCGGTCTCGTCGCTCGTGTAGGCGAGCCAGCGGCCGTTGGGTGACAGGGTAGCGGCTTCCTCCGTATAGGACGTGGCGAGGAGCGGCTTCATGGTGTGCGGGGAGTCGGCCGACAGCGTCACCAGGTCGAACTGGCCATTGGAGCCGATCGCGGCGCCGAGAATCGTGCCATTCGGCGCCAGCTCCAACGCCTGCGCGGCATCACCGGTGAAGACCGAGTCGGCGGGTCCGCCCCCGTCGGCCCTCCGTCGCCAGGTGCCACCGGCGTGGTCGTAATAGATCCAGCGACCATCGCGCGACCACACCGGATCGTGGCCGTCTTTCTCGAACGACAGCCGCGACAGTGTGCCCTGTCGCAGGTCATAGGTCCACACGTCTCTGGCGCCATCCTGGATGAAATCGAACGCCAGACGCCGGCCGTCCGGTGAGAATCGCGGGCTGTGGAATCGGTGGCCTTCGGCTACGACCTGCTGGCGCCCTGTTCGATCGAGCATCACGAGACTGAACGGCTGCTCGGGCTGGTAGACCAGGGTGCCGGAAGCAGAGACCGCCGCCTGAGCACCCCCACCGATCGCCTGGCGCACCCGCTCGGCCAGCGTCACCGCCGAGCCGGTGACCCGCACGCGGCGCGCGTCGAACGCGATCGCCTCGAGCGCGCCGTTTGGCTCCCCATAGACCAGGTATCCGTTGGCATACCACGCTTGGTTGACGTCGGTATCGAGCACGTTCACCCGCCGGCCGTTTCGTGTGTCCACAGCAACGAGCCGCCCGGTGATGTTCGAGCCGGTAGATGCGGTGACGAGGACGGCCTGGTCACCTGGAAGGACAGTTTGTACGAAAAGGTTGCGTTCCCCAAGGGTGGAATCGGGTCGTGCCAGCAGGACCACGCTGCCATCGAGTCCGATACGTTCGAGCCTGCCGTCGCTCGCAGTTCCTACGAGGGAAGAGTCGCTGAGCCAGTCGATGACGGAAAGCGACTGCACCCCCGCTCCGAGAGCAATCGGCGGCGCGCCGGTGAAGGGGAGGCGGACAATCTGGATCCTCCCGTTCGCGGTGAACGCCAGTCGGGTGCCGTCGGGGGAGAACGTCGGGTACCCGCCACCCTCTGTTCCCGGAATGGGACGGAAGTCGTCGAGCTGATCCAGCCGGCGTTCGTACAACTGGAACGTTGATCCGCCGCGCGCGGCATAGACCAAGGTGCCGCCGTCGGGGGAAAGCGCGAGCGTATTCTGAGGCGTGCCGGTGAGGCTGTGCAACGCATCCACCGACACGCGGAACCGTGCCACGATCGGCGTTGCCGGACGTGAGCCCGGCAGCAGCCGGCCGAGACCAAAGCCCCCCACGAGGAGCACGGCCGCCACTGCCCACGGGCGCCAATCGGGTCTCGCTCGGGGGGTCACGACCCCGGCCTTCGCGGGCGCCGCGAACGACGGATCCACCAGGGCATCCGCGAACGCTTTGGCGGTCCCGAACCGGTCGGCGGGCAGCTTTTCCAGCGCCTTCGTGAGCGCCGCCGCGACGTTCGGCGGCACGCTCTTGCGCAGATTCGTGACCGCCGCCACCGGCTCGGCGATGATCTTCATGATGATCTGCTGCGCCGATCCCCCGAGGTGCGGTGGCTGCCCGGTCAGCGTCTCGTACAGCACGCTCGCCAGCGAGTACACGTCGCTGCGTGCCGTGATCTCCTTCTCCGCCGTCGCCTGCTCGGGACTCATGTAGTGCGGCGTCCCGAGCGACAACCCGGTTTCCGTCATCCGCCCACCCGCCGCAGCCGAGACCGCCAGGGCGATCCCGAAATCTGCCACCATCGGCCGGCCGTCGTGCAGCAGGATGTTCTCCGGCTTGATGTCGCGGTGGATCACGCCGTGGCGGTGGGCGTAGTCGAGGGCATCGGCCACGTCAGTCGCGATCTTCACCGCCTCCTCGATGCCGAGCTGGTGCTCGCGATCGAGCTTCCTGCGGAGCGTTTCGCCCTCGATGTAGGGCATCACGTAATAGAGGAAGCCGTCCGCCGTCCCCGAGTCGAAGAGCGCCAGGATATGGGGGTGCTGCAACTGCGCGGTGGTGGTGATCTCCTGCACGAAGCGGTCGGCGCCCAGCACCGCAGCGAGCTCGGGCTTCAGGACCTTGATCGCGACCTGGCGGTGGTGCTTCAGGTCCTCGGCGAGATACACCGTGGCCATGCCGCCCTGCCCCAGCTCGCGCTCGAGGCGGTAGCGGTCGGCGAGCGCGGTTGACAAGCGCGACAACGCGTCCGGCAATCAAGGTCCGATCGTTAGGGGCTGCTGTGTTCGCGGCGGAACGAAGATACGAGCCGCCATCGCAACGAGCTAGCGAGGCTGTGGCAGGTCCTTCGCGTCGCACATTTGTCGCACGGATGACAAGACGCCCGTAGTTTCACCACACATCAAATAGCGGGACCCTAGCCTCGAGGAGTCGCCATGTCACCGAAGTCGCTAGCTCGGACCGCCGCTGTGTTCTCCCTGCTGACCCTGATCGGCGGTGTCATTGCGCAAGGACTCA
>DASSIL010000018.1:0-2558 GCA_035691925.1 Gemmatimonadales bacterium
CGAATACGCCGATGCGACGGTGCGGTCCTTGGCGTTCTGGTTGTAGTCGATGAACACGCCGTGGCGCTCTTCCTTCCACCACTTGCTCGTCGTGAGCGTGGGGGCGCGCCGCTCGACTTCCCGCGCCAGGGCGAGCGCCGCGCGGCGCACCTCGCCGAACTCCCAGCGCGGGGCGATGCGCACCACGACGTGCATCCCGCGGCTGCCCGAGGTCTTTGGCCAGCCGACGAGGCCGACGTCGCTGAGGGCGGCCTGGACGACGCGCGCCACTTCCCGCACCTGCGGCCATTTGATCCCGGGGACGGGGTCGAGGTCGACGCGCAGCTCGTCGGGGTGGTCGAGATCGCCGGTGCGCACCGGATGGGGGTGAAGCTCGAGACACGCGAGATTCGCCATCCAGGCGAGCGCGGCCGCATCGCGTGGCACGACCTCCTCGGCGGTTCGACCCGAGGGGAAGGAAAGCGTCACCACCTCGATCCACGGCGGTCGCGACTCCGGCGCGCGCTTCTGATAGAAGAACTCGCCCTTGATGCCATTGGGGTACCGCACCAACACATTGGGCCGGTTGCCGGCGCCGCGCAGCGCTCCGTCGGCCACCGCCAGGTAGTAGCGCACCAGGTCGAGCTTCGTGTATCGGGGTTTGGGGAACAGGATCTTGGCGGGGTTCGATACCTGGACTTCGCGTCCCGAGACGACGATCAGCTCCCGCTCGTCGGTCGTTCGCTGCGTCCGGGGCTTCGTCGATCGCGGCATCGTGCAAGAATAGCTTGCGGCAGGCTGACAGAAAACAACGCGTTTGTTGCACCGCGCATCGTCTCCGCTACGGCACCGTTACTTGATGAGGGGCGCCGAGGTCATTGGTGGTGCTACACCAATCGATTTCCCGTCGTCTTCCCGATACGGAGTGCCGTCATGCGTCAGCCGCCCGTGGTGCTCGTGACGTCCATTGTTTTCGCTGTGTTCAGCGGCGCCTGCGGCGGCGGAGGAAGTACGGGCCCCGCAGCGCCGCCCGTCATCACCGCCGTGAACGGAGCCACAGCGCCGTTCGGCGCGGTCGGGTCCACGGTCATCATCGAGGGCCAGAACTTCGGGAGCGTGGCGGGCAGCGTGCAGTTCTCGAACGGCACCGGTGGGACGGTCGCCGCGACGATCGCCGCGCCGGGGGACTGGACGACCACGTTCATCGTGACGACCGTCCCGGCCGGCGCGGCGACCGGTCCGCTCGTGGTGCACGCCAGCGGTGATACCAGCAACGCCGTGACGTTCGCCGTGTCGCAGGGCGTGCTGTTCAGCCCCTCGACCGTCTCGTGGACGAGCACGAGTGCGCTGCCGGTCGGATTGAGCGGCCATTCGATGGACGCTACGACGCTGAAGGACCAGAGCACGACGACGCACGCCGTATACGTTCTCGGCGGCGAGGACAGTACCGGCGCGCTGCAGAACGCCGTGTACTACGCGACGATCGGCAACACCGGCGCGGTCGGGTCGTTCACGGCCACGACGGCGTTGCCGGAGTCCGTGGCATTCGCCCGCGTCTTCATCGCCACGCCCCGAAACTCGGCCGTCACCGGCGTTGGCTACATATACGTCGTGGGAGGGATCACGACGGTGGCGGGGCAACGGACCACCGCGATCTACCGCGGCACACTCGCGGTCAACGGGACCGTCAGCAGCTGGACCAGCGCCGGCACGCTGCCGGCGCCGCTCAGCTCGTTCGGCGAGGCAGTCGTATTCGGGGATCTCTACATCTGGGGTGGCGCCACGACCGGCAACGCGCCCGTCGCTACGGTTTACCGCACTACGATCGATGCGTCGGGTGGGCTGGGCACCTGGCAATCGCTCACCCCGCTGCCGTTCAAGCGCGCGTATTTCGGGGCCGGAGCCTTTGGACAGTACCTGTATGCCTTTGGCGGCGACAGCGGGACCGTGTCACCGAACGATTCCAGTATCTCGAGCACCGCGTTCAACGATGTCGTGTACGCGCAGATCGACCTCAAGACCCGGGCGATTGCAGCCGCCGGGTGGACGCTCAACAGCAACAGCCTCAAGAAGGCGGTGAGCAAGCATCGCACGGTGGTGGCCGGCGGGTACGTGCTGGTCACGGGCGGCTTGTATAACGGCGCATCGACGGGCTCGACGGAGGAGTCCTACGCCCAGATCGGTACGAGCGGCAGCGCAGGGAGCTTTAACGGCGCCACCGGGGCGAACACGATCTCCTCGAGCGGGGGCGGGAACCTGTTCAATCACGCCGAGATCGGGTACGTGGATGGAAGCGGCGCGTTTCACGTCCTCGTCTCCGGCGGGGACGATGTCAATACCCCCGGGAAGAAGCACAAGGGCGTCTTCTACTACTGAGGCGTGTAGCGCAGCACGACGTTTCCGGACGGGAATGCCCTGGCCTCGAGCAGCGTGAGACGCAGGCTCTGCGGCACCCCGGCGAGGAGCGAGTGTCCCTCACCCAGGAGCAGCGCGTTGACGACGAACTGATACTCGTCGATCAGGCGGTGCCGGGTGAGCAGTGAGGCGATGGAGCCGCTGCCGAAGATCAACATGTCGCT
>DASSIL010000019.1:0-7140 GCA_035691925.1 Gemmatimonadales bacterium
CGCAGTGTCGGGATCTCTCTCCGTGCTGCGTCCGCATCGCGATACAGGGAGAGTGTCGCCTCGAGTCCCGCGAGCGTGTACTTGTCGGCCCGCACCGCGCGGGCGAGGGGGTCGGTCCTGCACGCGGCGATCGCCGGTGCCGTGCCGACGATGATGCCCGCCTGCGGCCCGCCGAGCAGCTTGTCGCCGCTGAAAACGACGATGTCCACTCCGCTCGCCACCGCCTGCCGCACCGTCGGCTCACCCGTCAGGCCCCACGGGGAGAGATCGAGCAACAACCCGCTGCCGAGATCGTACAGACTCGCCGCGCCGCTGGCGCGCGCCAGCTGCGCGATCTCCTCCGCGGTCACTTCGGCGGTGAATCCCGTCACGCGGAAATTCGACCGATGCACCTTGAGCAGCGCGCGGGTACGCGGCGTGATGGCCTTGACGTAATCGTCGAGGTGCGTGCGGTTGGTCGTGCCGACCTCTACGAGGGCGGTGCCGGAGCGCGCCATGACGTCCGGTACGCGAAACGCGCCGCCGATTTCGACCAGCTCGCCGCGCGAGACGATCGCTGCACCGTCGCGGGCCAGCGCGGACAGGGCGAGCAAGAGGCCTGCGGCAGCGTTGTTCACCACCAGCGCGTCCGCGGCACCGGTCAGCTCCACCAGGACGTCGCGGCAGATGGCGTGGCGCGAGCCGCGGCTCCCGCGTCCCAGGTCGTACTCGACGCTGGCGTAGGACTGGGCGACCGCCGTCATCGCCTGGACCGCGGTCGGCGCGAGGAGCGCACGACCGAGGTTGGTGTGCAGCACGACGCCGGTGGCGTTGATGACCGGCACGAGCGACGGCGCGGCGAACCGCTGCACCCGGCTTTCCACCGCTCGTGCCCACCCCTCGGCCGGGGGGGCGCCGCCATCCGCGCGGGCGGCCTCGAGCGCCGCGCGAACGGCGCGCACGACGAGCGCGCGCGGGTGGCGGGACGTCAGGGCGGCGACGGCGTCGTCGGCGAGCAGGGCATCGACGGATGGGAGCCGGCGGCGAGGATCGCTCATGGACGCCGCGGCGGCCGCTTCGGTGCAGCGCGGCGCCGCAGCGAATCGGCGGCCGCTTTCGCCGAATCGGCGGGCGAGGGTGGCGGTTTGGGCTTGGGGACGACGAGGACGGTGTGAGCGTCGGCGCGCGCGCCGTTGAGATTGCGCGCCCCCCGTACCTCGACGAAGTACCTCGCCTCGGGTTTGAGCGGGGACTCGAGCCGCATCACGACCTTATCCTGTGGCACCGGACGCCGGCGCAGCAGCGCGCGCAGGGCGGAGGTATCGACGGCGGATTTCGCCCCGGGCGGCGGCGGGGGTGCCGTCGTGTCGACTCCAGCCTGCTTCGTCGTGTCTTTGGGTGGCGGCGCGGCTTTCTTCGTGGTGTCGTTCGCGGCGCGAATCGAGTCCGCGACGGCACGCTCACGCGCCGCCAGGGAATCGTAATCGGCGCTCGAATAGAGCCGGGCGACCTTCACCGGCGTCGAATCGGGGAGGGCGAGGACCCGCAGCACGAGCGAGTCGAGCGGCTGCGCCGGATCGAGCGGGGCGGAGAAGGCGATCCGCGCGGTGATCGAGTCGATGGCTTCGACCTGCTGGATGCGCGGCCCCAGGCTGTCGTGGACGAAGGTCCACAGCAGGAGCGAGGCCGTCGAGTCGAGGGTCACGATGGTCGAGTCGTAGGGCTCGCGCCGGTCGCGCCGGCGGTTGTTGTTCTGGTCGACGATCGCGTAGACCAGGTACTTCCCGGGGGGGATGGCGGGGAGCCGGAAGTGGCCCACCGAATCGGTGACGGCGAGGTACGCGATCGTGTCGGGCAGCAGCTGCGCGCGCACCAGGCCGTTGCCGAGCACGTGCTGCTCCACCCACTGCACGACGGTTCCCTCGAGCGCGCTCTGCGGCACCGGCGGCCCCGTCGTGAAGACGATGGTGTGCCGCTCCTTGGTCGTGTTGCGGCGCAGGTCGGCGATCCCCGGCAGGACTTCCAGGTGGTAGACGCGCCCCGCCTTCCAGCCTTCGGCCGGCTTCACGTGAATCGACGACCGGTGCCACGACACCTTGTAGGCCCCCCGGGTCGGCGACAGCAGGACCTTCGTCGCGAGTCCCGTCGCGCCGCCCGTGGCACCTCCCGCGGTGCCGCCACCACCCATTTCGTCGATGACCTCGTCGTACTGGATCACGGCGTCGTCGTGCAGATCGGTGGCGACGGCGCCCGATTCGGGATACACGCCGAGAATGACCGGCGCTTTGACGTCGGGAGGTCCACCAGGGGGCTCGCCGGTCCGGGCGCAGGCGACGAGCGCCGCACCCGCCAGCGCGATTAGCCGCAGCCGAGCGCCGCTAACTTGCCGGCCAGGGCGTCGCGCTGGGTGCGCCACCCCTGCTCCTTTTGGCGCTCCCGCTCGATGACGTCGGCGGGAGCGCGTGAGATGAACTGCTCGTTGGCGAGCTTCGCCGCGAGCCCCTGGAGCTGCTTGTCGAGCCGGGTCAGCTCGTCCGAGAGGCGGCGGCACTCCTGCCCCAGGTCGATCGCCCCCGTGAGCGCGACCACCACCTCGCTGCCGTCGCTCAGCACGGCGTGCGCGCCCTGCAGGGCGGCGCCGTCCGAGGTCACCGACTCGAGCTGCGCGAGCCGCAGGATCGTCTCGCGCTCCGACTCGAAC
Source organism: Gemmatimonadales bacterium (assembly GCA_035691925.1). GTDB lineage: Bacteria > Gemmatimonadota > Gemmatimonadetes > Gemmatimonadales > GWC2-71-9 > DASTHG01. The sequence goes on from DASSIL010000019.1 coordinate 2,681, forward strand.
ACCCCGCGTGCCGCGGGCCCTGCGGCGCGGATCGCCGCCGCGAGCTTGGTCTTCGGAGACACACGATACTCGGCGCGAATGTTCCGGATCGCCGTGATCGCCTGCTGTACCGCGCCGAACTCGGCCTCGACGCGTGCGTCGATGCGCTGCCGCTCGGGCGTGGGCCAGGGCGCCGTGATCAGCAGCTCGCCGGCGCGGCGGCCCGGCAGTTTCTGCCACAGCTCCTCGGTGATGAACGGCACAATGGGGTGCAGCAGCCGCAGCACCGTGTCCCAGGCGTGCAGCAGCACGGCGCTCGCCGCCCGGGCGCTCGCGTCCCCGGCGGTGAGACGCGGCTTCACCGTCTCCACGTACCAATCGGCCAGATCGCCCCAGGCGAACTCGAAGCAGCGCTTGGCCGCTTCGTCGAGCCGGAACTGCTCCAGCGCCGCCGTCGCGTCGGCCACCGCGCCCTCGGTGCGCGACAGAATCCAGCGATCGGCGAGCGTGAGCGTCCGGGAGTCGAGCGTGGCGATCGGGACCGCTTCCGTCGGGAGATGGGGAAGCAGGAAGCGGGCGATGTTCCACAGCTTGTTCGCGAAATTGCGTCCGGTGGCGAACGTTGTTTCGAGATCGTTCGGGTCCAGGATCACGTCGGCGCCGAGCGAGCCGCTGCCGACCAGCGTCCAGCGCAGCGCGTCCGCTCCGTACAGTTTCACCACATCGAGCGGGTCAATGCCGTTGCCGAGCGACTTCGACATCCGGCGATGCTGTTTGTCGCGCGCCGTCCCGGTGAGGTACACCGTGGTAAACGGCTTCTTCCCCATGAAGTGGAAGCCCGCCATCAGCATCCGTGCGACCCAGAAGAACAGGATCTCGGGCGCGGTGACGAGCGTGTGCCCGGGATAGTAGCGGCGGAGATCGGCGGTCTCCTCCGGCCAGCCGAGCGTCGCGAACGGCCACAGCCACGACGAGAACCAGGTGTCGAGCACGTCGGGATCCTGTTCCACCGGCCCGCCGCACTTGGGGCACGTCGTCCGGTCTTCTCGGTCGGCCCACTCGTGCTTGCACTGCGTGCAGGTGAACACCGGAATGCGGTGCCCCCACCACAACTGCCGCGAGATGTTCCAGTCGCGGATGTTCTCCATCCAATTGAGAAACGTCGCGTTCCACCGCTCGGGGACGATCGTGATCTCGCCCGCGTGATAGGCGGCGAGCACCGGCTCGGCGAGCGGCTTCATCCTGACGAACCACTGGTCGGAGAGGCGCGGCTCGACGATCGAGTCGCAGCGATAACAGCGCCGCACCGCGTGCTGATGCGTCTCGACCTTGGCGAGCAGTCCTGCGGCCTCGAGCTGCTTGATGATCTTCTTGCGCGCCTCGAACCGGTCGATCCCGACGAGTTCCGTGGGCACGCGCGCGGTGGCATCGCCCTGGCGGTCGCCGCCGTCGTCGCCCATGGTGGCGTTCTCGCGCATGATGAGCGGCATCGCGAGGCCGTGCCGCGACCCGATCTCGAAATCGTTGGCGTCGTGTGCCGGCGTCACTTTCACGAAGCCGGTGCCGAATTCCTTGTCGACACTGTCGTCGGCCAGCACGGGAATCTCGATTCCCGTGATCGGGAGCTTCACCGTCCTGCCGATGAACGGCGCGCCGCGCGGGTCGTCGGGATGGACGACGATCGCCGTGTCGCCGAGCAGCGTCTCGGGGCGCGTGGTCGCGACAGTGATGTGGCCGGTGCCGTCCGCCAACGTGTAGTGGATGTAGTACAGGTTGCCGCTGGTCTCCTTGAACTCCGCTTCCTCGTCCGAGAGCGCGGTGAGGCAGCGCGGGCACCAGTGGATCACCCGGTGGCCGCGGTAGATGAGCTTTTCTTCCCACAGGCGCACGAAGACTTCCCGCACGGCCCGGGTGTAGGCCGGATCGAGGGTGAACCGGGTGCGGCTCCAGTCGCACGACGCCCCGATCTGTTTCAGCTGCTCGAGGATCGTGTTGCCCGTTTCCCGCACGAACGCCCACACGCGCTCCACGAACACCGCGCGGCCCAGGTCGAAGCGGGTCTTTCCCTCTTTGGCGATGAGCCGCTCGACCACGTTTTGCGTCGCGATCCCGGCGTGGTCGGTGCCGGGGAGCCACAAGGTCTCGCGTCCGCGGGCTCGCTCGAAGCGGATCAGCACGTCCTGGATCGTGTTGTTGAGCCCGTGCCCCATGTGCAACACCCCGGTCACGTTGGGCGGGGGGATCACGATGACGTAGGGCAGACGGCCGGGACCGGGGGTGGGGGCGAACGCCCCGCGCTCCATCCAGGTGCGGTACAGGCCGGACTCGACGGCTTTCGGGTCGTACTGGGGCGCGAGTTCGTTGGAACCGGGCATTCCTTATAATAACGGCGGTTGGTGAATCGGCGGTCGGCGGTCAGGCGGTCGGAAGCAGCGGAGGACAGGCAGACGATGAAAGCGCCGGTCGTTGACCGCCCGACCGCCTCGACCGCCTGACCGCCGTCTCTCTCCGCCGCCTGTCCGCCCGACCGCCATCTTTATAGAATTCCTCTATGCCCGAGGAACCCAACGTCATCTCCACGATCCGGCTCGCGCGCTGGCTGATGCTGGCGGCGCTCCTCGTGGGCGGGATCGTCCTGTATTTCCGGAACGGCACCAAGCTCCCGTCCTTCGGCTCCGTCGAGCCGGCCGTCGAAACCGACACCACGCGCTGACCGTGGCCAACGAACTGCACGTCACCCTCCCGGATGGGAGTACCCGGGTCCTGCCTGCCGGCGCGACGGCGAGAGACCTCGCGGCCCAGATCGGACCAGGCCTCGCCAAGGCGGCGATCGCCGCCCGCGTGAACGGCGAGGTGCGCGATCTCGCGCGGCCGCTCCCCGACGGGGCAGCGGTTGCGATTGTCACCGACAAGGACCCGCAGGCGCTCGACGTGCTGCGGCATTCGGCCGCCCACGTGTTGGCGACGGCGGTGCGGCAGCTCTTCCCGCAGGCCGGGATCGGCTTCGGCCCCTCGATCGAAGACGGCTTCTATTACGACTTCGAGGTCCCGACGCCGTTCACTCCCGGGGACCTGGAGGCGATCGAGGCGAAGATGCGCGAGGTCGCCGCGGCGGACCATCCATTCGTGCGCGAAGAGGTGAACCGTGACGAAGCGAAGCGCCGCTTCACCGACGACCCGCTGAAGCTCGAGCGCATCGACGACCTCGGTCCCAACGAAGTGATCTCGGTCTATACCGACGGACCGTTCGTCGACTTGTGCCGTGGACCGCATGTCACGAGCACGGGCAAGGTGAAGCACTTCAAGCTGCTGCACGGGGCGGGCGCGTATTGGCGCGGCGACGAGCGGCGCCAGATGCTGCAGCGCATTTACGGCACGGCGTGGTTCTCGAAGGATGACCTCGACGCCTACCTGCGGCGGCTGGAGGAGGCGAAGAAGCGCGATCACCGCGTCATCGGCAAGCAGCTCGATCTGTTCTCGATCCAGGAAGACGTCGGGCCGGGGTTGGTCTTCTGGCACCCCAAGGGGGCGATGATCAACTTCCAGCTGCGGCGCTTCATCGAAGACGTCATCCTGGCGCGCGGCTACCAGCTCGTCTACACGCCGAACGTCACGCGCGAGCAGCTGTTCCTGCGCTCGGGTCACCTCCCCCTGTACGCCGAGAACCAGTTCCCGCCGATGGCGGCGGGCGAGGGCGAGTCGGAGGAAGTGAAGTACCGGGTGAAGCCGATGAACTGCCCGATGCATATCCTCATCTACGCCTCGCAGCAGCGCAGCTACCGCGACCTGCCGATCCGGCTCGCCGAGATCGCCAACGTGTACCGCAACGAACGCTCGGGGACGCTGCACGGCATGCTGCGGGTGCGTGGGCTCTCGATGGACGACGCCCACATTTTCCTGCGCGAGGATCAAATAGAAGAAGAGATCTTCGCCCTGCTGGACATCGTCGATCTGGTGCTCGGCAAGACGTTCGGGCTCGACTACCGGCTCGATCTCGCGACGCGTCCTCTGAAAAAGCTCGGCGACGACGCGATGTGGGACGTCGCGGAGCGGGGACTCGAGGAGGCGCTCAAACGCCGCGGGCTGACCTATCGCATCGACCACGGCGGCGGCGCGTTCTACGGCCCCAAGGTCGACGTAAAGTTCAACGACGCGATCGGCCGGGAGTGGCAGGGCGCCACGATCCAGCTCGACTACGAGCTGCCGGAGCGTTTTCAGCTCGAGTACACCGGCGCCGACAACCGGCCGCATCGACCGGTGATGGTCCATCGCGCGATCTACGGAACGCTCGAGCGGTTCGTCGGGTTTCTCATCGAGCACTTCGCGGGCGCGTTCCCCCTCTGGCTCGCCCCGGAGCAGGTGCGCGTGCTGCCGATCTCGGACGCGCAGAACGACGCGGCGCGCGCCGTGGGCGCGAAGCTCGTCGAGGCGGGGCTGCGCGTCCACGTGGACGAGCGCAGCGAGACGCTGAACTACCGCGT
>DASSIL010000020.1:0-9639 GCA_035691925.1 Gemmatimonadales bacterium
GCCGCGAGCACCGGCGGGGCGAGCGCCGCCACCAGGGCGGGGGTTGCCGTCGCCGTCCAGCGCACCAGCTCGTCGAACTCGCGTAATCCCAGGGCCGCGAGGATGCGCGTGAGCAACGGTGTCCCGTCGCCGACGCCGTCGCGGGCTTTGGCGGCCGCGGCGAGCGCCCGCCGGCCGATCCAGTAGCCGCTTCCTTCATCGCCGAACTGCCAGCCGTAGCCACCGCTGCGGCGCAGCCGTCCCTGGCGGTCCCGCGCGTACGCGATCGAGCCGGTCCCGGCATTGATGAGGACGCCCGGCTCCGTACCGAACGCCGCCGCGAGGGCGATGTCGCCGTCCGCGACGACCTCCATCGTGCGCGCGAGCCCGTGGGGCAACAAGGCGAGGCGCAGCTCGCGCCGCTCGAGCGCCCGCCCCGCGCCGGCAGCGCCGATCACGGCGCGGTCGACGGGGAGGGTCACGGCCGCGGCGCGCGCCGCTTGCGTCGTCACTTCAGCGATCACCGCCGCGGTGGTCGTGGCGTCGCCGGCGCGCATCGGGGCCCCGCGCCCTTCGGCTCTCCCGAGGATCAGCAGATCGGGCCGGGCGATCGCCGCGGCGGTGTGACTGCCCCCCGCGTCGACACCCAACAAAATGGACGGTTGGTCGGTTGGACTGATGGAATGGGGCATCACATCATCGCCGTCTTCTTTCCATCATTCCAACCTTCCACTCTGCCAATCATCGACGACGCCATGCCCACGAGCACCGTGACCGCCGTGCCGAGCGGAACATCCCAGGGCCAGGCCAGCGAGCTGAGTGTGGTAAGGATCCGGGGATTGTCGAGCCACGCGCCGAGTCGCGCCGCGAAGATCACCGGGATCATGACCACGATGCCCACGATCATCGCGACGATCACATCGCGTTGCCGGGCGCGCGACCAGAATCCGCCCAGAATGTACGTACCGAGCAGCGCCCCGTACGTGAGCGATGCGACCTTCAGCGCCAGCTCGACGACCGGTTTCCGGGGATCGGGGAACAGCATCGCCCCCACCACCAGCACCACTGCCCAGACGATGGTCATGATCCGACCGACGCGCAGCAGCTGGGCGGGATCACGCTCACCCGTCAGCGGCGCGTAGAAGTCGTTCGTCGCGGCGGACGCGAGTGAGTTGATCGCCGACGCATGGGTGCCCATCGCGGCCGCGAGCAGGCCGGCGACGACGAGGCCGGCGAGCCCGGAGGGAAGGTGGTTCACCACGAACGTTGGGTAGATCTGGTCGCCGGAGCCCCCCGGTTGCGCCGTACCGGTGAGCCAGAGACTGGTCCCGACGAGCAGGAACAGCGCGAACAGGAAAACGATGAACACGCCGGAGCCGATGAGCGCCTTACGGGCGTCGCTGAGCCCGCGGGCGGAGAGCAAGCGCTGCACGATCAGCTGGTCGGTCCCGTGGGAGGCCGCCGAGAGGAGCGCGCCGCCGATGAGTCCGCCCCAGAGCGTGTAGGTGCGGGTGAAGGAGAACCCGAAGTCGAGAAAGACGAGCTTGTAGTGATCGTATGCGGTCCCGAGCGCGCCTACGCCGCCGGCCATGTGCAGCGCGACCACGAGCGTCGCCACGCCGCCCAGGATGTAGACGCCGAGCTGCAGCACGTCGGTCCAGACCACGGCGCGCATGCCGCCGAACCAGGTGTAGGCGAGCGTGATGACCCCGGTCGCCAGGATCCCCACCGGGATGCTCCAGTGCGTGATCACCGCCAGGGGAATTGCGGTGGCGAAGACCCGGACCGCGTCGGCGAGAGAGCGCGTCACGAGGAACACGCCCGAGGCGGCGCGGCGCGCGCCCGGCCCGAAACGACGCTCGAGCCGCTGGTAGGCCGTATCCTGCGTGCCCTCGAAGTAGCCGGGGAGAAGCAGATAGGCCACGCCGATGCGGCCGACGAGATAGCCGAATCCGAGCTGGATAAAGGTGAGATTCGTCGTGGCGGCGAGCCCCGGCACCGAAATCACGGTCAGGGCCGAAGTCTCGGTCGCGACGATCGACAACAGGATGGCCCACCAGGGGAGCCCGCGGCGGCCGAGGAAGTAGTCGGTGGTGTCGTGCTGGCGTCCGGCGAAGAACATCCCGACGGCCGCCACGGCGACGCAATAGGCGACGATGACGGCGATGTCGAGCGCGCGCAGCGGAGCCTCCGGGGAAGAAAAGGAGGCCCGCGGGGTGCGCGGGCCTCGGAGAAGCTATCCGTCGATCAGCGGTGCTGGCTAGACCGTGAAGGATGATCCGCAGCCACAGCCGCCGGTGGCGTTGGGGTTGTCGAAGGCGAAGCCCGACTCCTGGAAGTTGCTCTTGTAGTCGATGCTGACGCCGTTCAGGTACTGCCCACTGAACGCGTCCACGAAGAGCCGGACGCCGCTCGACTCGATCACGATGTCGTCGGCTTCGGGCTTCTCTTCGATGTTCAAGGTGTACTTGAATCCCGAGCAGCCGCCGGGCTGCACGCCGACCCGCAGACCTGCCGTGGCCGGGTCGACCTTCTCTTCCGCCATGAACTTCCGGACTTCGGCGGCGGCACGCTCGGAGAGCGAGAGTACAATGGATTCGGGCTTGTGCGTCGTCGTCATGTCGTTCCTCCGTGACTACAAAACTAAACACGGACGGTAGGAGACGGTAGGAGACGGTAGGGGGCGGGGCCCCTACAACTCCTACCGTCCCCTACCGTCCCCTACCAGCGCATCAGCGACCAGATCCGCCACTTTCGCGCGTACTTCCAGGATCTTCGTATTCGCCCGCGTTGGATTCACCCGGTTGGTCAGGAGAATCACGAACAGATCGTTGTCGGGATCCATCCAGATCGATGTGCCGGTGTATCCCGTGTGGCCGAACGAACGCCGGGAGAGTTTCGATCCGGCGCTCGAGTATCCGGAGTCTGAAGCCGTGTCCCAGCCGAGCGCGCGCGTGGAGCCGGGCGGGATGTTCTGGCGTGTGGTGAAGGTCGTGACGGTCTCGGACGTCAGGCCGGGCGTGGTACCTCGGGGGCCGTGGCCCGCGGTCCCCGCGCGTACCGCCATGAGCCAGGTGGCGAACCGTACCAGGTCAGGTGCATCGCTGAACAATCCGGCGTTTCCCGACACTCCGCCCAGCCGCGCCGCGCTCTCGTCGTGCACTTCGCCGCGGATCAGGCGATGGCGGAACATCGTGTCGAGCTCCGTCGGCGCGATGTGGTCCAGCCAGCTCCGCGGCGGGTTGAATCGCGTCGCGGCCATCCCGAGTGGGCCGAACACGCGGGCCTCGAGGTAGGCGTCGAGCGATTGGCTTGTGATCCGCTCCACCACCTGCATCAGCACGATCGCGCTGAGATCGGAGTAGACGAAGTCCGTTCCCGGAGCCGAAAGCAGTGGCGACGTATCGACCAGCGTGAGGGCGGCCGCACGGCTCCGTGTCGAGTCGTAGAGCGGCAAGTCGGCGGCGAGCCCGGCCGAATGCGTGAGCAGCAACCGGATCGTGATCCGGTTCTTGTCTGGTCCGCGAAACTCCGGCACGTAACGTTGGGCCGGCGCGTCGAGGTCCAGCTTGCCCTCCTGCACGAGGATCATGCACGCCGTCGTCAGTCCGATGACCTTGGTGAGCGAGGCGAGATCGTACACCGTCTCGGGCTCGACGGGACGGTCGTCGCCATCGCTGTAGTGCCCGACCGCCGCGAGCAGCGCGAGGCGGCCGTGCCGGCCCACCGCCACGACGGCGCCGGGGTAGGCGCTGTCCACCTGCGATGCGAGGTATTCCCGTACACGGTCGAGCCGGGCTGCGTCGAACCCCAGCGACTCGGGGAGCGCGGCAGGGATGGGTCGATGCTCCGGCGCAGGCGTCCCGGCGTGACACGCCACGAGCAAGAGTGTCACGATCGCACCACCTGCCGCCCTGCCGTCGAACGACCGCTTCATGGTTTCCCCGCCACCACGGAGTCCGGAACCACCACTCCCCACCCCACCGGATACCCCGGCGGGAGCCGGATCGGGAGATGCCCGCCGATCGGCGATAGCCCGAGCACGGCCCGCGCGGCGGCGCGCTCGGCCGGCCGGACGCCGCTCCAGGCGATGAGATACGTCTTCACGCCGGGCGTCTGGTCGAGCAGGTAGGGACTCCCGAACGACACGAGGATCGTGGGTTTCATCGCGTCGGTCGCGTTGATCAGCGCCGCGAGCGAATCAGGGAGCGTGATGGTCCCGCGTGACGAGATCGGCTTCACGTTGGCGGCGAACAGCGCCACCGGATTGCGGGCCAGCACGGTGCGGGCCGAATCGTACGAGGCCGGTCCCGACATCGGCCACAACCGGAAATAATCCACGGTATCGCCGTTCAAGCGCACGATGTCGCTGAACCGCAGCGCCACCGACGACGTCCCCTCGTCGGCGTAGGCGACGACGGCGAGTCGCGTCCGCCGCCCGCGCAAGCTGCGCAACGTCCCCGTGGAATCGCGCACCAGCGTCAGCGCACGAACGGCGATGTCATCCGCGGCAGTCTGCCAGCGCCGCGTCCCCACGCTCTGCATGATTCGGTCGAGCGGGACGGTGCGACGCTGGAACAGGCCGAGGTGCTGCTTGATCGCGAGGACGCGGCGCACCGACGCGTCCAGCCGGGAGTGGGCGATCCGCCCCGATTCCACCGCCGCCGTCATCGCCGCGAGCGCCGAATCGGGGCTCGCCGGCATCAGCAGCAAATCGGACCCGGCGAGGAAGGCTCGCACCGTCGCCTCGCCCGCGCCGTACTTCGACACAATCGCCCCCATCTCCAGCGCATCGGTGACGACGAGCCCCGTGAAGTGGAGCGAATCCCGCAGCAGCCCGGTCAGCACCGCGGCGGACAACGTGCCCGGCTCGTTCGATCCGGTCAACGTCGGAAACGCGATGTGCGCGCTCATCACGATATCCGCCCCCGCGCCGATGCCGGCCCGGAACGGCACGAGCTCCAGCGTGTCGAGTCGCCCGTACCCTGCGGTGATCACCGGCAAGCCGATGTGCGAATCGGTCTCGGTGTCGCCGTGCCCGGGGAAGTGCTTCAGCGTCGCCAGCATCCCCCCGTCGTGCACCCCCCGGACATAGGACCGCACCAGCGTGCTCACCGCCCGCGGATCCTCGCCGAACGAGCGCGTGTTGATGATGGGGTTCAGCGGATTGTTGTTGACGTCGGCGTCGGGAGCGAAATTCACCTGGATGCCGACGGCGCGCCCTTCGGACGCGCCGGCGGCGCCGATGGTGTAGGCGTCGTTCGAGTCTCCGGTGGCGCCCGCGGCCATGATCTGCGGGAACGCGGTCGCGCCGACGACCCGCATCGCCGCGCCCCACTCGAGGTCAGCCGAGATCAGGAGCGGCAGCGGCGAGCGCAGTTGCAGAGCGTTGAGTTTCGCTGCGATGTCGAACGGGCCGCCGACCGAAATAATGATGCCGCCGACCTGCAACGAGTCGATCCAGCGCTCGGCTTCGAGGAAGAGGGAATCGTCGGCGGCGGTATAGGCGCCGGACAGCCACGGCACGATGAGCTGTCCCACGCGCTGGCGAACGGTCAGACTCGTGAGGACACTGTCCACCGACACCGTCGCGGTAGCGCCCGGGACCGTCACCGCCGGTGCCGGGGGCGCGGCGGCGGTCCCGGCACCCGGTCCCGATCGGCACGAGGCGACCAATAGGAGTATGATCAGACGATGCGCGCGCATGGCCTCTGGCTGTTGAGTGTGCTCACGTGCGGGGGGCAATCCCCGCCGCCCGTGCGTCCTGGAATCGAGGTGCTGCTGTCCGATTCGTTGCGACTGGTCCAGGGCAAGCGCCTCGGCCTCCTGACCAATCAGACCGGCGTGGACGCGGCCGGACGGCGCGACGTCGATCGGCTGCTGGCGGATGGGTTGCGGCTCGTGGCGCTGTTCAGTCCGGAGCACGGGTTCCGCGGTGCGGAGGATCGTCCGGGGCTGCCCGACGCGGTCGATTCCGCGACTCATCTCCCAATCTACAGCCTGTTCGGTGGCTCGCGCACGGCGGCAGCTCGGGCGCTCGACTCGATCGACGTGCTGCTGATCGACCTGCAGGACGTCGGGGCGCGGTTCTACACCTATCCGGCGACCGCCACGACCCTCATGGCGGAGGCGGCGGCGCGCGGCACGCCCGTCGTCGTGCTCGATCGTCCCGATCCCGTCGGGGGGGAGGTGGTCCAGGGCAATGTGCGCCCGGTGATCGGCGATCCCGTGAAGGACTTCGTCGGGTTCCTCCCGGTGCCGATGCGGCACGGCATGACGCTCGGCGAGCTGTTGCGCCTGACGAACGATGCGCTGGCGTTGCACGCGGATCTGACGGTCGTTCCCGCGGTGGGGTGGCACCGGGGAGTGAGCTACGACTCGACCGGGCTGCCGTGGATCAAGCCGTCCCCCAACATGCCGAATCTCGAGAGCGCCTTTCATTACCAGGGGACGTGTCTCTTCGAGGGCACGAATCTGTCGGTTGGGCGGGGGACTGCGGCAGCCTTTCAGGTGGTCGGTGCCCCGTGGGTCGATTCCCGCCGTCTCGTCGCCGCGCTTCCGGCCGCGGCGCTCGAGGGTGTGAGCGTCGCTGCGTACGACTTCACCCCGCACGCACCAACCGACGGCAAGTACGACAACGTGCCGCTGCACGGGGTGCAGTTGCGCGTCACCAACCGTTCGCGCTACGACCCGACACGGCTCGCGGTCGCGTTGCTCGTGGCGCTGCGCGCGGTCCATCCGGACAGCTTTCGGATTCGCGCCGAGTGGTTCGACGTGCTCGCGGCGGGTCCCGAGTTGCGGCACGCGATCGACAGCGGGCGGACGGCGCCGGAAATCTGGACCGGGTGGTCCGACGCATTGACGCAGTTTCGCCGGAACCGTGCCAAGTACTTGCTTTACTGAAGGTTTCCCCTTTGCGGGGTCCCGAGCGCCTGTTACTTTCCCGCGGCTATGAACGTGATCCCGCAGGGCGTCAAAGACGGCTTCGTGCGTCTCACGAAGCCGGTCGTCGGGCGTCTGGTGCGGGCCCACGTGCGACCGAACACGATCACCACGTTGGGCGCGGCGATCGTGCTCGGATCGGCGGTCGCGTTCGGATTGAGCGAGATTCGCCTCGGCGGCTTGCTGCTGCTCGTGTCGGGGTTGTTCGACATTCTCGACGGGCAGGTTGCGCGCGTCGGCGGTTCCGGGTCCACGTTCGGCGCGTTTTACGACAGCACGCTCGACCGGGTCGGTGAGGCGGCGCTGTTCGGCGGGATCGCGCTGCATTTCATGCGGAATGGATTGCCGCCCGCCCAGGCGACGCTGGGCGTGATGCTGGCGATCACGGCCCTGGCGGCGTCGCTGCTCGTGTCGTACACGCGCGCGCGCGCGGAGGGGCTGGGACTCGAGTGCAAGGTCGGCATCGCCGCCCGGGCGGAGCGGTTTCTGCTGCTCGGTGCGCCGACGCTGGTGCTGGGCAACGCGTGGGGCGGGCGCCTGTTGTTCTGGATCGTCGCGGTGCTCGCGCTCGTCACCGCCATCACGGTGATTCAACGCATCATCTACGTCGCCCGTACCGCCAACGCGGCTCCGGCGCGGCGCACCGGTGCTCCGCGGCAACGGGACACGCTGCCGGGTCGCGCATCACTGCGGAAAGGAACCTGATCGTGCCGGATACGGGCCGCCGGGAAATCGCCCCGGCGCAGGGAAAACTGGGCGTCTTGCTCGTGGGGCTGGGTGCCGTCGCGACGACGTTCATCGCGGGCGTCGAAAGCGTGCGTCGCGGCAAGGCGCTGCCGATCGGCTCGCTGTCGCAGATGGCGTCGATCCGGCTCGGCAAGCGGACCGAGCATCGCGCCCCGAAGATCAAGGACTTCGTGCCGCTCGCCGACCTCAACGATCTCGTGTTCACCGCGTGGGACCCGATTCCCGACGACGCGTACACCGCCGCGACCAAGGCGGGGGTGCTCGAGCGCGACCACGTCGAGCCGATCGCCGCGTTCCTCAAGGCCATCAAGCCGATGCCCGCCGCGTTCGACCAGAACTACGTGAAGCGGCTGCACGGCACGAACGTCAAGACCGGCAAGACCAAGCGGGATCTGGCCGAGCAGCTGCGCGCCGACATCAGGAACTTCAAGCAGTCGGCCCGATGCGACCGTCTCGTGATGGTGTGGTGCGCGTCGACCGAGGTGTTCATTACGCCGGGACCGGCGCACCAGTCGCTGGCGAGCTTCGAGAAGGCGATGGAGCAAAACGATTCGGCGATCGCGCCGTCGATGCTCTATGCCTGGGCAGCGCTGATGGAGGGCGTGCCGTTCGCCAACGGAGCGCCGAATCTCACCGTCGACATCCCGGCGATGCAACAGCTCGCCGAAGAGAAGCACCTGCCGATCGGCGGGAAGGATTTCAAGACCGGCCAGACGATGATGAAGACGGTGCTCGCTCCGGCGTTCAAGGCGCGCATGCTCGGGCTGGCGGGCTGGTACTCGACCAACATTCTGGGGAATCGCGACGGCGAGGTCCTGGACGATCCCGAATCGTTCAAGACCAAGGAAGAGTCGAAGCTCGGCGTGCTGGAGTACATCCTGCAGCCCGACCAGTATCCCGAGCTGTACGGCAACGTGTTTCACAAGGTGCGGATCAATTATTACCCGCCGCGCGGTGACAATAAGGAAGGGTGGGACAACATCGACATCTTCGGGTGGCTGGGCTACCCGATGCAGATCAAGGTCGATTTCCTGTGCCGCGATTCGATTCTGGCGGCGCCGATCGTGCTCGACCTGGCGCTGTTCTTCGACCTGGCGCACCGCGCCGGGCTGGGCGGCGTGCAGGAGTGGCTGTCGTTCTACTTCAAGAGTCCCCAGGCCGCTCCGGGGCTCATTCCCGAGCACGACCTGTTCATCCAGCAGACCAAGCTCAAGAACACGCTGCGGTGGTTGATGGGCGAGTCCCAGATCACGCACCTGGGAGTCGAGTACTACGAGTACGGAGAGAAGTAAGCCACCGCGTGACCCAGCGAACCCAGAGCTCCGGAGAAACTCCCTGATGCTGCAGCCGACGCTTGCCGCCGTCCGCCGACTTGCAGGAATCGCCGCCCAGGTCGTGTGCTCCCTCGTGGCGTATCCCCTGGCGGCGCAGACGCCCGCGCAGGGCCACGAAGCCGGCGGGGAAGCCGCGCTCGTGCTTCCCGACCTCCACCAGGCGACGTTCCTGGGGGGCATCGACGGGCACAACCTGCTCGTGTGGGGGCTCGTGATCTGCGCCCTCGGCCTGCTCTTCGGGCTCCTGATCTACACGCAGCTGAAGAACCTCCCCGTGCACCAGTCGATGCGCGAGATCTCGGAGCTGATCTACGAGACGTGCAAGACCTATCTCGTGAATCAGGGGAAGTTCCTGCTCATCCTCTGGCTCTTCATCGGGGCGATCGCGGCGGTGTACTTCGGTGCCCTGGCGAGCAACGTGAACGCCGCGGGCCAGACGGTACACGGCTATCCGCCGTTCACGGTGGTCATCATCCTGCTCTTCAGTCTGATCGGGATCGCCGGCAGCTACGGCGTGGCGTGGTTCGGGATCCGCGTCAACACGTTCGCGAACTCGCGCACGGCGTTCGCGAGCCTCTCGGGGAAGCCGTTCCCGTGTCACGACATCCCGACCAAGGCGGGGATGAGCATCGGCATG
>DASSIL010000021.1:0-38685 GCA_035691925.1 Gemmatimonadales bacterium
GAACAGCAACGCTCCGAGAACTCGCTTCATGTCATCCCTCCGGATGAAGGTGTATGGCTACTCGCCCGGGTGGCGCATTCCCTGGTTGATGTGGCGGAGCGCCAGATACAGGCGGATAGTCCGGTGGTCCTCCCACCAATAAAAATCGCTCAACTGCGCCGCGTAGACGGAGCCGCCATGCGCGAAGTGGAGTGCGCCGGCGCGGTCGAGTGAGTCGAGCACCGCTGCGACGCGCCCCGAATCCGCGTTCACGCCGCCGGCTACCGCCTCCGCCTGGGTCAGCCCGCCACCTGCCAGAAACCCCGCAAGGTATGATTGTTTTTCGCCAGAAGTGAACCCCTGCCATTCCTGCCCATCAAAGGATCGCCAAGGGCGCGCTGATTGGTGTGTTATCATCGCGCCTGCCAGGAAGGCAGCACTGGCCATGAACGCCGCTGCTCCTCGTCTCATGGCCTGCGCGGCGTTTCGGCAAGGAACGGTCGTGCGGCGCCCGCCTCCACCGAGAACCGGATCCACATCCCGGCCGCTGCGTGTCCCGGCACGCCACAAACGATGAGATAGGCCCCGGCCTTGTCGGCCACGAACTTCATGTCGTCGCGCTCCGTCGAGGTGAGACCGTCCTGCAGCTTCAGTGTGACCGCCTGACTGAAGGCGGGAGACGTGGTGCTCGGAGCTGCTGGCACCGGACCATCGACAATTACTTCACTCGAATGCGGCAGCATCCCATCGCGATTGGAGAAATGCAGCACAACGTGCCACCCCAAGGGGACGGTGAGCGTGAGCGCGCCGTCCCCGAACCCGTTGAAGTTCTGCGCGCCGTTCAGTCCGGAGTAGCCTGCGATCAGCTGGAACTGGACCGTCTTGGTGGGGACATCGGTCACCAGCCACGTGGTGTCGATCCGGGGCAGGGAGTCCGACTGAGCGGCGAGCGCTCGCGCCAGGACTCCCAGCACCCCCAAACACACGGTCCGGTGCACGCCGGCTACTTGCCGGCCTTCGGCAAGCCGAAGATGAAGATGGCGTCGCCCAGGGGATAGTTCAGCTGGAAATTGCCACCCGCAGCGACGGCAACGAGCTCTTCGCCATCCACCGAAAAGACCGACGGCGCCGCGTTCACACCCGCGCCGCACTGGAACTGCCACAGGACCGCGCTGGTCTTCGCGTCGTACGCCTTGAACCAGCCGTTCCCCTCCCCGGTGAACACGAGGCCGCCGGCGGTGGCCGTGGCGCCACCGATCATCGGCTGCTCCGTCTTCACCGCCCAGGCGATCTTGCCGGTGGCGAGGTTCACGGCGGAGACGTTGCCCCACTGGGCTTCCCCGGGAATCGCGACGAACCGGCTCCCCAGCCACAACTTCGGCGGCGAGTAGGCGGCGGAGTGGGTGATGTAGTTCATTGGCTGGTGCAGCCCCACGACAAAGGCGTAGCCGAGGGTGGGATTGACGGCGATCGGGGACCACTCCGCGCCGCCGTTCGCCCCCGGTAGCATCCGCGTCCCGGCGGCCGTGGGCAACGCAAACATGTTTTCCTGGGGGACAAACGCGTCGGAGCGGCGGACCAGCGCGCCGGTCGCCGCGTCGAGCACGTACACCCACCCCGTCTTGCCGGCATGCACGACGACCTTCTTACCACCGACCGTCGCGATGACGGGAGGGCTCACGGCATCGAGGTCCCAAACGTCGTGCGGAACCGTCTGGTAGCCCCACTTGAATTTTCCCGTGGCGGCGTCGATGGCGACGATGCCGTCGGTCCAGCGGTTGTCGCCGGGACGGATGCTGCCGTCCAGGTCGGGTGATGGGTTCCCGATCGCCGCGTACAGCGTCTGGGTCTCGGGATCGTAGGCCGGCGTCATCCAGATACCGCCACCGCCGTACTGCCAGGAATCGGCGTACTTCGCCGAGTCGGCCTTCTCGGCGGCGACGTCGCGGTGCAGGTCGGCGCCATCCGGCGTCGTCTTCGCCCAGGCGCCCCACCAGCCGCCTTCCTGCGGCGACGGGATCGTATACCAGGTCCACACCAGCGCCCCGGTCGTGCCATTGAACGCCTTGAGGAATCCGCGGATGCCGTACTCGCCACCCGAGGTGCCGATAATCACCTTGTCGCCGACGGCGAGGGGGGCCATCGTCTCGGTATACCCCGTTCCGGGGTCCCCGACCTGTGACACCCACTTCTCGGTACCGGTCTGCTGGTCGAGCGCGATGAGCATGCCGTCGAGTGTGGCGACGTAGACCAAGCCGTTCGCGACGGCGACCCCACGATTGTTGCGTCCACAACATGCCACGGCGTACGACTTGGTGTCCGTCTTGTGCTCATAGCGCCACAAGCGCGTGCCGGTGCGCAGGCTGTAGGCGAGGACGGTATTGTTCGGCGCCACTGCACTGGTGAAATAGATCACTCCGTTGACCACCACCGGCGTGGTCTCGAGGCTGGCGAGCTCCGGGGTGCCGGTCTGGAAGACCCAGCGGGGCACGAGATTCTTGACATTCGTGGTATTGATCGTCGTCAGCGGCGAGAAGCGGTTGTTCCAGTAGTTCCCACCGTACATCAGCCAGTCGCCCGATTGCTGCGCCTGCAACAACATGTCGTTGGTGACCGAGGTGTGCGGCGACAGCGCGCTGGCCGAGCCTTGCGCGGCCAGCGGGGCGACCGAGAAACCAGCTGCCGCCACGACGGCACACCATCGAGCCCGTCTCGTCATACAAACCTCCGTGGAAGTTGCTCCTGGGTCTGCGGCACCGAGGGGATGCGACGCCCGGTGTGGACATGATACGCTCGGGATTGGCAGGGATGGGGCAGCAGAGACGCCGTCCCTGCGTTCCGGGACGTGGTCATCTTGTTCTTACTACGCCGAGCCGAGGCGGGCGTCAAGCACTCCTCAGGAGAGCGCCTTCGGGCCGTCTCCGGAGGTGAAGAGGATCGTACGGGGAGCTCCGGCGAGATGCGCCTGCACGATATTGACCTGATCGGGGAAGCATTCGAAGAGAAACGCGTTGCTGATCCGCAGTCCCGCGGGACTGCGCGCCGGCAGAGACAGCCGGATCCAGGTGACATCCGCCGTGCGCTCCGCGACACAACGCGCGACGGGCAGCGACATTCCCGTCTCGTCCCCGATCGACAGCCTCCGCGTTGCATAGCGACACGCTGCGGAGTCCGAAAGAGTGGTCCCCGTGCGCGCGAGCGCATCGGACACATCCTGGGTGAACACGCGAACGGCGACGTCCAGCTCGCGGCGGTCGCCGTGCCACTCCACGGTCGTGAGCGTCGTATGCAACGGGTGCGCCGGGGTCGCTGCCAAGACGAGCACGAGGACCGCTGGCGCAAGCATCACCACGGCGCGCGCTCGGCCGCCCACCGCGTGGCGACGACGATCACCGCTACCGAGATCCCCACCACGCGCCAGCGCAGCGCCACTCCCTCGCCCGCGAGCCGGCCGAGCTTGATAAGGCCCCGATCGATCGCCACGAATGTCAGCGCCGCTGCCGACAGCAGGAGGATCTGTCCCAGCTCGATCCCCAGGTTGAATCCGAAGAGCGGGATCGCCACGCGAGTCACGAACAGGCTGCGCAGATAGTTGGCGAACCCCGCGCCGTGCACCAAGCCGAACACGCCGGAGAGCACCGGACGGTAGCGGCCGCCCCGCAGCGTGCGCGCCCGGTCGCGCACGACCAGGTTCTCGACTCCCGCGGCGACGATCGTCACCGGTATGAGAAACTCGATCCAGGCGGTGGGCAGCGTGAGTGTGTTCGTGACCGCCAGGGCGAGCGTCATCGAGTGGCCGGCGGTGAACGCCGTCACCACCCAGAGAGCGTTGCGCCAATCGCGCGGCCGGTAGATTGCGGCGAGCGCGAGCAGGAAGAGGATGTGATCGGCGGCCTCGGGATTCACGATGTGATGGAATCCCAGATCGAGGAACGCTAGAAGCTCGGACATGGGCAGTAGGGGTCGGTGTCGTGGGCCGCGGCGAGGTACCGGCGCGCGGCGAAGCGGTGTCCCAGCCCGCGCTCGATCAGTGCCATGTGCGTGTCCAGCATCGCATCGCGCGTCCCGAGCGACAGGGCGCGAGCCATGGCGGGCAGCGCCTCGCGGTCCCTGCCCGCGCGATGCAGCGCCCAGGCGAGCAGATCCCAGCCGTAGATGTCGGGCCGGGTGCGAATCTCCGACTGCACCTGAGCGAGGACGTCGGGCACGTGCAGCTCGTGATCCAGCAGAAAGAGGCTCCATGCCCGGTGAAAGCCGCCCGGCTGCGCGAACGTCACGACCTCCATGGTGTGGACGTACTCGCGGGCCTCCGCCGAGTCGCCGAGCGCGGCATAGGCGTCGCCGATGAGACCGAGGGTCGCCGGGTCCGGGGCAATGGCGATCGAGCGTTCGCCGTACGCGATTGCCTCCCGCCACTTTCCCCGGGCGCGAGCGACCCGCGCCAGCGCGGCAAGGAGCCGCGCATCATTGGGCGCCACCCCGAGCCCCGCCCGATACACCCGTGCGGCGCTCCCCGGATGGCCGTCGCGCAGCTCGAGGTCGCCGACGCGCAGGTGAAACCAGGCGAGCTGTTCGCGCGGCATCCTCGGGTTCGCGTTCGCACTGTCCAGCGCCGCCGTGAGCAGCCGGCGGGCTTCCTCGACTTGGCCCTGGAGCTCGAGCCAGCGCGCAAGCCGCGGTGCGACCGCCAGGCTGCCACGGTGCGCGTACAAGGTCCCGAACCGCGTGCGCGCGGCGTCGTAATCACCCAGCTCCATCTCGATTTCGGCGAGCGTCGCCTGGGATGAGAAGTTCGTCGAATCGAGCGCCAGCAACTGCTCGGCGGCGACGCGTGCTTCCGCGAAGCGATGCTCGGTCATGAGCGTGGCGACGAGCGTCGAGTACCCTTTCGTATTGCGCGCCTCCCGGCTCGCGAGCGACGTGCGCGCCAGCTGCTCGGCACGGAGCACATCGCTCGGATCACCGCGTTCCCGACCGCGTTGCAGGTGCAGCGCGGCGAGCTGCGCCAGGTCGAAGGCACTCGACGGGTCACGCGCGAGCCGCTGCTCGAAGAAGCCGATGTTCAGCTCACGGATCCGCGATTCGTTGCGGGGAGGCGCCTTGCTCGCGGCCCGCGACCACGCGGTCGTGCCGAGCCACCCTGCGGCGAGCGCGAGGCCCACCGACAGGGTAACGACGACAGGCCACTGCCACACGCGATCCATGCGTCCCCGCTCAGTGCGCCGTGGCGAGGTACGGGAAGCTCGTGCCGAACGGGACATCGTTCCCATCGACATGGTCGTCGGCGAGCGCCGGCGTCGTATTGTTGGGGTCGAGCAGCGCCCCGAAGATCGCCTGCAGGCCGGCCGTGACGACGTCGTCGGTCAGCTTGCGGCCCCCCCATCCGTTCGCGAGCGCCCACGTCAGCCATCCCGCCGACGCGGGGTCCTTGTCCGACTGCACGAGCAGCTCGTCGGGGAGCAGGACGGCGGCGAGCGTTTTCCCGACCGACGAATCGCGGCCCGCGACGTTGTCGGCGAAGCCACGAATGCTCGGCGTGAACGCGGCGACGTCGATCGTCGGAGCGGTCGAGCCGTGGAACGCGTGGTCGCGCTTCGCCAGGAAGACCTCGGAGACGAGCGGATTGCCGAGGCGCTGCACCTGATTGAACACACGGTCGTTCGTCGGAGCAGTCGTGGTGGTGTTGTCGCTGCAGGCCGCCGCCAGCAGGACCGCGAGCATCACGGCCCCGAGCCGGCGCGGGAATGTCATCCAGGTCATCGTAAGACTCCTCGTGGACGGTGTTCGGTTAGCGGCTGATCGTGGCCCAGACGCCGAAGTTCGGGCCGGCGCCGCCGGTCAGGTCGCTCACCGGCAGCTCGATGACGATCGACAACACGTTGAAGCCGGCGAGAAAGTCGATCCCCGGTGTGCGCCACGACGACGCCGTCGGCGTGTCGGGGAGCTGCGACAGGACGCCGGTGACCGGCTTGCGGTCGGGGATGATGCGGAAGAACTGCTCCAGATCGATGAAGAACGGATCGTCGCGCGGTCCGGCATACACCTGCATCCCTGAGGCGGAGCCGAGGTTCGTCCGGGTGGCACCGGTCATCACGGGCGCGGCGCTGGAGATCGTGTTGTTCATGGCCCCTGCGACCGGCGGCGCGACGGGCCCGCGCACCTCGACCGTTTGATTGGCCCCGGTGCCCTTGAAGCTCACCTGGATGACCCGGTCTTCGATGCCGTCGTGGTTGTTGTCGATCTTGAACTGATACAGGATGTTGGGATCGAAGTCGGTCGTCGGCGTTTCGGCCGGCGTGAGCAGCCCCCAGCTGTTCATGACGAGCACCACGCGTCCCGGTACGGAACTCGGGAACACGTACAGGTCGGTCATGTCCATAGAAGGATTGAGCTCGACGTCGGGGGTGTCCTGGTGATCCGAAGCCAGGGCGATCCCCACGCCGCCGGCGGCGCAGGCGAGAACGAGGGCGGCAATAACGAGCCGTTTCATGAAGGTCTCCTTCGACACAAAGGACGACGGGCGTAGAGCGCGAACATCGTCTCTACGCCCGTCACGGCCCATCGGATTGGCCGGCGTCGCTAGGGGGGTTCTTTCAGACCGCTCAGGATCGTCGCCGCGCGATCGAACTCTTTCACGGCAGCCTGCACCTGCGGATCGGTGACCGCAACCATGCGGTAATAGCCCTCGTCCCCCCACTTGGCGTAGGCGACGGTGCGCACCAGGGACCGCTGCAGGCGGTTGTCGGCGTCGGTGGGGATCTCCACCCCGTCCGCTGTCGCGAAACTGCGAAACTGCGTCACCGCGGCCGCCGGCAGCGCGGCCCGCGCAGCGAGAGAATCGAGGCTCGGCAGCGCCGTCCCCGCCGCGGTGAGGTACCCGCCCACCCACTTGAGCGGCAGCTCGTCCTCGGCGACGCGCGCCAGCCAGAGTGGTGGGGGATCGGGCTCGGGAAATCGCACGTCGGGGTAGATCCCGCCGCCGCCGTACACCGTGCGGCCGCTCAGCGTGTGGCAGGAGGGCCGCCCGGCCGTGTCCCGCTCGGCACGGGCCAGCCGGTAGTATTCATGGCGTGAGATGCCGTGGTACTGCCGCTGGATGACGCGGCCGCAGGGAGTGCGCACATGCCCGACGACGAGCTCGAGCATGGAACCGTCGGTCAGTGGCATGCCGAACATCAACAACGCCTTCCCGAAGCTCGGTTGGCCGACGATCACCGCACGATCATTGTCCTGGAGCGCGCCGGCGACCAGCTCGGAGGCGCTCGCGGTGCCGCTGTTGATCAGCACGACGAGCGGGTAGCGCTTTTCGTGACTCCAGAAGGAGCGCCCGACCCGCACGGTATCGGGTGCGCCTTCCGGCCGCTTGCGGTACTCCGTCGTGTAGAGCAGCGCGCCCCGCGGCAGGAACTCCCCCGCCACCGCCGCGGCCTCGGCCACACTGCCGCCGCCGTTGTCCCGCAGGTCCAGCACCAGCCGCTTCATGCCGCCTTTCTCGAGCCTGCCGAGCGCCGCGTGCAGATCGTCGTGGACCCTGTCGTTCAAGAAAGTGGTCACCCGCAGGTAGCCGACGTCCCGGTCCAGCATGAATGCCGCGGGGACGGCGCTCGTCTCCTCGACCTTCTCGCGCGTGACGACGCGGACCAGGCGCGCCAGGGAGCCGTCGAGACGGCGGCGCTCGAGCGTCAGCGCGACGGTCGAACCGCGCTTGCCCGCCAGCGCGATTTGCAGCTCCTCGTCGCTCTCGGCGATCACGGGCTGCGAGTCGACGGCGATCAGCTCGTCTCCGGGGACGATGTCGAGCCGCGCCGCGGCGGTGCCGGGGGCGACGCTCACCACCACTGGCGCTCCGCCCGTGAAAGAGAACTCGATCGGGACCGGGTAGGTCCGCCCGGCACGCCACGCGGAGTCCGCCGACGGCGCGAGCCGGGTCGCCGCGAGAACGAAGGAATGGGGGTCGGCGGCGTGTACCATGCCTTCGATTGCCGCCATGAACAGATCGTGCGGGTCGATCGAATCCGGATGATTGACGCGGATCTGGTTCAGAACCTGGCTGAACAGCTGCAGGTCCTCGGCCGTCGTGGGATGGCGCAGCGGCCCCTTCGGCGGCGCCTGCGCCGCGACCACGATGGGCAGCAGCGCCGCCAGCAGGACCGGTTTCACTGGTTCGCCGCAGCGGTGCCGGTTAACCCGGCGAGCCGGCGTTGCACCTCGGCGATGCGGGGATCCTGGGCGCGCGTATGGCCGAGGTAGGCGCGGTAGTCTCCAGCCGCATCAGCGGTCTTGCCGGCGAACTCGTCCACCCGGCCCAGCACGTAGTACGAGCTGGCGTAATACGGATCGATCTCCACGGCGCGATGGAGGTGCTGCCGCGCCTCGGGGATATGGCCCGCCTGGGCGAGGACCGTCCCGTAGGTCGCCTGGAGACCGGGCTCGTCGTTGTTGATTTGCGCGGCCAGGTCCATCTCGCTCAGCGCCGTGGCGGTGTCGCCCGCGCTCAGCGCGATGGTGCCGAGGCGCATATGTGCCGGGTAATAGCTCAGGTCCTCTTGCAACGCACGCCCGTAGGCCTCGCGCGCCGGGCCGATCTGGTTCTGGCGCTCGTAGGTCAGCCCGATGAAGTGCTCGAGCACCGCCTTCGACTCGTACAGCCACACGAAGTCCTTGGCGTCCTTCTCCCGCAGCTTGGCGATCGCCTGCTCCATCTCGGCCCGGGCGCTGTCGCTGTTGCCCATGAGATAGAAGACGCGCGCGCGTGCCTCGTGAATCTCCGCCTGGTGATCGCGGTCCTGCCGCAGGGCTTCACGATAGGCGTCGAGCGCATCGGGATAGCGATGCTCGCTCACCGCCAGCTCTGCCTTCATGCCGGGCGGTGCGTCGGTGCGCCAATACTGCTCCACGTAGTATTGGAAGCGCAGCGTCTGCGCCCGATCGTCGGTGCCGCCATCCGATTTCTGGGCTTCATCGTACAGCGCGCGCACGTAGCGCAGCATCAAGTCCTTATCGAGCTCGCGCTCCATGAACGGATCGAGCATGCGGGCGTGCAGCTCGAGCGAATCGATGCGCTGGGCATCCTTGGAGCGCGTGAAGCTGCGCTTGCCGTCCATGTAGCCGATCACGAACTGGTCGTCGGCCCCCACCAGGAATGCGATGCGACCCGCGTACAACGGCTTCGCCCAGTTCGGATCGATGCGCGCCGCCCAGTAGAAAGCGTCCGCGGCCTTGTGGGGATCCTGCTGCAGCATCGAGAGGCCATAGGAGTAATAGGCGGCCGCCTGGTTG
The DNA here is from genome assembly GCA_035691925.1 of Gemmatimonadales bacterium. Classification (GTDB taxonomy): domain Bacteria; phylum Gemmatimonadota; class Gemmatimonadetes; order Gemmatimonadales; family GWC2-71-9; genus DASTHG01. The sequence goes on from DASSIL010000021.1 coordinate 9,259, forward strand.
GTATCCGCCCCATTGAGGGGCGGGCGCTTGGGGACGTTCTGTGCGGCAAGCGACACGGCGAGCAAAACGAGCCCGGCGGCGAACACGGGCAGACGGCGGGTGTGCGTCACGACGGCGTTCCTGCGGAAGCGGTTGCGCCCCAAATTATGAGCGAGCCGAACCGGGACAAGACCGACCCGACGGAATCCCGAAACCCCGGCTAGTCGCTGCGCGTCCAGGCGCCGAGCAGCCGCGGCGTCTCGGTCGGCTGGGGTGACCCGCCGCTCGGCTCCTCGGTGAGTCCGCAGTTGTCGATGAAGCCGAGGGCGGCGATCTCCCGGTCCACGGGGAGCACCACCCTGGCGCGGCCCTGGGCGTCGGTGTTGAACGTGCCCATGGACAGCGGCGCATGGCCTTTGGCAATGGCCCACAGTTGGTACGTTCGGCCCGCCGGCGCCGCAGGCAGATCGAAAGCGAAGACGACAAAGCGATTCAACGCGCGATTCCAGACGATGCGCGCCGACGGCGCCCGATTGGTACCGGCAAGCGACACGACGTTCACATCGGGTCCTGTCAGCAGCGCCAACGCCGCCGAATCCTCCCCGAGCACCGAATCACTGACCGCCAGGCTTCGCTCCAGCTCGTGCACTCGGCCCGTGAGCCGCCACGTCGCGATAGCGCCTGCCGCAGCGAGCAGCAGCGCGGCCGCAGCGGCGAGCCAGGGGAGCGGCGGACGAGGCGGCACACGTCTTCCGATCGGCCGGACGCGCCGCGCTTCCGCCAGCACGCGATCCCGCAATGCGCCCGGGGGCTCCGCCGCGGGCGCGGCGTGCGCCAGCGCCGCCGCGACCTCCGTGTATGACCGTACATCGGCGCGGCAGGCATCACAGCCGGCGAGGTGTGCTTCGAAGGCGCGTCGCTCCTCGGGAGAAAGGATGCCCAGCGCGTACGGCGCCGCCTGCTCCTGCCACTCGTGGGCCGTCATGCCGCCCCCTCCAGCAGCGGGCCCAGGAGGCCCCGCAGTTTTTCCATTCCGGTCCGAATCCGCGTCTTGACCGTACCCAGCGGCTCGGCGAGGCGCTCGGCGATCTCGCTCTGCGACAGACCCTCGAAGTAGGCCAGCTCGATCGCGGCGCGCTGGGGCCCGGGCAAGGCCGCGAGAGCCTGGGACACCAGCCGGCGCGCTTCGCTGCGCTCGACGCCACGCGCGGGATCGCTGCCGGCGGCCGTGATCGGGGCGGCGAGACCCTCGTCGGAGAGCAGCGCCGCCCGTTCGTGCGCCCGGGCGCGGCGGCCGCGGGCGCGGATCGTGTCGAGGGCTCGACTGCGGGCGATCGTGGCGAGCCAGGCGCCGACGCTGCCGCGGGTCGCGTCGAAGGACGCTGCCGAGCGCCAGGCCTGCCCGAACGCGTCGACCACCACTTCTTCGGCGTCCGCGGGCTCACGGACGATCGCCAGCGCCAGCGCGTAGACCATCTTCCCGTACCGATCGTACAGGTCGCCCAGGGCAGCATCCTCCCCCGCGGTCATGCGACCCACGAGCTGTGAGTCGGGGACCGGGGCATTCGGCGGCGTCGCCATCACGCTCCGCGGCGTGCGAGTCGCAGGCACCACATGCGTCCGAAGATGCCCGCAACGCCGGGGCTCGGCAACGGAACGCGAGCGGCTTCACCCAATGAAGTACGTCGCCCGGCCGGGCGCGGATGGCGGCGACGCAGTGGAATGGGGAGCCTCCAACGCCGTGCGCGGGAGGATCTGACAGATCAGCGAGGTGGTCAAGCCGGGCAAGCGCAAAGCCTGAGGCGCGCCCGGCGGCACGTCAGCCTGGGTGACGCAGCAATCGATTCCAGCGGATGCGGAAGGGGTCGCTCGCCACGCTCATGTAGATGATCAGCGGCCGGCCCTCGACGTGAGACCGGGCGAGGAATCCCCAGTAGCGGCTGTCCCAGGAATCGTCCCGATTGTCGCCCATCACCCAGAAGCTGTCGCGCGGCACGACGATCGGCCCCCAGGAGTGCGGCGTCGGATGGTAGTGTTGCGCGTCGGATCCCACGTAGTGGAGCAGCTGACGGGTGCGCATCTGCTCCAGTTGGGCAGGTGTCGCCTGGTTCGCACCGTCCGCGAGATGCAACGCGTACGGCTCTTCGAGCCGACGGCCGTTGCGGATCAGCGTGTCGTTGACCATCTGCAGCGTGTCGCCGGCGACCCCGAGCAGGCGTTTGACGACGTCGAGGTTGGGGGTCGAGTCCTCCATCGATCGAAAGATCACGATGCCGTCGCGCTGCGGCTCGGCATATCCCGGCAGATGCCAGAATCGCCACCCCACGAACGGCACCTGGAACTGACCGCCGTAACCCGACTTGTCGACGAACAGGAAATCGCCGACCAGCAAGGTGTTCTCCATGCTCGGACTGGGGATGCGAAACGCCTCCACCACGTACGAGCGCAACACCAGCCAGATCGCGACCGCGACGATCAGGGCCTTCCCCCACCCGCGCAGTTCGTGGGAGACGCGCTCCGAGATGCTCACGGCTTCTCGACCCAGTCCGCGATGAAGATGTTGGTCTCGTGGGGGGCCGTGCCGTGCCGGTTGGATGCGAAGACCAGCTGTTTCCCGTCGGGCGAGAGCATCGGGAACGCGTCGAACTCCGGGCTCGTGGTGACCTGCTCGAGCCCCGTGCCGTCGAGGTTCACCAGGTAGAGATCGAAGTTGCGCGAGTCGGGCTGCTTGAAGTTCGTCGCGAAGATGATCCGTTTCCCGTCGGGCATGACAAAGGGAGCGAAGCTCGCGCCGGCGAGGTGCGTCACCTGCCGCTGATGGGAGCCGTCCGCGTTCATCACCCAGATGTCCATCTTCACGGGCCGCACGACGTTTTTCGCGATCAGCGCCCGGTAGTCGGCGCTGTCGGCGGTGGTCGCCGGGTGGTACGCCCGGTACACGATCAGCTTGCCGTCGGGCGAGAACCACGGCCCACCGTCATAGCCCAGAGTGTGGGTCAGCTGTTTCAGGCCGGTGCCGTCGGTCCGCATCGAGTAGATGTTGAGGTCGCCATCGCGCAGCGACGTGAAGACGATCGTCTTCCCGTCGGGCGACAGCGTCCCCTCGGCGTCGTACCCGGGATTGTCGGTCAGGCGTTGGGGATTCGCCCCGCTCGAATCCGCCACGTAGATGTCGTAGTCGTACAGCGCCCAGACGTACCCGTGCGAGTAATCGGGGCGCGGCGGGCAGGCGGGGGCGAGGTGGGCGGTCGAGGCGTAGAAGATCTTCGTATCGTGGGCGAAGAAGTAGCCACATGTGGTGCGGCCCTGTCCATTCGATACACGGTGCAGACCGGAGCCGTCGATGTTCATGATGAACTGCTGGTCGCAGCCGGAGTCGGCGGGAGGAGTGCGCTGGAAGATCAGCTGCCGCCCGGAGGCCGAGAAGTAGGCCTCGGCATTTTGACCGCCGAACGTCAGCTGGCGGATGTTTCTGAGGTGAACCTCACCGGATTCGGGTGCGATCGTCACCGCCTGCTGTAGCGTAGCAGCGACCAGGAGAATGGGGAGCATAGGTCTCGCAAGCTAGAGAGCCCGCGGCGCAGGGGCAATCGCTGAATTACATTTCGTCTCGTATGTCGGACCCCCAATCCTCCCGGCGCCCGCATCCTCCCCTGCTCGATGGCCTCGGCAAGTTGTGCGTGGAAGGCAAGCAGGCCGCCGAGTACTTGTGGCAGGTTCCCGATGACGCGTCGGTCCGGCAGCGTATTCTCGAGATCCTCGATCTGGTGGAAGCGGAGAGTCGTGGACAGGGGCGGCGCGAGATGCCGCATGTTGCCGACGATTTGAAGATCGCGGCTCGCGCCACGCCGAGCCCCCAGCAGGTCGATCTGCTGGTCAACGGTTTCGACCGGCTGCTGCACCTCTGGGAGGCGGCCAAGTCGGGCCTCCTGTGAGCGGAACCGCCGCCCTCCCCGTCACCGATCTGCTGTGCATCAACACCGTCCGCGCCCTGGCGATGGACGCGGTGCAGCAAGCGGATTCCGGCCACCCGGGAACGCCGATGGCGCTCGCGCCGCTGGCGTGGGTCCTGTGGCAACGGCATCTGCGGGTCGATCCCGCCGACCCCGCCTGGCCCGATCGCGATCGCTTCGTGCTGTCGTGCGGGCACGCCTGCATGCTGGTGTACGCGACGCTTTACCTCACCGGCTTCGATCTCTCGCTTGACGACCTGAGGCAATTCCGCCAATGGGGCAGTCGCACACCGGGACATGTCGAATACGGCGTGACTCCGGGCGTCGACGCGACGACCGGACCCCTGGGACAAGGTGTCGGCAACGCGGTGGGCATGGCGATCGCGGAGGCGGAGCTCGCGGCGCTGTTCAACCGTCCCGGCCACACGATCGTCGACCACCGCACCTACTTCATCTGTTCCGACGGCGACCTGATGGAAGGAATCAGTCATGAGGCGGCATCGCTGGCCGGGCACCTGAAGCTGGGCAAGCTGATCGGGTTCTACGATGACAACCACATCACGATCGACGGATCGACCGATCTGACGTTCTCCGACGACACCGCCCGTCGCTTCGAGGCGTACGGCTGGCACGTCCAGCGCGTCGCCGACGGCAACGATACGGCCGCGCTCGACACCGCGACCCAGGCGGCGCAAGCCGTCACCGACCGCCCCTCGCTCATCATCGTCCGGACCCATATTGCCTTCGGCAGTCCCCACAAACAGGACACGGCCGAAGCGCACGGGGCCCCCCTCGGCGTCGAAGAGGTCAAGCTCACGAAGCAACAACTCGGGTGGCCCTCCCTCGAGCCGTTTTACGTCCCCGAGGAATCGCTGGCGCGCTGGCGCAGCGCAAAAGAGCGCGGCGCCCGGCTCCACGCCGACTGGCAACGCCGCTGGGATGCCTACCGCGCCGCATTCCCCGATCTCGCGCGCGAGCTGGAGCGCCGCCTGGCGGGGCGCCTGCCCGACGGCTGGGACGGCGCGCTGCCGGCCTTCGGCGCCGCCGACGCCCAGGCCACGCGTGCCGCCTCTGCGAAGGTGCTCAACGCGATCGCCCCGAAGCTGCCCGAGCTGATCGGCGGCTCGGCGGATCTGACCGGCTCGAACCTGACCTACCTCAAGGGATCGGGTGACGCCGGCCCCGGGCACTGGAGCGAGCGCAACTTCCATTTCGGGATCCGCGAGCACGCCATGGGGGCGGTGCTCAACGGCATCGCCTACCACCGGGGATTCATTCCTTACGGTGGAACGTTTCTGATCTTCTCCGACTACATGCGCCCCGCCATGCGCCTCGCCGCGCTCGCGGAGCTCAAGACGATCTACGTCTTCACGCACGACTCGATCGGGCTGGGGGAGGATGGGCCGACGCACCAACCGATCGAACATCTCACGGCGCTGCGCGCCATGCACAATCTCGCCGTGATCCGGCCCGCCGATCCCGGAGAAACGGTCGAGGCCTGGCGTGCCGCGATCGCTCACCAGGGCGGCCCCGTCGCGCTGGCACTGACGCGCCAGAAGCTCGCGGTAATCGACCGTACGAAATTCGGCGCGGCCGCGGGGCTGCACCGCGGCGGCTACGTCCTCGCCGATCCCCAGGGTACGGCGCCGCGGGTGATCCTCCTGGCGACCGGTTCGGAGATCGAGATCGCCATGGCCGCCTATGCGCAGCTGACCGGAGCAGGAATCCCCACGCGCGTCGTCAGCATGCCGTGCTTCGAGTTCTTCGAAGCACAGCCGCCGCAGTATCGGGACGAAGTGCTGCCGCCCGCCATTCCGCTGCGCATCGCAATCGAGGCAGCGGCACCGGATTCGTGGTATCGCTGGGTCGGCGACCGCGGGGTGATCCTGGGCATCGAGCGATTCGGGGCCTCCGCTCCCTATCAACGGATCTACCAGGAGCTGGGACTCACCGCCGATCGGCTCGTATCCGAGGCGCGGCGACTGATCCAGAAGGGCTGAACCGGCCCAGGTCCGTCATCGTCCCGCCCTGCCAGCGGAACGCATGCAACGTCCCATCTCGAGCAGTGCTCTCGCCCAGAACGGCGTCGCCGGCAATCGCGGATGCGACGCTGAAGTCGCCGCCCGGCAGAGTGCCCAGGTCTTCGATGATCCCGTGGTGCCAGCGGACCGCGTGAAACGCCCCGCCGGCGGTTTCACTCTGCCCCGCGATCGATCCGTCTGCATCGATCGCCACCGCTGAGCTGCGGGAGCCGCCCGGGAGCGTCCCGAGATCGATTATCACGCCGGTGGGGCCACGCCACGCGGCCCGCGGGAATCCGGGGCGCTCTTCCAGGAAGCCGACGTTTTCCCCGAATGCATTGGCTCCATTGACGATCATCCTGGCACGCTGATCTGTCTGGAGCGAATCGGGCAGGCAGGCGATCGTCGTGAGGGCGAGTCCAACCATAACCGAGCAGCGCATGGCATCAGGCTCCGCATGAGGAGCCGCCAGGTTACAACCGCAGCATCAACTCGGGCTCAACCTTCGCTACGGAAGCCGGATCCTGGTCACGCGGCCTGCCGGGCCGACGGCCCAGCCGAGTCGCCGCGATGCGAAGCCGATGCTCCAGTAGGGCAGCGTGTCCAACGTCGTCCATGTCGTCCCGTCATCGCCCGAATGGGCGAGGCCGCGGGGACCCACGGCAACGACGCCGCCCGGTCGATCCGGTACCACCGCCGCACCATATACCGCCCCGCTGAATCCGGGACGGCCGGCGAGCCGCCAGCTGCGGCCACCGTCGTCCGTGACCGCGACGTTGTCGCTGAACTCGGCGGGACTCCCGAGCTTGCCGCCGAGCACCATCCCGTGCAGCGTGTCGCGAAACGCAACCGCGGCGATGCCGGCGAAGTTTCCCGCGGCGACCGGCGTGGCCGCAGCCTGCCACGTGCGCCCGCCGTCCTCGCTCCGGAGCACGCGCGCCGTGTCCGCCGCTCCCGTTCCGATCCAGGCGAAATGCCCGGCCAGGGTGATGACGCACGCCCCGCTCGCGGCGAACCCTCCTTCACCCTTCTGAGCGGGTGGGAGCGAATCGGCAGGCGGCAGATCCCAGTGCGCTCCGCCGTCCGAGGTGCGGCGGATCAGGAGGTGGCCAGCCACGCCGTCGCTGAGCGCCACCCCGCGCATTGCGTCCCAGAAATCGAAGCAGTCGTAAAACGCACTCGAATCGTGATTGACGAACTGCAGCGCCCAGCTCCCACCGCCGTTCGTTGTCCTGTAGATGCGGGAGCGGGATCCGGGCCCCGCCGCGAGCAGCCAGGCGGTGTCGGCATCCACTGCGAACACGTCGCGGAACTCGAGCGAATCGGCCGCGGCGCCCGGAACGGTGAGGTGCTGCCAGGTCGCTCCGCCGTCCTCGCTGCGCAGCACCGCGGCCTGGTGTCCGCTCACCCACACGATTCGCTCGCTGGGAGCGCTGACGGCCTGTAGCAGCGCAGTTGTCCCGCTGGACAAGGGCTCGAGGACAGGCATCGCTGTCGGCGACACACCCTGGGCCGGCGTACGCGGTGCGCAACCGATCAACACGCTGCAGGCCGCTCCAATGCCCCACTCGAGTCCGACAGATGGACAGACAGCCACGAAGCGGCGAAGACACTGAGCGGTTGGGAGGAACCAGCTTCCAGAACGAGTCGGCTTCACTCAGGGGACCCTCACCTTGTCGAGTACCGCGAGTGTCAGCAACGCCGGCAGGTACACAATGGACGCAACGAAGACACCCCAGGCGCGTCGATTGGGGTCGCGCAGCATGAGCAAGCTCGCGGCGACGTAGGCGAAGCCGAGCACGAGCGCGCCGGTGAAGTACACCACGCGCGTGACCCCGAACAGGGACGGCAGCAAGCTCACCGGAACGAGCGCCACGGCATACAGCAGCGCCATCTTCGCCGTGCGCCTGCCGTCGACGTCTTCCACCGACAACATCCGCAGCTGGGCGGTGCGATAATCCTCGCGGTACATCCAGGCCAGTGCGAGGAAATGCGGCAGCTGCCAGAGAAACAGCGTCCAGAACAACGCCCAGGCAGCCGGGTCGAGCGATCCTCCCGCGCCCGTCCACCCGCCGAGGACGGGGAGCGCGCCGGGGACGGCTCCAACCAGCGTGTTGAGCGTGCTGCGCCGCTTGAGCGATGTATACGCCCACACGTAGCTCGCCAGGGTCAACGCGGCGAGCGCCGCGGTCAGCAGGTTCACCCACACCACCAGGACGGCGAGCCCCGCGGTGGCGGCAGCGACGGCGAACAGCGTGGCGGCGCGCGGCGACACGCGGCCCGCCGGCAGTGGACGGGAGCGCGTCCGTCGCATCCGCGCATCGATGTCGCGCTCGCGAATCATGTTCATCGCGTTCGTCCCTGCCGCGACGAGTGCCGTCCCCGCCAGCGTGGCCAGGAACACCCCGAGCCGAAATGGACCGCGCGACCCGAGGTAGTAGCCGGCCGCGGCCGTCAGCACCACCAGCTGCGTGATGCGGGGTTTGGAGAGCTCGACGAGACCTTGCACTGGGGGAGAAATGTCGCCTAGCTTCTACGCCTCGCGCCATGCTGCAAGAGCTGAAGGACCGGCTGCAGGCGGAAGTCGAGCGCCTGAATCACGAGATCAACTTCGTTCTGCCGAAGGAGATCGAGAAGGCGCGCGCGCACGGCGATCTGCGGGAGAACTCCGAGTACAAGGCGGCCCTGGAGCGGCAGCAGTTCGCCCAGGCCCGGGTGCATCACCTGCGGCTGCGGCTCTCCAAGCTGTCCGACGTCTCGGAAAAGGACATTCCCAAGGATCGCGTCGGCTTCGGCTCACGAGTGACGGTGCAGGACGCGGAAACGAAGAAGCGCGAAGTGTACGCGCTCACCCTGGGCGAGTTCATCGAGGGCGACGACGGCGAGGAGGAAATGGCGGTATCGATGGCCTCCCCCCTCGGGAAAGCGCTGCTGGGTGGCAAGGTCGGCGACACCCTCACCATCACCCTGCCGATGGGAAAGCGGAAGCTGAAGATTCTCGAGCTGGTCACCGTCCACCAGCTCGCCTCCGAGCCGTAAGCGGTCAGAGATCCACGCGGAACACGAGCGCGCTCGTTGGAGTGGTCGACCCGGCGCGCGGCTCCACACTCATCGCCAGTCCCGTCACTGTTCCCGCTTCGGGCGGCACCGCGAGCGTCATCACCATCGGGACGTCCCGATCCATCGGCATCAGCGCCGCGGAGCGCGCGACCGACCCCGTCAGGAACCACAGCTGGTACGCCTGCCCCGGCAGGTTGGGCGTCAGGTGATGGCAGGTGACGAGCCAGCGCCGTGTGAGACTGTCGGCGTAAACCGTCAACGCGCCGGAGCGTCCAGCGGTCGTCACGGGGATCATGAGGACGCGCCCGCCCGGCTGGCGCAGCAGGTCGAGGGTATCGCGCGCGGCCGAGAGGTCTCCCTCCAGCCGGGCGGCGCGATACCACAGTAACCCGCCGCCGGCCAGGGCCCCCACCAGCACCGCCGCCGCAAGCGACGACCAGTGCATCCGCCGTGCGGATTGCGCGCGGCGTAACACCCGATCCTTGAGCTCCGGCCGGGGCGCGCGTGGCGCGGCAGCCATCCCGAGCCAGTCGCTCATTCGGTCCAATCCCGCAAATTGCGCAACGCGTCCTCCAGTTTGCGATGGGCGAGACGCAGCCGGGTCTTCACCGTGCCCAGCGGATCACCCGTGCGCCGGGCGATCTCCATGTGCGACAACCCTTCGAAATACGCCAGCACTACCACCCGTCGCTGCTCGGTCGGCAGCCCCGCCAGCGCCTGGTGCACCGCGCGGTGCACCGGCCACCCGGGCACCGCTGCTTCGGCGCCGGACGCATCGGGAGTCGCCTCCACGGCGTCGGCGCCGGCCTGCCACTCGCGCTCCACGCGCTGCGCTTTGCGCCACCAGCGCCGGCGGCGCCGCACCAGGTCCACCGAGCGGTTACGCGCGATCGACAACACCCACGGCACGAGCGGGCCGCGGGCTGGGTCGTGGAGATGGATCCGCGACCACACCTGCTCGAATACCGCCCCGAGCACGTCTTCCGCCTCGTCGTCATCGCCGAGAATGCGCACCGCCACGCCGAGCACCCAGGGAGCGAGCAGATCGTACAGTTCGCTCAGCGCGCGCTCGTCGCGCGCCAGCAGCCGTTCGAGCAGCGATCGTTCTTCCTCTTGACTGAGACGACGCGCGTGGCTCACTTAGATCTCAACCACTCCCTTCACCCACCGTTCCATGGAGCACCTGATGCTGCACTCGTTCCGTCCCGCTGTCTATGCTACCCTGCTGGCCTGCGGCGCGGCCGCGAGCCTGGCCGCCCAAGCCGACCCCGACCGCCCCGTCTCGGGCGGCGGCACGTTGCCGCCCGGCTGGCACGCGCGCACCGACGGCAACCGGCCGCTGGCGAACGTGAAATTCGATTCGATGAGTGTGGGCCACCATGTCGTCCTCGGTCCAGCCACCATTTTCTGGCGTGATGCCGACAATGCCACCGGCAGCTACACCGTCGAGGCCAAGTTCTGGCAGTTCCCCTCCGACACGCATCGCGACCATCGCGAGGGATACGGGCTGTTCATCGGCGGCAGCGCGCTCCAGGCTGCGGGCCAGCGCTACACCTACTTCCTGATCCGCGACGACGGGATGTATCTCGTCAAGCGGCGCCTGAGCGACTCCACCTGGGCGGTGACGAACGGCTGGACGGCGAGCGACGCGGTCGCCAAGCGCGATTCCGGCCCCAGCGTCGAAACGACCACTCCGCTCGAAAACACCCTGACGATCCGCGTCACCCCGACGGACGCCACGTTCCTCGTCAACGGGAAGATCGTGCACAAGGCGAACGCGAGCGACCTCGACACGAAGGGGACGGTGGGATTCAGGGTGAATCACAATCTGAATGTGCACCTAGGCCAGTTGCAGATCACAAAGTCGTAAGCGGGGACATGCACGACTAGACCTACAGACGCACAGGGGAGAACAGATGAGAGGAGACAGGTAGACCTGTCCACCAACATCTGTTCACCCCTGTGCGTCTGTTGCGTCTAGTCGTGCCGTTACTGTTCTCTCCGTTGCTGGAATCAGCGACACTGCCAGCAGCAGCAGTAAGACAGCACCCACCAAGATGATGTTCAACGACTCAAGGATGTCCCTCATGTGATTCCCGACGATCGCCGGAGCGCTGAGACTGATGCACGCCGCGCTCCACCAGAACAGCCCCCATCGCCACCACCCCGCATCGCTCCGTTGCCGTAATGCCCACCAGGCGAACGTGTACGGAACGATCAGCACGACGTAGTGCGCCTTCCAGGCCAGCGGATCGACCACCACCATCGCGCCGAGCAGGATGGCGAGCTCGGCGGCCACAGCGGGGTCGGTCCAATCGCGCGAGTGCCGGCGGAAGCGCCACGCGAGCAGCAGTGCCGCTGCAATTGCACACGCCACGAACACCCCCTGCACCGCATGCGCTGGCCAATCGGCAACGGCGTAGTGCAGCGGATCGCGCAGGCTGCCGGCCTCCGTGAACAGCCGCTTCAGCGCGGCGGGAAACGACTGGTTCATGAAATGCGGCGTCGGGTCGGCGGTCTCGCCCGCAGCGACCGTTCGCCAGGTGTGCCAGGCACCGATGGCGCGCGCCGGGCCGAACACCAGCGCGGGAAGTGCGACGTTGAGCGCGACGAGAAACGCGACCGTCCAGCCGACCTCCCGCCAGGCGCGTTTGTACAACAGGTACGGGACGAGCAACACCGGCACGGCTTTCGTGCTGGCCGCGACGGCGAGGGAGAGCCCTCCCTGCGCCGTCCTGCCGCGGCCGAACAGCCGAAAGGCGAGCAGGACGAGAAACAGCACTTGCACGTTGATCTGGGTGTGCTGGACGTGCTCCTGGAACAGGCGGGCCGTCAGCAGAAACGGCACGATCACCGGGGTCGAGCCAAAGGCCAGGTGCTGCGCGTCGCGGGGCCAAAACGTGATCGCGCCTGCGTCGGGCGCGAACAACTGGGCCGCCAGGCGGCAGCAACCCCAGATAGCGAGGACGTCGCCGACCTGCCAGAGGAAGAGCGCGAGCGTCGCTGACGTCTTGGCGACGAGTGCCAGAGCCGCTGCGACGAAGAAGAAAAACGGGGGCCAGGTGTTGATCGTCAGGCTGTACGGGTCCCCGCCCGAAAGCACGAGGTTGCCGACCTGCACGTAGCCCTCGAAGATCACTGCGTGCTGGCGCCCCAGCGATCGGGCGATCTCGGCCGTCGCGGCGAGCAGCACGAGAGCGTAGAGGGTGAGCTGCACGCCGCGGGTGACCCGGTCGCTTGGGACGCGTGGCCACGGATCGCGTGGGAGCGCGAAGCGCGGGCTCACGCGGAGGCGGGACGGACGACGAAGCGCAGCCGGCGATGGGCTTCCCGCACCGACCGCTCGGCCTGCTCCGGGGTCTCGCCGCGCGCGAAAATGAACCCCGGGTAGCGCGACCCTTCGGGCCACGGCACGAGCGTCTCCCCACGATGAGCGGTGATCACCACGTCATCGACGCCGGGGACCTGCTTCGCTTCGTCGATGCCCGCGACGCCCTCGAGAACTCCCGCTCCCGGAACCGGGATCATCATCACGGCAGCGGCCCTGCGCTCCCGCAGGAGCGACGGGAGCGGAAGGCGCAACGCATGGCGAATCACGATCTCCTCGAGCGACACGCTGCCGTCTCCGAATCGCAACACCGTCGAGCAGCGCCCGCCGATCGGCCGCGCGGCCAGCTCGATGAGCCATGCGCCCCGTTCGTTGAACCGCAACTCGGCGTGGATCGGTCCTTCGCGCAGGCCTAGAGCGGCGGTCGCCTGCCGGGCACAGTCGATCAAGGCCAGTTGCTCGGATTCCGGGTGGCGCGAGGGAGTCACGTAAATCGTCTCTTCGAAGAACGGGCCGTCGAGTGGGTCTGGCTTGTCGAACAAGGCCAATGCATGCAGCTCGCCACCGACGAGCAGGCCTTCCAGGGCGACCTCGTACCCCGGGACGAAGTCCTCCACGAGGTACTCGAGCATGCCTTCGGTCTCAGGATCGCAAGCGGATCCGAGGATAGCCCCGAGACGACCGACCGCCGCGGCGAACTGTGCGGGATCGTCGGCGCGGATGACGCCCCGGCTGGCACTCATGCGCAGCGGCTTGACGATGCAGGGATAGCGCGTTGATTCGGCAACGGCATCCACGTGTTCGCCGATCACGTGTAGCGAGAACTTCGGCGTCGCTACCCGTGCCTCATATAGCAGGGAGCGTTGCAGCTGTTTGTCGCGAGCGGCCAGCGTCGCCGCGACCGGATTGCGGGCGCGTCCGAACGCCTCATCGATTGCTACGGCAACGACGACGGTGTCGTCGTCCACACCCAGTGCGGCATCGAACGGACACCGCTCGGCGAAGCGGCGTGCTTTCCACACCGCCCACTCAAGACTGGCGAAGTCGAGCGTGAGCAACCCGTCTGGGCGCGTCTCTTCGAACGTGCTCGGTTTTTCAGAGGCGACGGTGAGATCGACCTGCAGCCTGCGAGCCGCCTCCACGAACGCGGTGGTCCGGTACGTGGTGGTCGGCAACAGCAGGAGGAGGCGCGTCGGGCTACTTCTTGGCGGAAGCGAAGTACGGGTTGGTGCCGGACGTGTGGTCGGTGATATCCACGATCCCCTTCACCTCAGGCAGGTACTGATTCAGCATCCCTTCGATACCCTGGCGCAGCGTCACACTCGCCATGCCGCAGCCCTGGCAGCCGCCGCTCATGCGCAGCAACACGATCGATTCCTGCACGTCGATCAGCTCCACCCGGCCGCCGTGGCGCGCGACCATCGGGTTGACCTGCTGATCGAAGAGATCGTTGACGCGCTCGTACAGCTCGTCGTCGGAGACCTGAGCGGCTCCCGTCGGCGCTGGGCGATCGGCGATGGCCGGGGCGCTGGCAGCAAGCGCTTGGCGAATCGCGGCGCCCACCGCCTTCCCCGCCACCTGCCACGCCTCGGGCGATTCCTTCACCACGGTGACGAGGTTCCCCGACACGATGACTTCCCGGACCCCCGGCAGCGCGAACAGCGCCTCTGCGAGCGGTGATCCCGACGCCTCGCCTCGGTCGGCAAAGCGGCGCACCCCCTGATAGACGGGGCGGTCGACCAGGAACTTGCAGCGCTGCGCGTCGACAGGTTCGGCGGTGATCCGGATATCGGAGGCCATGCCCCTAACCTAATCCCTCGCGCCAGCCCCGCGAAGCTGCTGGGCGGCGGCGACGAGATTCTTGAGCGCCGGCACGGTTTCCGCCCAGCCGCGGGTCTTCAACCCGCAGTCGGGGTTCACCCAGATCTGCCGCTCGTCGAGCACGCCCCGCATCGCGGACAGCGCCGAGACGATCTCGCTCACCGTCGGGACCCGGGGCGAGTGGATGTCGTAGACGCCCGGGCCGATCTCGTTGGGGTAGCGATAGCCCTGGAACGCGCGCAGCAGCTCGGACCCCGAGCGCGCATTCTCGATCGAGATGACATCGGCGTCCATGCGCGCGATGACCTGCACCACGTCGTTGAATTCGCTGTAGCACATGTGCGTGTGGATCTGCGTGTCGTCCGCCACGCCGCTCGTCGCGAGCCGGAACGCGTTGACGGCCCAGTCCTGGTAGCCCGCCCAGTCGGCGCGCCGCAGCGGCATCCCCTCGCGTAAGGCCGGCTCGTCGATCTGGATGACTCTGATCCCGGCGGCTTCGAGGTCCTTCACCTCGTCCCGGATCGCCAGCGCCAGCTGGCGTGCTGTCTCGGCACGCGGCTGGTCGTCGCGCACGAACGACCACTGCAGAATGGTCACGGGTCCCGTCAACATCCCCTTCACCGGGCGCCGGGTCTTGGATTGGGCGAACGCGCTCCACCGTACCGTCATGGGACCGGGCCGAGCCACATCGCCGAAGATGATCGGCGGCTTGACGTAGCGCGTCCCGTAGGACTGCACCCAGCCGTGCTCCGTGAAGGCGAAGCCGGCGAGCTGCTCGCCGAAGTACTCGACCATGTCGTTGCGCTCGAACTCTCCGTGCACCAGCACATCGAGGCCGATGTCTTCCTGCAACGCGAGCGTCTTGGTGATCTGCTCCTCGATGAAGCGATCGTATTCCGCCGGGCTCAGCTCCCCGTTCAGGAAGCGACGCCGCGCGTTGCGGACCTCGGCCGTCTGCGGAAACGAGCCGATCGTGGTCGTGGGGTACGCGGGGAGCTCGAGCTGGCGCGTGCGCCGCTCGGGGTACGGAGTCGCCCGGCGCAGATCGCGCTCGCTGATGGTTGCGACTCGCTTCCGCACCACCGCGTTGAGCGTGAGCGGGGAAGACCGCCGCGCCGCCGCTGCCCGCGCGCTCTGCGCCAGCGCGGCCGTCACAGCCGGTGACGCGCGCCCCTCGCGGAGCGCACGCGTCAGCGTCGCGACCTCTCCGAGCTTTTGCTTGGCGAACGCCAGCCAGGGCAGGATCTCGGGATCGAGCTTCGTCTCCAGATCGAGATCGAGCGGCACGTGCAGCAACGAGCACGAAGGAGCGACCCACACCGCGTCGCCGCCGATGCGGGAGACTGCCCGTTCGAGCGGCTTGAGCGCGCCGTCGAGATCGGCGCGCCACACGTTGCGGCCATCCACCACGCCGAGCGACAGCACGCGGCCCTTGGGCCACTGCTCGAGCAGCGCATCGAGCTGCTCGGGAGCACGGACGAGATCGACGTGCAACCCGTGCGTCGGCAGGGCCAGCGCCACAGAGAGGTTGTCGGCGAGCCCGGCGAAGTAGGTCGCCAGGAGCAGCTTGGCGCCGCCCGTGCGCTCGGCGAGGAAGCCGTAGGCCGTGCGGAACGCTTCCCGTTCGGCGGCGGTGCGATCGAGGGCGAGACACGGCTCGTCGATCTGCACCCATTCAGCGCCGGCCGACGCCAGCTGCTGGATCGCGTCGGCGTACACGGGCAGCAGCCGATCGAGCAGGGTTGTGCGATCGAACCCCTCGCGCTTTGTCTTCCCGAGGAGCAGGTACGTGACCGGCCCGATCAGCACCGGCTTGGTCGCGATCCCGAGCTTCTTCGCCTCGGTGAATTCATCGACCGGCTTCGAAGAGCTGAGCCGGAAGGTCTGATCCTCAGTGAACTCGGGGACGATGTAGTGGTAGTTGGTATCGAACCACTTGGTCATCTCCATGGCGGTGAGGTCTTTGCCGCCTCCCTGGACCCCGCGAGCCATCGCGAAATACGTGTCGAGGTCGACGGTGGAGCCACTCCAGCCGTAGCGCGCAGGCACGGCGCCGACCAGCGCGCAGGTGTCGAGCACGCGGTCGTAGAGCGAGAAATCGTTCGAGGGGGGGAGGTCGATTCCCGCCGCGCGTTGCAGCCCCCAGTGCCGGGACCGCAGGTTGGCACCCGTGGCGAGGAGAGTGTCGCGTGTCGTCTTGCCGCTCCAATACCCTTCGGTCGCGCGTTTCAACTCGCGCGCGGCCCCGAGCGGAGGGAAGCCGAGCGTGTGGGATGTGGGCATGGGGGGGGAAATCTACTTCATGAAGCAGGACAGGTGGAGGCGGACGAGACCCCTCGCGCCCGCCTCCAGCCCCGACGGCCGTGCAACCTACGGGAGTGTAACTACCACCTCCGTAACGTGCGCGCCGGGGTCTCCGATGACGGACCGTGAGGGTGCTGATAGCCCGGCACCGTCGAACTGTCTCCTGCACTGCACCTACACCGCATCAGCTCAAGGGCGGTGGGGGTTTCCCTTCGCCCTCCCCTTGGGCTGCACGCTCTGCCCGGCGTGTGCCTGGGCGGCCCGCTCGAGTCCCGACGCCGCCGCGTCGGGGGGGACACCGCTTGCGGCGGCGGCCTGAACCTGCGCCGGAAGGTTCGTCAGGTCCCCGAGGGGCAGCCCGGAGTGCACCTCCGCTTGGACGAGTCCGACCGTCTGAGCGCGAGGGACACCCAGCGCTGCGAGCGCGCCGGCGACCTGGAGGACCGCCATCGCTGGATGGTTGCGATCCGCGGTCTCGCTCAGCGCGGCCACATCGTTGCTCGTGAGCCCGGCGCCGAGCGCGAACGCCCCAGCTTCGATCTCCTGCGCGGTGGGGGCGGCGCCGGCACTCCGCATGACGCTCGCCGCGGTGTTGAGCTGTCCAAAGACGCCCTGGACGGCAAGCGCGATGCGGTCCGGCGCGACACCCTTGGCGGCCCCTTCGAGCGCCTTGTTCACGAGGGGAGCGTCCGGCAACCTGAGCGCCTTGGCCGAATCGGCCAACGTCACGACCAGTTGCAGCAGGTCGGGGGAAACTCGACCCACGAGCTGCGCACGCACGTCGCCTTGCGCCGCCAAGCCGTGGGCGAGCCCCCCCAGCATCACGAGGTACAGCGAGAGCCGCTTCACAGGATCCGTCCGTTGATCGTATTCACGCTGACGACGCTGTTGCGCCGTCCAAAGCCATCGTCCACGGTCGGCGCGGCGGGATCGGGCACCCAGTTCCGCCCATCGACGATGAATCCATACTGATGTTGTCCGGCCGGCAGCGCGAGCGTCACCGTCCACATTCCGTCAGGCCCAACGCGCACGAGTGGAGTGGCAGCCGGGTTCCACCGATTGAATGACCCCGCAAGCGCCACACGACTGGCGCGCGGAGCATACAGCTCGAAGCGCACGTACACACTCTCCCGTTGCCCCACCACCGCCTGAGCCTGGCCATTGGTCTGGGGCACCTGGGTGGTGCGCACGAAGAGCACCAGGGCAGCCGCGGCCGCGAGCGGGACGAGCATCGCCCAGCGCGGGATCGTCGGCGCCGACAGCCAGCGCCACGCCCGCGGCCACCGCGCGGTGGCGCGGCTGCGTACGCGAGCCATGACCCGCGCTTCGACGTCATCGGAGAGCGTCACCGGCCGGCGATCGATCGCCTCGAGCAGCTGCCGCCGCGCAGCCTCGGCCTCGTGCCGAAGCTCCGGCGGCAGGGACTCCAGCTCCCGCTCTCCGTCCAATACCTGCTTGATCTGGTCATTCCATCCGTGGTTCTTCACGGCGCCTCCAGCAGCTCGCGCAGCCGGTCGTAGGCCCGGTGCATGCGCATCTTCAATGCCGCAACGCTCGTTGACAGCCGTCCGGCGATTTCCTCGTACGACAATCCTTCTACATGTTTCAGCACGAACACCTCCCGCTGCTCCGTCGTGAGGTGCAGCAACGCGCGCTGCACGCTCCGCACGACCTCCGACCGCTCCAGCGCCGATTCGGTCTGCTCCGGCGCCGCGACCTCACCCACGTTTTCGAGGCCGCTCTCCCAGCGGGTCCGCCGGCGCTCGGCGAAGCACCGGTTCCGCAGGATCAGGAAAAACCAGCCGGCGAAGTTGTCCGGCTCCCGGCACTGCGCCAGGTTCGTATACGCCCGGACCATCGCGTCTTGCACGGCGTCTTCGGCCGCGTCGATCGACCCCAGCATGTGGGCCGCATAGCGGGCGTATCGATCCCGGTATCGACGCACCAACACCGAGAACTGGTCGACATCGCCCGACAGCACTGCCCGCACGACCGACCCGTCGGACGGTGCGCCAGAATGGTCCACCCGGTCTCCTTGGGTCTCGCCCGTTACCACGCGGGGATGCTAGGAGGCCGAGGGCACCCCGGCAACCGTCCTGAAGAGTCGGGAGGGCGGGTTTGGTAACGCGCTGCGGTAACGATGCTTCCAGAGGGGCGTTACCACGGTCCCCCGTAAAGGCTCTTCACCCGCGCCTTTAATCTCTAACCGAGAGGTTTTTGCGTGACGAAGGAGACCGCCGAGCGCCGTATGACCCCTGACGGGGTTCTGGTAGCGCGCATGGTGGCGAAGGACGGTGCCGCGCTGGACGAGCTGTGGGCCCGGCACTCGCGCACGGCCTACGCCGTGGCGATCGGCATTTTACGGGAATCCTCCCGGGCCGATCAAGCCGTTTCGGAGGCCTTTCTCGAGGCGTTTTCCGTGGCCAACCAGTTCGTTCCCGGTGAGCTTACGGTACTAGCCTGGCTCACCCGGCTGACCCGCCGCCACGCAGAGGCGATGCTCGTCCCGACCGCCTGACTGGTCACACAATCTGGAACGGCATGAGGGGGCGCAGGTGCTCGCGCCCCCTCATATTTTTCGGGCTTCATGCCTCGCCTGGGCGTCGTCGCCGTCCCCGTCCTCGCGCTGGGCCTCGCCATGGCCGCACGCGCCTCCAGTCAGTCCACCGTCTCAGCACAGGCGGGATGGGGGACGGTGCGCTTTGCGGGTGGCTCCACCTCTGGCGTCCTTTCCTTATCTCCCGATTTCTCTTATGCAGGACAAGACCTGCAGCTATCGCTCGGTGGGACCGTTGCGTCCGTACCGCACAGCAGCGGGTACGGCCAGCTGCGCTTCGGAGCGTGGGGCACAACCAAACCAATCAGCGGACCGTTGCGCCTTGCAGCAGACGCCGAGCTGACCGGGACCACCCTCGGCGGCGGCCACACCAGCGGATCGGCCTCGATCACGACGGAAGCGGCATACGTGGCGCCGCGGTGGGGTGCTGCGCTTGGCGCCGGTCCGACCTCCGGTTGGATCACTGATACCCTTACCGATTCCCGTCCCGTCACCGCGCTACACGCGCGCGTGCGCGGGTGGTGGAGTGACGCACCAGGTACGACCACCCTCAGCATGAGTGTCGAGCCGAACCGGTTTCTGGGCGCGTGGTTCACCGATGTTACGGGCGCTTTCCTGCGACGCGCGAACCGCTGGACAGTCCAGGCAACAGCCACCGGCCGGATCAGCACCGCGTATGTGTCCCGGGCCTCGGGGCTCCTCTCCATCGATTACCGTTTGTCGCCGTCCTGGACGATCAACGTCCTCGGCGGGAATGTGCTCCCCGATCCGTATCAGGGGTTCCCCGCCACCGCCGTGCTGTTCGCCGGAGCGCGGGTGCACCTGCCGTTGCATCGCGGGCCGGGGGCGATGGTACGCGGCGGCGGGTTCACGGTCACGCGCAGCCCGGGCGGCGTGACGCTCGAGTTCGAGCGCCATGGGGCGCAGCGTGTCGACATCGTGGGAGACTGGAACAGCTGGTTGCCAACCCCATTGAGCACCACTCGGCCCGACCGGTGGGAGGTGCACTTGCCGTTGCCGCCCGGCGTGTACCATTTCACCTTGCTGGTCGACGGGACCGCATGGACAATTCCGTCCGGCGTGCCCAGCATTCCGGATGGCCTGGGCGGCCGAGTGGCCGTGCTGGTGATTACGCCTTGAATCGGGACGCCATGAGCTTCGGTCCACACATCACTCGACGGGACTTCCTGAACGGCGCGCTGCTCACGGTGGGCGGCGCGATGCTCGGATGTCGCCCACCCCGGCCGACCCCGGCGGACGTCGCTGCGGGAGCCTCCGGAATCACCGGTCCGGATTGGTATGGCTATGGCGGCGTCGGTGACTACCGGCTCTCTCACGGCAACACCCCTGAGGTCGTGGAGACTGCGCACCGGCTGCGCGACCGGGGGTTCCCCACCGACTTCGCTCGAATTGACAGTACGGAGACGTACGATCTGGTCATCGTCGGTGCGGGGATCGCCGGTCTCGGGGCGGCGCTGGAATTCACCAAGCACCGCCGCGGAGGGCAAACCTGCCTGATGCTGGACAACCATCCGATGTTCGGCGGCGAGGCGAAGGAGAACGAGTTCGATGTGGGTGGGGTCCGCATGATCGGGCCGCAGGGCTCGAACAGCTTCTTCATTCCCGAGGTGCCGAAGGACCAGGCCGCCGCTGCGGGAGATGCGCGCTACTACGCTGAGCTCGGGATCCCGAGGGAATTCCAGCTTCGCGATTGGCCGACCACCGAAAAGCCGCTGCGATTCCCGCGGGACAACTACGAACACCTGGTCCGTGGACTGCTGGAGCACACGAGCCTCGGGCACTTCTTCAGCAAGGGCGCGCAGGGGGGAACCTGGGCGATCGACATGTGGCCACAGCGGCTGGCCGATGCCCCGATCTCCGACGACGCGCGCCGCACGCTGCTCCAGTGGTATGGCTCCGGTGCGACGCGGCACTTCGAGTCCAACGAGGACGCAGTGAAGGCGCTCGACGTCATGTCGTACCAGGAGTTCCTGGAGCGGGAGCTCCATCTCGGCCCGGAGGCGGCGCGCGCTTCCGACCTGCTGCTCGCGTCCGCGGTCGGTCTGGGCAGCGACGCCATCTCGGCCTATGTCGCCTACGAGCTGCCGCTCCCCTGTCTCACCGATCCGCTGCCACCCGACCTGCGGAGGGCCTCGTTCCCAGGAGGGAATTCCGGGTACGCGCGGCACTTCCTCAAGCGTCTCATCCCGGACGCGATCACCGGAACGACGAGGTTCGAGGACATCATCACCGGCTCCTTCAACCTCGACGCCCTCGATCGTGCGAGTCAGCCGCTGCGCGTCCGCCTGCGCTCGACGGCCCTGAGCGTACAGCACGAGGGCGACCCGGCGTCCGCGGCCACGGTGCGCGTCGTCTACACCCGCGACGGCCGGTTTCATGAGGTCAAAGCCCGGGCGGTCATCATGGCGACCGGCGGGTGGATCAACCGCTATGTCGTTCGCGACATGCCGGTGGAGCATCGGGACGCCTATCAGCAATTCATCCATGCGCCGTTCCTCGTGGCCAATGTCGCGCTGACGAACTGGCGCTTCCTGTATCAGCTCGGGGTCACCGCGGCGACGTGGGATCATGGCGAGGGCGACTTCGGCTACACCTGCAACATCCGCAATCCGATGCAGGTGGGCGGCTACCAGCCGCCGCTCGATCCGGACCGCCCGGCGATCCTGAGCTTTTACACGCCGTTCCATCGTCCCGGCCTGCCGGCGCGGGTGCAGGCAACACAGGGCCGGATGGAACTGCTGACCACGTCCTATCCAGAATACGAGCGGAAGATCTCCGCTCAGATGCTGAAGTTGTTCGCAGCATCCGGATTTCATCCCGAGAAGGACGTCGCGGGTCTCATCCTCAACCGCTGGGGACACGCGCTCACGGTCCCATTTCCGGGCTTCTTTGGCGGCGCGTCGGGCACGGCGCCACGGGACGTCATCCGAAAAGGCTACGGGCGGATCGCGTTCGCGCACTCGGAGCTGGGCGGTTGGCAGCATTGGGGGACGGCCGCGGACGAGGGACGCCGAGGATTCAATCAGCTCGTGAGCGCGATCTAAGGAAGCCGCAGTGACACCGGGCCCCGAGGTCTGGTGAAACGACCCCGGGGCCCGGCTGCTCACCAGCAGTTGGTACTCAGTAGCTGAAGTTGAGCGTCATCCCCAGTGTGCGCGGCTGGTTGGTCAGATACCCCACCCGGGCGCGGGTCCCACGCTCGCGGTCCAGGGCCAGAAAGGCCCGCGTGTCGGTGATGTTGTTGGCGAAGGCCGCGACCTCCCACCGCTCACGAGCCAAGCCGATGCGCAGGTTGAGGAGGCTGTATCCCGGCAACTTGGGATTGTAGGTGAAGGTGGACTGCGTCAGCGGCCCACCTATTGTCTTGCCCCCACCCTGCTGGAACGAGAGCAGGTTGACAGTGCCGGAACCCGATGCCTCGTCATCGATCAACGTGAAGCGCGAACCGTTGTACTGGTAGCTGCCGGTGATCGTGACCCGCGACTCCTGGCCCACCGCCCACCCGTAGGTGGCAGCGCCACTCGCCTGGACCTGCGGCACGGCGGGAAGCCGGTTCCCTGACTGGATCCCGGAAATGATGTTCCCCGAGCCGTCCTTGAGGTCCGACTGCAGCTTGCCGTTGTTGAGAGCCGCCGACACCGCGAAATCCCAATGCTCCCCGGGGGTGAGGGTGACCTCCGCCTCCACTCCCTGACTCCTCGCCTTGGGCGCGTTCAAGATCAACCGGGAGGAGCATGAGCCCGCCGTAACCGTCAGCTGGAGGTCGGTGACCTCCATATCGAAGACGGACAGGTTGATGGAAGAGCGCTTCCCCTGTGCCTTCACCCCTGCCTCGTAGTTCCACACCTTCTCGTCCTTCCACGAATCGTGGCCGCTGAAGACGGCCAGGTCCTGAGCCGTACACAGCGAGACGTTGAGCGGGTCGTTGATTCCGCCGAGGCGGAACCCCCGCGAGGCCTGAGCGTTGATGGTGACGGCATCCGACGCCTTGTAGCTGGCGATGAAGCGTGGCGCGACGCCGTGCGCTTTGGTGGCGCCAGGCTGGATCTGTGGTTGCCCGTTGGCGCCCTGGCCGAAGATGCCGTCGAAGATCTGATCGCGCTGCTCGTCGAACTTGTAGTAGCGGATGCCGCCGGTGAGGTCGAGGCGCTCACCTACGGGCACCGTCGCTTCACCGAACGCGGCGGTCTGTTTCAGGTAGTAATGGAGGTCGGACCAGAACAGGTGGTCCTCGGGCGAGTAGACTCCCCGGGTGAATCCATGGGGAGCGCCCAGCAGCGGCGCCGCGAGCGTGTCGAACCCCGCCACCAGCAGATCCTGGCCGTAGTGGCGTCGATTGCCGCTGTAGAACCCTCCTACCACCCACCGGAAGCGGTCCCGGCCGCCGGAGAGACGCAGCTCCTGGGTCGACACCCTGGACTTGGTGGCGTCGTTGAGCGGCGCATTGAGGGTGTAGACGTTTTCCGGAAGGCCGATGCTGCCGCCGGTGATGCTGGAGGTCAACGCCCCGGCGTCGCGGACGACGAGGATGTTGCGAATGGTGTACGAGCTGACCGACGTCAGGCTCGCTCCCCCGAGGTCGTAGCGCAGGGTCAGGCTGCCGAGCAGAAAGTCGTCGGTGAACGGCTCATTGATCTGGGTGAAGAGCTCACGGTCGCCCAGGTGCACCGGGGGTCGCGACGTGGTGTAGGGGTTGGCCAGAATGTTGTAAGCGTCGATGCGGTTCCAGCCGTCCATTTTCACCCGCTGGAAGACGATCTGCGGGGTGATGGTGAAGCGTCCGCTGGGATTGAGGCGGAAGGCCACCCGGGCCCCAGTCCGCGCGCCGCCGTTGACATCCTTGTTCACGCTGAAGTTGGGCTGCACGGCGTCCATGTAGCCGCCGATTTCGTTGCTGTAGCCCGCCACCCGAAAGGCGGCTTTGGTGCCGAGCGGCACGTTGAAGCCGAGCTTGGCGGTATTGCCGGGGGCGCCGCCGTCGATCCAGTTGATCCCCGTCTCACCGAAGGTACTCCTCACGCCGAGCTGGGGCTGGTTGCTGATGTAGCGCACCGTGCCCCCCAACGAGCCTGATCCGAAGAGCGTGCCCTGCGGGCCGCGCAGCACTTCCACGCGGGAGACGTCGAACAGATCCAGGTCCGGCGTGAACAAGGAGAGGGAAATCGGGACGTCGTCCAGATAGGCGCCCACCTCTTCCTTCACGCCAGGCTGGTCTCGAGCGATCTGGCCCGAGGAGACGCCCCGCATGGCGACCTGGCTCTGGCCGGGCCCGAGGTTCTGCACGCTGAAGTCGGCCACGTTGGCCGCGACGGCCTCGATGTTCTCCGCTCCCCGGACGCGCAGTGCCTGCTCGGTCGGGGCCACGATGGAGAACGGGACTTTTGCCAACTCCTGCTCGCGCAACATCGCCGTGACCGTGACCGCCTCGAGCGTCAGCGGCTGCAGATCGAAGTCGACCGTCACCGCGGCGCCCGCGGCGACCTGCACGTCCCGGTTGGACAGGCTCCGCAGACCGGGCAGCGACGCAGCCACCGTATAGGCGCCGGGCGCGAGTCCGGAGATGGTGTAACTCCCGTCGGCGGCCGACGTGGCGCGCGAAACGGCACCTGTGGCCTGGTTCGTGGCCGTAACTCTGGCCCCTGACGATGCGATGCCCCGCGCGCGCACCACGCCGGCGACCTGTCCGGTCTGGCCGGCCGCCGGAACGGCGGACACGAGCGCGGCGAGCGCGGCGCAGGTCAGAAACCGATAGCGGAGGCAAACCATAGAACCCCTCCAGATTCTAAGGTGGGCCCAAAATGAAGGGACGTTTGAGTGTAGCAGCCTGAATACGGCTCGACACGAACACTGTCAAGATGGCCTTGAAGCAACGACCGCCGGACGCGGGTTGCCGTCCGGCGGTCGTGTCGTGGAACGCAATCTGTGAAGCTACGGCTGACGCGCCTGCACTTCCCCCAGCGGAATGGGCAGGGTCGAGAACACCTGGTCGTCCGGCCGATCGAGCAGGAACGGGCCGAGCCGCCCTGTCCGCCGCAGGTCGAACCAGCGATGACCCTCATAGAGCAGCGAGTACCATCGCTCGTGTAGAATCGCCCCGAGAATCTGATCTGGGGTTTGCGCTCCCAGGCCCGCAATCGGAAGCACACCGCCGGAGTTGACGCGGATGTAGTTCACGTCGGCCGCTGCCAGCGGGCCGTTGCCCAGAGCATTGTTCGCCTCGGCGCGCAACAGCACGAGCTCCTCGTTCTTGACGATGGGGATCGGCGCATTGGAAGCGTTGTACCGGATCCACCCGTATGCGGACGTGAGGCTGTCCGTCGTCTGGGTGGGACGGGACACGACCTTGGCCGTCACGCGCTTGTCGATGATGCCGCTCGAATTCGTGTCGGCGCTGTCCACGACGCGAGGGTTTACGTGGTTCTCCCCCGTCTGAGGATTCTGGAACAGCGGGTTGGCGGCGTCGCCGGGGTTCGTGCTGAAATTGAAGTACACGCCGGCGCTCACGTCAGCGCTCGCCGACGTGTCCACGAACGTGGACCCGTTTTCGAGCAGCGTCTTCGCCGTCGTGTAGCACGGCGCGCCACACCCCAGACTGCCGCGATACACCTCCACAGCCGCCTTCAGGGCGCGGTTGAATTTCCGGAACGTCGCCGGCGTATCGAAGCCCGCAAACCCGCTCGGCAGGGTGACCCCGGCCGGGAATGTGGCGCCGCCTGAGGCGAGGTGGCCGTCGGCCGCGTCGAGCAGGCTCGAGACGAAACCATAGGCAGAATCGTTCGAGACGAATGGCGCCGGATTCGCCGTGAGCGGTTGGTCCACCGCCACCGGAATCGAGTCCTGCGAGCGCGCCATGAGCACCAGGAGGAACTCATATGCCTGCATCGTTTCGGCAACCCCGCGCACGGCGTCCTGATCGCCGGGGGAATACGCGGTCGCCGTACCGATGACGTCGATCAGTTGATACGTGCTCCGGATGGCGCTGTATTCCCCGGCCCACTGGCCGCCGCCGAATCCGTCGCCCGGATCGAGGGGACCGTGCAGCAGTTCACTGATGAAGCGGGGCTCCGAGCCGTCGAAGCGGTATGCCTCGCGGCCGAGAATCCCCGAGATCAGGTTCCAGCCCCCTACGGGGGCGCGGGACGCGATCAGGATACCGGTCACCGCCGCTCCCACCTGGCTGGGCGACGGGTCGTTGCCGATCGGACCCGGGTTGTTGGGGTCCGCGATGTCGAAGTTGCAGGCTCCCGAAACGAGCACCGAGAGCGCGATCAGGATGCGGGTCGCTTTCATGGTGGTGTCCTCGCTCAGAAGTCGAGATCGATGGAGAAGAAGAAGCTGCGACTCGGCGGGAACGGCGCCACGTCGATATTCCGGCCGATCGGCTGATTCCCGAAGTTCGACACTTCGGGATCGATGCCGCGATACTGTGTCGGCAGGATCCGGATCAGGTTCCGTCCCGAGAGCGAGATCGTCGCGCCCCTTACACGATCACCGAACAGGTGGGCCACCGCCGTCTGCGGGAGGCGGAATGACAGACTCGCCTCGCGCAACTTGATGTACGACGCGTCCTGGACGTACGGGTAGGTGTTGCCCTTGAAGAACTCGTTGAGGCGCTGCTGCCCACCGAGATGCGCGGGACGCAGCCCGGTCGAATCCCCGACCGTGCTCCAATCCCGGCTGTTCTGGAACAGATCGAACAGCAGCTCCGTCAGATTGATGACGTCACCGCCCTTCTTGTAGTCCCACAAGAAACTGAAGCTCAGGTTCTTGTAGGTGAGGTCGCTGCCGAGCGACAGCTGGAAGTCGGGATTGGCATCGCCCAGGGCCACGACGGCGCCGGTGCTGTCGTTCCCGACGATCTGGGTCGCGGACTTCCCGACTTCGATCTGGAACGTGCCGAGCGAGGTTCCGAAGCCGAGCGGCGGCTGGAACGTCGGCACCGGCAGCTCCATCACCTTGCTCCGCGTCATCGTGAAATTCGTGCGCAGGATCCAGTTGAAATCCGCACGCTGGGCGAGTGCGTAGCCGAGCGACGCCTCGAGCCCGCGGTCGCGGAGCTTGCCGCCGTTGAGGATGCGCGTGGCGACGCCGCTCGACGGCGCCGGCGCCGTGGTGAGCAGCAGATCGGTCACCGTCTTGTTGAACACAGTGACGTTCGCGATCAGTCGCCCGTTGGAGAGCGTCGCGTCCACGCCCCCCTCGATTTCCGCCTGCCGCTCGGGCTTGATGTCGGCCGAGCCCGCCGCGATGCCCGAGAAGCTGCCGAACTGCCCGTCGATCGTGCCGGTCAGGTTGGGCGAAAACTTGTTGCCGAAATTGGGCTGCGTGCCCGTCTGGCCGTACGCGCCGCGCAGCTTGATCTCGTTCGACGGCCCGCCGACGGCCAGGAGCCGATAGGACGCCGCGAACTTGGGATAGAAGAAGAACTTGTTCACGTCGCCGTTGCGGCTCGAGCGGTCACCGCGGACGCCGCCCGTGAGCAACAGGCGCTGGTTCATCGCCAGCACCTCTTCCTGGAGGCTGACGCCCACATCGCGCACCGGGGTCTCGTTTTGCGTCAGGTTCGTGATGTTGGCGGCCTTGTCGACGTTCTGCAGGCCCGTCAGGATGTCACGGCCGACGATGTTCGAGAAGTTCAGGCTCGTGTTGATGTACTGCACCGTCGCCGACGTGGTCGCGGTGAGCGATCCCGACGACGGGGTGTAGGTGTACACCCCGCTCCCCAGCAGGTTGACGTTCGTGTTTTGGGTCTTGCCCAGCACGACGGTTCCGGGCTGCCCATCGTTGGACTCGAAGTACAGCTCCGGCGGGGAGTAGATGTCGTTGCGCTGTGAAAAGTTGTCGAGGCCGCCCGTCGCGGTGAACCGCAGATTGTGCTGCGCGGTCGTGATGGCGTCGAACTTCAGCTGGGTCATGGCGAAAATCCGCCACACGTCCTCGGCATTCTTGAAGAAAGCGTACGTCTGCAACGGGTTGCTGCGCTCGAACGGGTTGCGTGGATAGTCCGTGATCTTCGGGCCCGTGGGCGCGAGATTCACGAAACTCGGCGTCAACGGGAAGACGAGATAGGGGCTCGTGCCGCTATTGTCGTTGTTCGAGATGCCGCGATTCGACAGGCTGTGGATTGCCTGCGTCTGCACCCCGATGCTCCAGCGGGTGCCCATCTGCTGGTCGAGGTTTACGCGCAGCGCCTGCTTGTCGTAGCCCGTGTTGGGCGCGATGCCGCCGTCGCGCTTCACGAGCCCGGAGACGAAGTAGCGCGTCGCGTCGTTACCGCCGCTCACGCTGGCGTCGGTCTCGGTGGACAGCGGATGATGGTCCCACAGCGGCGAGATGTTGTCGAAATACGGGCAGGCGCCGCCGGAACCGGTACAGTAGGCCTGCGCCGAGCTGCCGTACACGGCGTCGGCTTCCGCCGAATCCTTGAAGACCCGTGACTTGAGGACGTTGAGGACGCCGAACTCGCCCAGCCGCTGCGTCACGTGGAAGCGCGGAGCGCCGGTCTGCCCGCGCTTGGTGGTGATCACGATGACGCCCGAGTTGGCCGCGCCACCGTAAATCGACGCCGCCGAGGGGCCTTTCAGCACCTCGACCTTTTCGATGTCGGCGGGGTTCAGATCGGCGATCCGGTTGACGGGGTTGTCCTGGTTCGACGCGTTGCCGCCCCCCGCCGCGTTGGTGATCGCATTCAGGTTGTTGGCGATGGCGGCGTTGCTGATGATCATCCCGTCCACCACGATCACCGGATCGGCCGTCCCGTTGATCGTCGAGACGCCGCGCAGGTTGATCTGGGCGCCGCCGCCCGGAGCGCCCGAGTTGTCCTGGATCAGCGCGCCGGGGATCTTCCCCTGCAGCGCCCCTTCGATCGTCGACGTGGGCGCGCCGTTCAGCGCTGTGCCGGTCACCGAGGTCACGGCGTTGGCCAGATTCTTCTGCTCGACGCTCGTGGCCTGGCCGGTGACGACGACGGCCTCGAGATTGAAGATGTCCTGGTCGAGCGCGATGTCGGCGGTCGACTGATCGGCCGCGATCTGCACCTGCTTGCGCTTGTAGCCGATCGAACGCGACAGAATGTTGACCGCGCCTTCCGGGGCCGCGAGCGAGTAGTCGCCCTGCGCGTTCGACACGGCGACGATGACGGTGCCGAGCACCGAGACGGTCGCGCCGCCTATCGGTTGTCCCGTCTGCGCGCTGGTCACCTTGCCCGTGATCACCCGAGCCTGCGCCCGCGCGTCCCGGGCCCCGAGCGCGAGGAGCACCAAGATGAGTCCAAACAACGTGCGTTTACCCATACTCCCTCCTGGCTGCGAATTCCGTCCTGCCAGTGGCAAAAAAATGAAGCCGCTATTGTGGCAGCCGGGGAGACGGGCCGCAAGGAGGGGT
>DASSIL010000022.1:0-2886 GCA_035691925.1 Gemmatimonadales bacterium
GCGGCGTTCTTTGGGCAGATCGACGGCGCCACCGAGCTCAATCACACGCACGTCGACGCGATGAGCCGGTTCCTGAGCACTGCCAACCCGGACATCGTGTTCACCCACTGGCCGGTCGACACCCACATGGACCACCAGGTCGCGAGCATCCTCACGATCCGTGCCTGGATGCGCCAGCGGACGGCGCGTCTCTATTTCTTCGAGGTCAACGCCGGCAGCCAGACGCAGGGCTTCCTCCCCAACACCTACGTCGATATCTCGCAGGTTCTGGAACAGAAGAAGACGGCGCTGTTCGCGCACGTCAGTCAGGACGGCCGCGGCATCTGGCGGGAGCACCACGAGGTCATGGCTCAGTGGCGCGGGCGCGAGGCCGGCGTCGCCGCCGCCGAGGCGTTCGTGCATGTCGATCGGGACGATCACACCAGCAATTTGCCGGGCCTCTAACCTCCGGCGTCCGGTGGCGGCTCCGGGGAATCGACCGGCTGCGGCGGAAGGGCCATCTGCGTAGCGATCGCTTCCATCTGACGCCCGCGTAGTCGCGCCCACCGCGGGAGCCGCAGTGCGCCGCTCGCGATCATGCCGAGCCCCGCGGCCGCAAGGAATGCGATGCCGGCGACGGCGTTACCAAGGTGTCCACTGATCGAAGTTAAGATCACGACCACCCCTGCGACACCCAGTGTGACCAGCCCCGCACCCATCATCGCACTCGCCCCGCCGTGCAGCGTGCCGAACCGCAGGCGATGTCCGGTCTCCGTCGGCTCGAGCAGCACCTGCAAATTGCCGTTGGTCCACTGCCGCAGCGTGCCGTCCGATCGCGTGACGCCGCGGGCATTGAACACCTCGCGCAGCTGTACGACGAGCCGCTCCCACTCGTCGTCCGAAAGCTGCCGGTTGAGGTTGACGGTCCGGGCGACGCCGATCGGCAGTCCAAGGAAGGTGCGGGATTGGGCGCCGCGCCGTACGTCGAGGGCGTGCGCGGCCTGCGCCACGGCTGCGGGGTCGATGCCGACCTCGCGGCCGATCGCCTGCAGCTCTGTGAGGCTCAAGCCTTCCTCGCGCGACACCTCGCGCGGCAGCGGCTGCGGGCCCTCGGTGGCGGCGCGGAAGATCGCCGCGATCTCGGTATCGCTGTAGCGGCGCGCGGTCATTGAATCACCGGCGTGGGGGCAAGGCGCGGGATGCCGGTGCCGTCGCCGAGCTGGCCGTGGTCGTTCGTGCCCCAGCAGTACACTAGGTGATCGACGGTGACTCCGCACGCATGGTCGAACCGGGCGCTCACCTCGACAAACGACAGGGAGCCGGAGACAGGACGCGGGGTCAGATGCGAATTGGTGGTGCCGTCTCCCAGCTCGCCATCGGCATTGATCCCCCAGCAGTGCAGCGCCTGCCCGCTCGTCAACGCACAGCCGTAGCCGCGAGCCGCCCCGACGTATGCGACTTGCAGCGTGCCGAATACCTGGACGGGAATCAGGTGCCCCGTGATGGTGCTGTCCCCCAGCTCCCCGTTCCGGTTCGTCCCCCAGCAGTACGCGACATTGCCGGTCGTGATGGCGCAGGTGTGTCCCTCGACATCCGATCCAGGGTTGGCGCTGATCTCGGCGAAGGGCAATGCGCCGTAGACCGGCGTGGGCACGAGCCGCATGATGGTCGTGCTGTCGCCCACCTGCCCGCCGCCGTTCCACCCCCAGCAGTACGCGGTGTTGGCGGCGGCGATGCCGCAGGTGTGGACGCCGCCGGCGCTCAGCTGGGTGAAGTGCAGGCCGCCGGAGACGGGCACCGGCACGCGGCTCAAGCTCCCCGTGCCATCGCCCAGCGCGCCGAACACGTTCGATCCCCAGCAGTACGCGGTGTTCGTCGACGTCAGCCCACAGGTATGGAACGAACCTGCGGAGAGCTGCGCGAAGGCGAGGCCGCCGGCGACGGGGGAGGGGGTCACCCGGTCTTCCATCGAGCTGTCGCCCACTTGCCCCGAGAAGTTGCTCCCCCAGCAGTACGCGGTCCCGCTCGGGGTGAGGCCGCAGGTGTGATCGCCGCCAGCGCTCAATTGCGTGAACGTCCACCCGCCCTTGACGAGCGCCGGGCGCAGGCGCTGCACGTGGGTGCTGTCGCCCACCTGCCCGACGCTGTTCAATCCCCAGCAATACGCGAAGCCACGCTGCGTGAGCCCGCAGCTGTGGAAGATCCCGACGGTGACCTGCACGAAGGTCACGTGGATATCGAACG
Source organism: Gemmatimonadales bacterium (assembly GCA_035691925.1). GTDB lineage: Bacteria > Gemmatimonadota > Gemmatimonadetes > Gemmatimonadales > GWC2-71-9 > DASTHG01. The sequence continues at coordinate 2,224 of DASSIL010000022.1, forward strand.
ACGTACTCGGCTCGTCCGGCACCGAGACGGCCCGGGCCACCATCCTGTAGCCGCTCCCGGGCCGGTCGACCCGGACGTCCGAGAACGTCGCGACACCGGCGACGGCGTTGACGGTGGTAGTTCCGATCAGCGTCGCCCCGCTCGCGTTCGGCCCGAGGCTCAGGGTGACCGCGGTAGTTGCGTGACGATCGATGTTGCCCGCCTGGTCCTGGATCGCGACCTGCGGCGCGGGGACGATCACGACGTTCCCCTCGGTCGTCGTGGGCTCTACGCCGAAGACGAGTCGCATCGCCGGGAACAGAGGAGACGTCGTGCCCTCGCCGCATGCGCCAGCCGAGAGGCCGAGCGCGGCGAGCAGGAATCGAGGGCCTAGGCCCGCTCCCACGTCACGTCCTCCGGGACCTTCCCGGTAGTCAGGAACTGCCGGGCGACGAGTTGCGCCGAGGCGGCCGGAATGAGGTTGCGGCGCGGGACCTCGGTTTGCTGCGAGCCCAAAAGAAAGAAGGCCACCGCTCCATCGGCCGCGGCATCGCCGACGGTGAGCAGGGCCGGCTTGCTCTCCGGGTCGCCCGCTTCCTGTATCTGCACGAAGCTCTGCGGCAGGCCCAAGCCGAGCATGACCTGATGGCCGTGGGCGTAGAATGCCACGATCGAAGGGTGCTT
>DASSIL010000023.1:0-7856 GCA_035691925.1 Gemmatimonadales bacterium
CGAACCGCCGCAGGATGGCCACGGTGACCTGCAATGCCCCGGAGGAGTTCTCGGGTCGGTAGAACTCGGCGTAGGACGCCTCGTGGCGCAAGGCGGCCCTGACCCGATAATGCCACAGTGCGCGGATCGCCGAGATGGTAAAGGGAAAGCGCAGGGAGACGAGGCCCGACGGGCCGCCAGGCCGGAAATAGTCGTACGGCAGCAGCGTGGCGGCGGAGGCGCCGATGTGCGCGTACTGGTCCTCGGTCATGGTCGGCAACGGCACCAGCTCGAGCACACCGTTCGTGACCAGAAACCGCGGCTTGAGGCCCAGACGTGTGTTGTCGAGGAAAGCGCGATCCTGGTTCACGTCGCGGACGATATCGTCGGAGAAGAATCCCAATACGATGACCCGGGCCTGCGGTTGCAGCTGCTCATAGCGCAGCAGCGCCTGGTCGGTGCCATAGCCTCCCACGCCGAAGTTGGCGACGCGGCAGCCCAGCGCACGCGCCAGCACGTTTCCGTACGCGTCCTCCGGCGATACCTCCTCGCCCCAGGTGAACGAGTCTCCGAAGATCGCCACGCAATTCCTGGTGGCGGGATCGGGGAACGTCGGCACCAGGCGTGACCCGGTGGCGTCGATCTCACCGTGGCCGCGCGTCCCCGGCGCCGGCCACCCGAGCAACGTGTCGCGCTCGGCGAGATACGCCGTGTAACTCGTCGCCGCCGGCGCCGGATCGTACATCAGCCCCTGACGCGCGAGCACCTTGCAGGCCGCAAATCCCAGCGCCTCTACCGACGCACCGACAAACAGGACCAGTACTGCATACTTCCACGCGTCATTGCCCGATTGGGCCACGGAAAACCCCTATTGCATCGTGGTGATCGCTGCCCGGTAAATGTCCATCAGCGCCGCGTAATTCCTGTCCGGGGTGTACTTCAGCTCGTATTCATCGCGAGCCGCCCGGCCCATGCGAGTCATATCTCCCGGATGCGCATCGGCCCACGCCATGGTCCGCGCGAGATCCTCGGCGCTGCCGGCTTCGAACAGCACGCCCGTTTCACCGTCCCGGACGAGCTCGGCCATGGCCCCCAACCGGCTGGCGATCACCGGAAGACCGTTCGCAAATGCCTCCACCACGGTCAGGGGGAAATTCTCGTAACAGACGCTCGGCACGACGAGGTAGGCCGCTTCACGCATTTTGGCGTAGACCGTCTGGGGCGTTTGCGAACCGAGCAGGCGGATGCCGGGCCCTGCCTCGAGTGATGACCGCTCCGGACCGGCGCCGATGACATCGATGACCGCTGGCAGACGTGTCGCGGCAGCGCGTGCGAGCACCTGCGTCCCCTTCTCCGGTGCGAGCCGTCCAACGAACAGCGCGCCCGTGCGAATCCGTCTGTGGTCCAGCACCGGCAGGTCCGCGAAATTCGACTTGACGGAAATCCGCTCACCCGGCAACCCGCCCGCCATGAACTTGGTGCGACTGAATTCGGTCAACGCGATGTAGCGGCTGACGTTCTTCCGATACGTCCCGATCGCCCGGTGCAGGCCGATCGTCGCGGCCAGCACAGCGGACTGGGGTGCCGAGCCGCGATAGCAGCGGCGCAGCACGCCGCGCCACGGCATGCCGCCGAGGCAGTCCTCGCACACCCGCCCTTCGCGGAGGAACATCGCCTGGAGGCACAGCAAGCGGAAATTGTGGAGCGTTTGCACCACGGGCACCCGCGCGCTGGCGGCAGCGGCATACACCGACGGAGAGATCAACGCGAATGTGTTATGTACGTGGATCACGTGCGGCTGGAAATCCGCAACGAGGCGCGCCACGTCGGCTCCTGTCCGCGACGACCACACAGTGTCCTTGGCGGCCGCCCACGCCCCCATGTCGTGCAACTCGTCGTTCTGCCGCAGGTAGAGCTCGACCGTATGGCCCCGCGCGCGCAACAGGGACACCTCCGCCTCCACCACCCCGTCCTCTCCCCCTCGGTGCTGGTACGCGTTGTGCGCCACCAGCACCCGCAGGCGCCCGTCGCAGGGCGGTGTCACCGGATCGGCGCTAGACCGCGACATGCTGCAGCACCTCGCCGTTGCTCAACCGATCCTCGGCCGGCACGCGCTCGGCCGCATAGCGCAGAAAGCTGTCCAGCTGCCGCCAGCCATTGAACCGATCGAGCTCCTGCGAGTGCCCCCATAAGTGAAATACGCCACCCAGCAGACACACGTGATCCAGCATCCGCCGCAGCCGCGACATGAGGTCACCCGGCATCATGGCGACACGGAACAACCCCGTCCGCTCCCTCCATGCACCCCGACTGATGAATTGCCGCACGTACATGTCGCGTGGATGGGGGTAGTACTGGATCGTCGTCGCCATGACGAACGGATCGACTGGCGGTGTTCGGCGAAACGTCGAAGTCGTTCGAGCGTACTCAAACCCGCACTGGATCACCATGTGTCGGTGCTCCGCGGTATGGTGGCCTCCGGGATAGCTGAAGCCGCTGACTTCGTGCCCCAGGATCTGCTCGATCTGGTCTTTTCCCCCACCGACTTGCCGGAGCGCCTCCCCGGTACCAACCGATGACAGGTAGCAGTGATCGATGGTGTGCGACCCGATCTCGAATACCTGGTCCAGACGCCGCAGCTCTGCCGGCGGCATCACCGGCAGGCCTTCCCGGTTGGACACGGGTACATAGAACGTTCCCCGAAATCCGAGCAGCGACAGCACGTCGGCCAGACGCGCGTCCAGTGGATGCCCGTCGTCCCACGAGGTCGTGAAAATGGTCCGCGGCGGCTTCAGCGTTGCCTCGGAGTGGCCAATGCCGTGACGATGCCGTCGGCAAAGCGATCCGCCATGGTCTCGATCCGGAAATCGCGCGCGCTGTCGACGCACCCCTGACGCATGCCCGCCAGCGCGACAGGATGACCCAACAATGCGGACACGGCCACGGCGAACGCATCAACGTTGTCTGGCGTCATCACTCCGTTCTCGCCGGACCTGAGATAGGCGATTTCCGGCGAGTGGATGCCACAGTCCGTCGTGACCAGCGGAATGCCGAGCACGAAGGAATCGAGGATCCCCAAGCCGACCATCCCGGGGTTCAGCATCACTTCTGCGCACCCGAGAAACAGGGCCTTCTCGCGCCCCCGCCGGGCGCCGACCCAGTGCACCCAGTCATGGGCCGCGGTCCATTTCCGGATCTTCTCTCGTTCCGGGCCATCGCCGATGATGAGGCACTGGAACTCCGGCAGACGTCGGCGAATCCGCCGGCCGGCTTCGAGCAAGAAATCCAACCGCTTTTCCGCGAACAGGGACCCGATGAACACGCCCACCGGTTTCCCAGTAAGGCCCAAGTCGCGCTTGAGGACAGCGATCTCGCCGGGAGCGATCGAATCCCGGTCGTGGCTCAGATTCGAAGTGTCGATCGAGTTATTCAGGTTGGTGATTCGCGCGACGGGGAATCCGGCGCTCGCGACCACGTCCACGGAGATCTGGGTATAGGCGAAATACCAATCGGCCTTGGAGATCGTCCACCGCTTGAACCGCTCGCTCAGGCTACCGGCATGCCCTTGCATATTGCGGCCGTGTCCCCATAAGGCCACGCGAAAACGGCGTGGGCCGCAGAGCAGCCAGTGGTTGTACAAGAGTTTGTTCTGGTGGTCCATCACCACGAGATCGATATCGTGCAGATGCCCGTTGAACCGTTGCCAGCACAGGCTCCCCGACAGGAAATAGTGTGTGGGGATGACCGTCGCCCACGGCAAGTGGCCACCGTCACGTTTTGCCAACTCCTCGGGCGTCGCGGTTCCCACCAGCACCGCGAGATCGATCTGCCGCTCGGCCAGCAGCTCCCGCAACCGCTCATACAGCGGGACGCGGTAGTGGGTCAGCCGACGTTCGACGATCACCACGCGTCGCGGGGAGCCGCTGGGCACCATGTCAGCCTCGCACGAGACTGCGCGCGTCGTTATCGCTCGCAAAGCGAGCTTCGATCGCCGGAAGGGCCGGAAGATCCTGACCTGTGACGACGGCATCGAACAGCGCCGCCAGCCGAGCAGCACTCTGGTCTAACTGGAATCGCTCCTCAACCCGACGCCGCCCGGCCGACCCCATACGCCACCGCAGCGTCTCGTCCTCGAGCAGCCGCTCGAACGCATCGGCCGCAGCCGCGGCATCGCGCTCGTGCAGCAGCAGGCCGGTCTCCTCGTGCAGCACCATCTCGGGCGTGCCCGAGATCCACGTGGAAACGACCGGGAGCCCCGCAGACATGGCTTCGAGAATCACGGTCGGGAACCCATCCCGGTAGCCGTCCACACCGATCTCCGAAAGCAGCGCAAATACGTCGGCCTCCCCGAGAGCGGCGTAGACGTCGCGCAGCGGAAGGGGGCCGCGCAGTCGGACCGCATCCGCCATCCCCGTCTCGGTGATGAGCGAGGCGAGGGTTGCCTGTTCCGGCCCGGCGCCGATGATATCGCATCTGACGCGATGGCCGCGTTCCCGGAGCAACCGGCAGGCCTCGACCAGCGTGCCGTGGCCCTTCATGACCACGAGGCTGCCGATGGAAACAATGCGCAGCTCGCTCGCCTCGCCCGTAGCGTTCCCCGGCCGGTTCCCCGCCGGAAGCCATCGCTCCCCCTCTGCCAGGTCGATGCCGTTGTAGATGGTGCGCAGTTTCCCGGCATGGCGGTGCGCGGTCACCGCGTTCAGGTAGCGCCGGTTGTACTCGCACACCGGCACCGCAAACCAGGCCCGGGCCAGCTTGAGGTCGAGCAGCGTCGGCTGCATGTAGATGTCGCCCGATGCGTGCGCCGAGAAGGAGAACGGGATACCCGCGTAGAGATTGACGGCGAGGGCAATGTTGCTACCGGTCGTAAAGTGGCAGTGCAGGTGGGACACGCCTCTCGCACGCATCATCCCCACGAATCCGATGCCGCAGTGGAAGTGATACAGCGTCTGCAAGGATGTGCGGGGGGGGCGCTCCCATACGCCCGCTCGGAACGGGCGCAAGGCTGCAAGGTAGCGACGCGGATGACGCAGCAGCGCCCACACGTTGGCCCAGATGTGACGCCAGAACCAGTCGGGCCGGGCATACACGACGGTCTCCCCGGGCTGACCCACGGAACGCTCCACCCCGGGTAACGGCGCCCGCTTGACCGCGAAGATGATCACGTCGAACCCGCGGGCTCGCAGGGCGGCGGCCTCCCGCAACACGAACGTCTGGGTCAGCTCCGGGTAGCTGCCGACGACATACCCGATGACCGGGCGCGCGGGGTTCGTCACGGCGCAACCGCCGGCGCCGGGCGATGGCCCACTGCCCGCAACACACCCTCGCGCACCCCAGCGAAGGCGCGCCACACCAACCGCAGGTCCGACCACCGCGGCACGAGTGCGCTGCGGATGCTGCACCGCTCCGCGCCGCGAAAGAGGTGGAAGAAGACCACCCCGGCGGCGAAGTACGATGTCGTCGCCGCAATGCTGGCACCGACCACGCCCAGGTGCGGCAGCAGGATGAGGTTGAGCAGCACGTCCACCACTGTCGCGAAGCCAAAGACGAACACCCCAACGCCCGGGCGCCCGGTGGAGGAGACGTAGGTCCACGTAACGTGTGTCGTACTCCACGCGACCGTGCCGAGCACGATCCACCGAAACGCCGGAACCGCATCGGCAAAGGCCGCACCATAGAGCACACGTACGAGGGGTCCGCTGACCAGCTCGAGCACCGTGGCCAGGACGATGGCCATGAGCGTCATGATGCGGAGGGCCGCGGCGGGTTGGCCCGACTTCAGGTCGCCGCGCGCAAACACGGGATACAGCATCGTCCCGATCTCATTCGAAAGTCGCACGATGATCTCCGCCAAACCCACCGCGACGGAGTACAACCCCAGTCCGGTTGCCCCGAGGTACAGCGTCACGATGAAGAAGTCCAAGCGACTCATGAGGTAGGAAGCGATGTCGCTCGCATACTGCCGGGCACCGAATGTCAATGAACGGCGCGCGAGCTCCAGCGAGAATCGCGCCTGCACGGGGCCAACGTGACGAGCAGGGATTAGAAAGATTGCGAAACAGAGGAGCTGCGAGGCGCTGAAGGCTCCCATGAAGGTACTGACCGTGGCGTGTCCGGCAGCGTAGAGACCGAGGTACCCGAACAACGGGAGCGTGGCCGACGCAGCGCCGGCGGCCTTCGCCAGCTCAAAGCGGTGCAGCGTGAGAAAGTACTGCCGCTGATACATGAGCAGCACACCCACCGGAACGGCGATCACACCGGCCACCAACCCCGCCCACCCGAGGGTCGTCACCTGCCTGAGGCCCAGCGCGCGACCACCGGCGAAGTACACGAGGGCGATGACTCCACCGGTCACCATCGAGAACGGAACCGCGTTCGCCATGAAGTGGCGCAGCCATTCCTGATTCTTGCTCGCGTGATACATCTGACCTTGTGGCACGCCGAACGTCGCCACGATCATCAGTCCGGTGACGGTCGCCAGGAAAAGGCTGAAAATCCCTTTTCCCTCCACCCCCAGCAGTCGTGAGGCCATCACGCTGGAGATGAAGAGGCAGACGAAGCTCGAATAGGAAATGACGGCGGCCCTGATCATCCGCGTAGTGCGGGGAGCGGAAGCCGTTCCGGCGGGCGTCAACGCCATCACTCCGTCACCGGGAGGGTCGACCCGCGCACTGGGCATCCGGCGGGACAGCAGCATCCTGTTCACGCTCAGACCGTATTCGTTGGCGTACGAGACGGATGTCGCCGCGCCACGCCCCATTGCAGGGGCGACGCGGCAGTCGTCCTGGGCCAGCGCGCCACCGTGGGCGCTCGCCTCGGAACAACTGGATCGCGACACAGCAGTCCCGCGACGGCCCCCAACACCCCGAAGAAGATCTGATTGGTGGTCGGCTCATGGGCGAACGCGAATTGCGCCTGAATCACGTACACCCCGAAGAAGACAGTCGCCCACACCGCCCCTTCCGGGCCCCAGCGCTGGAGGGCGGCAGCCCTGGCCCAGCGGAGCATCACGACGAGCGTGCCCACATAGAGAACCATCCCGATCAATCCCAGCTCGACGAGCACGTTGAGCAACGTGTTGTGCGACGGGCTGGCGCTAAAGTTCGTCGGCGCACCCACCGTCATGTCCTGCTGATAGTCCGCGATATTGCCCCCGAAACTGCCGAATCCGGAGCCGACCAGTGGTCGATCGGCCACCATCCCGACTCCGGCCTCCCAGAGGTTGAACCGGAACAACACCGTGTCGGAGTCGCCGATCCGCTGCCGCGCGGTCGTATCCGGAAGCAGGGCCAACGTGACGATCAGGAGGGCGCTCGCGGCAACCACACTGAAACGCTTCAGCCGAGTCTTGGCGCGGGTGGCCGAAGGCCTCCAGAACAGCACCAGCGACGCGAATGCACAGGCCAGCCAGGCAGCGCGGGTGTAGGACAAGAAGATCCCAATGAGACAGAGGAAGCCCACCACTCCTCCGACCCATCGACTCCTCCCGGTGGACAGGCGGACGGACAGGATCGCCAGGCACAAGATGAGGCTCAGGGCGAGGCCGTTCCACGCCGGCTGCATCAGGACACCTCCGGAACGCCCAGGATACAGCACGGCTGCCAAAGAAGGACCGGCGGCGTCCGGCGGCGGGGCGCTGATCCACGACGGTACGATGAAGTTGTACCATCCGACGCGTTCGGCGATCGAGACGAACGCCATGTAGGCACCGAGGGCGAGGAGCGAACGCACCAACGCCCGAAACTCCCGCAGGCCGAAGCCGTGCTGCGCGAGCAGCAGGAACATCAGCATGGGGAGCCCGAACGTCCGCATGTACCAGGCGAAGGTGTACCGGGTGAGAAGCCCCATCGCAGCGGTATCCAGCAGCCCGTACGCGA
>DASSIL010000024.1:0-4570 GCA_035691925.1 Gemmatimonadales bacterium
GCCGTCGCCCTGATAGTAGTTGATCCACACGTACGGCACGACCGCCTTGCGGTCATCGCCGTTGATCCCGAGCCACGGTGAGATGTAGGGATCCTGGCGCACCGCCGGTCCACCGCGCGCGCACGAGTAGCAGTACGTGGCTCCTAGCTGTCCGATCGTCCCACCGAAGTGGAGCGACCAGGTGTTGAGAAATGTGGTGTGCGTGTTGGTATTGAACGCGCGCTCCTCGGGGAGCCCGCCGGTCGTCCAGTATTGCCACCAGTTGAAGTTCCACTGGAATCGCTGATAGAACGCGCGGCGATGGCGGTCGAAGTAGCCGGCCCACGTGCTCCACGCCACCTGATCGGCACGCTGCAGGTACCCGAGGTCGTTGATCTCAAAGCCCGGCGAGCGGCGCTCGACGTTCGTCTGGAACAGGACGTGGGCACCTCCCACCTTCCCGAACTGCAGCATCTCGTCGTCGCCGGCGAGCGCCGTGCGCGTCGAATCGAAGCGCAGGCCCGCGTCGGGGCGCTGGTAGTAGTGGGTTGCATCCTGCTGGGTTGCCGCGATCGCCTGGGCGCTGCCCGACACCCGGCTGGCGTCGACCGAACCCGACAGCTCGAAGCGGCCGCCGGGGAAGCGGTGGCGGAAGTCCACGCCGCCGACAGTGGCGGTCGAGTGCAGATAGGGGCTGGTCCAGGAATCGTTGTCGCGATTCACCGCGGTGACGATGCCGCCGATGCTCGACTCGCCGCCGCGCAGATCCTGGCGCAGCCGCAGCACGCCATAATTGGTCGTCGGCTCGATCGTGACACCGCCGACGCCCGTCTCGTGCGCGGTCACGGCGTCGAGTGCGCCGATCGCCAATCCCCCCGGCAGCCGCCCGGTGAGCTTGGCGGCGCCGAGGATCGTGGTGAATGCGGCCGACGTCGTGTCGGAGTAGACGCCGGCGAGCTCGGGCGCCCGGCCGATGCGGCGAGAGTAGACGAGCCCTTCGCCGGTGCTGCAGTCGTTCACGGCGGTGCAGTTGACGTTGAACTGGAACGTGCCCGCGCCTTGCACGAAGAACGGCCGCTGCTCGCGGAAGAACGTCTCGAACGCCGACAGGTTGAGCACGCCCGGGTCGGCCTCGACCTGTCCGAAGTCGGGATTGACGGTGGCGTCGAGCTTCAGGTTCGACGCGACGAGGTATTTCAGGTCGCCACCGATCGTGAGATCCTGTTGGCGGCCGATGCCGGTCGCGGTGAATTGCGACACGTTCTTGGTCACGAAATACGGCGCTGCTTCGAGCCGCCGCGGTGCTTCGAGGTCCTCGAGCCCGGCGATCTCTCCGAACTGCGACACGAAGCCGGCCTGCGACTGGTGCAGCAACGGCCAGCTGACGCGCTGGGAGTAGCGGTAGATGTCGCGGTCCACCGTAAAGCCGAAGGTGTGGTCGCGCTGGCGGCCATAGGGGAGCTGCGAGAGCGGGATCCGGAACTCCGCCGTCCAGCCGAGCGAGTCGATGCGCGTGGCGACATCCCACACCGCGTCCCAGGCGAAGTCTTCGTTGCCGTCATTGAAGATCTGGGCATCGAGCTTCACCCCCGACGGGTTGACCCCGAACTCGAAGCCGGTGCGCCGGTCGTGATAGGAGTCGACAAACAGCCAGATCATGTCGGCCGGCGTGAAGTAGTCGCGGCGCGCGAGGACGGTGATGATGCTGTCGGGGTGCGGATCGAACGCGCGCACGAACACGTACAGATTGGCGGCGTCGTATGCGATCTTCGCTGCGGTCGGGAGCTTGGGCTTTCCCCCCTCGCTCGGCCGCCACTCCTGGAAGGCCGTGATCGGCGCCGCCTCTTTCCAGACCGCGTCGTCGTCGCGCCCGTCGATGACGGGCTGTTGGGCGGCCCGTGTCGCCGTAATCTGCTTCGATACGGGGGGATCGGGGTCCTGACCGGCTGCCTGCACCAACGTGACGGCGGCTAGGAACGGCAGTGTGAGGAGCATGGACCTTCCGCAAGGGTTCGCCGATTAGACAACGAAACCCCGCGGATGGTTGTGTCAGCCGACCGGTACCCCTCCCGGGGTGCGGGGCGTAATGGACCTCTTGGGGCAGGGTGGCCGGGGCGGTTCGATCGGCGGACCTAGATGCGGTGAATCAGCCACAGGGCGACCTGATGCCACGCCGCGCTGTGGGCGATGACGAGGCGGAGGGGGCCGGAAGCGAACAGCGCCAGACCGCCCCAGAGGCTCACGGGGTGCACGCGGCGCCGCGTGAGCAGATCACGCAGCGGCGCCGCGGCCAGGAACGCAAGCAGCACAATCGGAACGCCGACCAGATGCCCCGCCAAGAGCGGCCAGCGGGAAATCGCCGGTGGCAGCATGCTCGTCGTGCCGAGCAGCATACAGCGCTTGTGGGTCTCCGGGTTGCGTCGCCACCAGATGGCGGCGGCGACACACACCGCGAACCCGAGCACGTCTACCATCATCACCAGCATGAACGCCAGCCCGTCGGGCCCCAGGTGTCCCCGCCGGGCCGCGGCGATCGCCGTGAGGGGTCCGTCGACGGTCAGCGACGCCGCCACGACGGCGGCCGCCACACCGAGGCGCCGGTGCGTGGCGACCCGGCCGGTCGCCACGAAGGTCGTCTGCATGAGGAAGATCACGAACCAGCTCGCGAACAGCGTTGCATGCAGGACGACGAGTGGCTCGAGCCCCGGCGCCCCGGATGCGATTCTCCGCTGCGAGGATGCTGAGAACCCGACGATGACGGTTACCAGGAAGGCGACCGCCATGCCGCGGTAAAACCAGCTCATGGACGTGTGTGTTGCGACCGGTTCCCGCGCCGCGGTATGATAGCTGGACGTCATGCCCCACGATGCGGTCCCAGTGAGTTGCACGCGATGACCGCGCGCGCCAGAGAATTGACCGCGCGCGCCACGGATGTCCCCGCCGGGCAGCTGCGGGTGATGGTCGACGCGCTCGGCCGCATGCACTACGATGTCGGGCAGCTGCTGGCGCAGGCCGGCGTGCGGCGCGCTCAACTGAACGATCCCGATGCGCTCGTTCCCTGCGGCGCGTTCGCGGCAGTATTCGGGGGCGCGCTCGCGCAACGCCGTCTACCGGATCTGGCGGCCCACGTGGCGTTCCAGACACCGGTCGGCGCGTACCCACTGCTCGACTATCTCGTCCTGACGACCGATACCGTGGGCGATGCGCTGCGGCAGCTGCAGCGCTTCTTCCACGTGACGTCCGCCCCCTCCCGTTTCGATATCGTCACTGCGAAAGACGGTGTCCGCCTCGTGGTGCAGCCGGGCGACGATCCGTTCATCGCCCTCTATCAGACGGCCATGGCCATCCATCATCTGCGCGACGAGACGGCCGAGCGCCTGAGAGTGTCCGGCGTCAGCCTGATGCGTGAGCCGGAAGCGCGCGCCGATCTCGAACGCCTGCTCGGCTGCCCGGTCCGGGCACCGGCGATCTGGAGCGGCATCGAATTCCCTTGTGAAGCGCTGGTCGTTCCGCTGCGGCGCCGGGATCCCGTGCTGCGACGGGTGCTCGAGCGTCACGCCGCGGTCGTCCCGGCGCCGGTCGGGCCGGGTGGCGACATCGTTCTGCGGGTCCGGGCGGCGCTCGCCGCCCGGCCGGGAGTGGCGCTCGACACCGTGGCACGCGGTTTCGCCATGGCGCCGCGGACGTTGCAGCGGCGATTGGCCGCCGCGGGGGTGTCCTATAAGGGGCTGTTCGAAGCCGTGCGCCGCGATGTGGCGGCGCAGCTGCTCGACGACCGCGCGCTGGCCGTCGCCGAGGTCGGGTATCTGCTGGGGTTTTCAGAGCCGAGCGCGTTTCATCGAGCGTTCAAGCGCTGGTTCGGGGTGACACCGCTGGCGTTCCGGCGCCGCAAACGCCCGGGGCCGGCCGAATAGAAGTCACGGCGCTATGGTCAGCTCCCCGTGCAGATCCGCGTTGGAGTCTTCTCCCGCCCAAACGTCGAAGACACCAGGTTCGACGACCCAGGTCTTCGCCTGCGGGCTCCAGTACTGCAGCTCGTTGCGGTGCAACCAGAAGTGGAGGGTCCTGGTCTCGCCCGGTGGCAGCGCGACGCGCTGGAATCCCTCGAGCTGGCGCACCGGGCGGGAGGCCGAGCCGGCGCGCTGATGGATGTAGAGCTGGGCCACCGCATCACCCGCCACGGATCCAGCGTTGGTGACGTCGACGGCGACATCGACCGAGTCGCCCGGCCGCATGCGGGCCGGCGACAGCCGCAGGTTGGCGAACCGGAAGGTCGTATAGCTGAGCCCGTAGCCAAAGGGGTAGAGCGGTTTGCTGGAAATGTCCCAATAGCGGGACGTGAACTGCGGGCTGTTTTCCGGCTGCTGGGTGAGGTTGTGATTGTAGTAGAGCGGCTCCTGTCCCGCCGAGCGAGGCCAGCTGACGGGCAGTTTCCCGCCGGGGTTCACGGCGCCGAACAGCACGTCGGCGACCGCGTTGCCGCCTTCCACGCCGGGGAACCACGCTTCGAGAATCGCGGCGGCGTGTGCGGCCATCCAGTTGATATCGAGCGGCCGGCCATTCTCGAGCACGATGACGAGCGGCTTGCCCG
>DASSIL010000025.1:0-2261 GCA_035691925.1 Gemmatimonadales bacterium
GGTGCGCCCGGCAGCGGCCGCACGCTGAATGGCGCCACGAGCAGCCGCCCGTGCCCGTTCTGTACGTAGTCGACGTACACCTTGCCGCCGCGCTTTTGCACCTGCCGCGTGACGGTCGCGATCTCGGGCAGCCGGTTCGCGATGACACGCGCCAGAAGGCCTCCCAGGGTGCGGGACTGCTCGTAGGTGCACTGCCGCGCCAGCGGGATCAGCACGTGCAGCCCCGTCGAGCCGCTGGTCTTGATCCCCGTCGGCAGGCCGATGTCGTCGCACAACGACTTCACCGCCTGGGCGACGGTGACGACGTCCGTGAACGGGGCCTCCTTGGGATCGAGGTCGAGAATGCACCAGTCCGGCGTCTCGAGCGTGGCGACGCGGCTCGACCAGATGTGCAGCAGGATGGCGCCCATATTGGCGATGTAGAGCAGCGATGCTGCGTTGTCGCACACGAAATAGTCGAGCTCGCGCTGCGAGTCCTCGCTCCAGATCGTCACGGTGCGCACGAACCCTTGCGCGTACTGCGGCGCGTCCTTCTGGAAGAAGGACTTGCCGTTGATCCCATCCGGGTAGCGCGTCAGCACCAGCGGGCGCTCGGTGAGGTACGGCAGCATCCACGGCGAGATGGCGCGGTAAAACTCGATCAGGTCGCCTTTGGTGTAGCCCTCATCAGGCCAGAAGACTTTCTGCAAATTCGTGAACTGCGGGGAGTGGGGAGTGGGGAGTGGTACCGCCGTTGCCGCGAGGGGCTCCGGCTCGTCACCGCCTCGACCCACTCCCCACCCCCCACTCCCCGGCAGCACACACTCCGCGGGATCCTTGTCATCACGAAATCTCAGAAACACCGGCTGGCGCAGCAGGCCGTCGTCGGTCACCTCCTTGTAGCGGACCTCGGCGACCAGCTCCGGCTTCACCCAGCGGCTCTCCTTCTCCGCCGGCACCGGGCCGTCGAACGCCGGTCGATCGAGCGCCAGCGCCTCCAGTCTGTCCGAGACCTCCTTGAGCTGCTGTGCCGAAAACCCGCTGCCGGCACGGCCGGCATAGACCAGTTTCCCGTCGCTGTACCCGCCAAGGTGCAGCGCGCCGAACCCGCCCCGCGAGCCTCGGGGCGCGGTGAACCCCACCACGACGAAGTCGCCCGTCTTGTCGGCCCGGACCTTCAGCCAGAGGTCGGAGCGCCCGCTCTTGTAGGGAGAGTCTGCCTGCTTCGCTACGATCCCCTCGAGCCCCATCCCGACCGCCTGGTCGTACAGCGCCTCGCCATCCTTCTCGAAGTGCTCGGAGTACTTCAGCGGTCCCGCCTCCGGAAGCACTTTGCGCAGCAGCGCCTTGCGCTTCACCAGCGGCAGCGACCGCAGGTCGTACCCCTCGAGGGCCATCAGGTCGAACAGGTACAACGTCCCGGGGCTCTCGACCGACGCATGGCGGATATCGGGTGCACGGCCGATCCGCGCGCGGTTCTGGAGTCGCTGGAAGCTCGGGCGTCCGGCGTCGTCGAGGATGACGAGCTCGCCATCCATCAACACGTTCGTATAAGGCAGTGCCGCGATCGGACGGATCAGCTCCGGGAAGGCGGCGCTGTAATCGTTACCGTTGCGCGTGATCAGCCGCGCCTGGCCGTTCTCCTTGACGGCGCGCATGCGGTAGCCGTCGAGCTTGACCTCGAACAACCAGCCGGCACGGGAGAACGGCTCGTCGCGGGTCTCGGCGAGCATCGGTGCGACATCGTCGGCCCGGACGGCGCGCACCGGAACTTTGAGCTTCTTGAGCTCGGCCGCGAGCTGCGCCGCCTTCTTGCTGCCGTCGCGCAGCTCTTCCACCGTCAACCCCGAGAGCACGGAGCCCGGGGGGAAGGCGTCGCCGTTTTTTGAGACGTAGGCGTCGCGCTCCTTGATGAGGAGCCACTCTTTCTCCGCCTTCTTGATCTTCACGAGCGTCCACACGCCGCGCAGCTTGTAGCCGCGCAGCTCGAACAGCAGCTTCCCCTTCTGCATTCCCTCGATCGGGTCTTCGAGCGCGATCCAGAGGCCGCGATCCCACACGATCACGGCGCCGGCACCGTAGTTCCCTTCGGGGATGATTCCCTCGAAGTCGCCGTATTCGATCGGGTGGTCTTCGACGTGCACCGCGAGGCGCTTGTCGGTGGGATCGGCGGACGGCCCGCGGGGCACGGCCCACGACTTCAGGACGCCTTCCAGCTCGAGCCGCAGGTCGAAGTGCAATCGCGTCGCGGCGTGCTGGTGCACGATGAAGCGGCGCCCCGG
>DASSIL010000026.1:0-2809 GCA_035691925.1 Gemmatimonadales bacterium
CAACAAGCCCAATGGCTGACCTCCGCCCGCCTCGTCGTCGACACCGATCCGACCCTCACCATCATCCGGCTGAAGAGCGCGCCGCTCGATTCGGCGCACGGCGGGCACCATCTCCTGCTCGCGCGCTACGACTTCAATCCCGACCAGACGATCCTCGGGGACGAGTACGCGCTGCATATCGGCCTCGATCTCGGGAGCATCCGCACCCTCGAGCGGGGAACGGCGTATCCCCTGGGGCCGCCGCCGGCCCGCATCCCGGCCTATGCCACGGTGAGCTGTCTCTGCAGCCCGCTGCGCCCTGACTCGGTGCGCGGGACGTTCACGATCGTGCAACGGGGGCTCGCCCAGATCGTCGGACGGATCGACGCGACGCTATTCTTCACGGAATGGAACGATTCGACCAAACACGCGACCTACCGGCTGCGCCAGCGCCTCGACGCGCTGCGCTGAGTCTCGCGGTGGCGCTGGCCGGCGCGCTCGCCGGGCCGGCGCTCGCAGCCCAGGCGAAGACGCCGGCCGATCCGCGGATCGACACGGTGATCGTCGTTTCGCACAACGTGTTCGACCCGCCCGACGGGACGCCGGCCATCGTCGCGAAACTGGGGAACGCGCTGCACATCACGACGCATCCGGCGGTGATCCGCCGGCTGCTGCTCGTGGGCGCCGGGTCTCCGCTCGATTCCGCCCGGCTCGTCGAGAGCGAGCGCGCGCTGCGGGAGCTCGGCGTGTTTCGCTCGGTGCGGCTCGACACGCTGCGGGTCGGTGACCGCCTGGCGCTGCGCGTTCAGACCGCGGACGGCTGGAGCACGTCACCGCAGCTGAACTTCGCTTCCTCCGCCGGCTCCACCACGTGGAGCGCGGCGATGGTGGAGCGCAACTTCCTCGGGCTGGCGACGCTGGTGAGCGCGTCCTACGGCGTCACACCCGACCGCCACTCCCTCGATCTGCAGTTCGCGAGCCCCGGCCTCGTGTTTCGCCATGCGCCGCTCGTCGCTGCCTATAGTCACCTGTCGGACGGCAACGCCGCGGTGTGGGGCTACGGTCGGCCGTTCTATCGCACCGACGCCCGCTGGGCCCTCGTGACCGCGGGCGAGGCCGCCACGCAACGCACCCTCGACTTCACGGACGGCGTCGTTTCGGACAGCGCCGAGCGGCATGCCCTCGTCTTCAGCCTCACGGGCGGTGTGGCGCTGCGCGCCACGTCGCACGGCTACGTGCGTCTCTGGGCAGGCGCCGGGTGGCGGCGCGAGGACTACGTCCCCCGGACCACGCCGGCGACCCCCGCACCCTACTCGTCGTTCGGAACGGTCGGCGTCGGGATCGACGCGGCGCGCGTCCGCTTCGGCGTGTACGAGCACGTGAACGGATTCGCGCGTCAGGAGGACATCGACCTGTCGTCGGCCCTTTCCATTGGTGTGTGGGCGGCACCGCGGGCTTGGGGATACGCTGCAAACAGGGCCGGTCTGGGACCCGTCGTGAGCGGCCAGGTGGCGACGCGGTGGGCCAAGGGGCTCGTGCTCGTGCGCGGCGACGCGCACGGCGTCTACGGTCCGAGCGGCCTCGACTCGGGCCAGACGCACGCGAGCCTCGACGTCGCGAGCCTCGCGTTCTCGCGCCAAGCGCTGCTGCTGCACGTCGAAGCAGGAGCGATGCAGGGCCAGCGCCCCGGGACGACGTTCGATCCCTGGGCCACGCTGAATGGCCCGCGGGGATTCGGCGCGCATGCGTTTACGGGGACGCGCCTGGTGTATGCGATGCTCGAGGACCGCATCCTGCTGGCGGACCAGCTGTGGGGGGTGGTCGGCGTCGGGGTCGCTCCCTACATCGAATACGGCGGCGCCTGGTACGGCGGGCAGGAGACGGCACGAATCGGCGGGGACGCCGGGCTCGCCCTGCGGACGGGGTCGCCGCGATCGGTGCGCGGCGACGTCGCCGAGTTTGCGGTGTCGTACCGGTATCGCCGCTTTGCCGGCGGTCCCTGGGCGGTGACGGTCCGCAAGAGTTTCGCTCTCAAGTAAGTCCTTCGATCAGCTCGGCCGCGCGCGACAGGAGTGCGCGATCCGCCTCGGGCAGCTGCTCGAGACGCCGCGCCAGCGTCGCCACACGGCGCGCGCGACCCTGGCGCAGCACGCTCCGTCCGCGGGCGGTGGGGTGCACGCGCGAGGCGCGGCCGTCCTCGGGGTCGGGCGTGCGGGTGGCGAGGCCGTCACGCTCCAGCGCCGCGACGAGCCGGCTCATCGTCGGCAGCCGCACCTGCTCCGCCCGCGCCAGCGCGCCGATCGATCGCGGACCGCCGAACACCAGTACCGACAACGCCGACAGCTTGGCGGGCCCGACCCCGAGGGCCCGGTCTTCGCGCCGCAGCGCGCGCAGCAGGTGGATGGCCGCGGAGTGGAGCCGGTCAGCCACCACGGCGGGCGCCGGGGGGCTTGCGCGCTCGGTCATGGATCGGCAATTTAGTTAGCAATGCTAACTAAATCAAGAGAGGGTGGTATGCCGCCGCTCGAGACGCTGTCGCTGGGCCGCATCGGCCAGATCGCGGTCAACGCCCACGATCTGCCGCGCGCCGTCGCGTTCTACCGGGACACCCTGGGAATGCGGTTGCTGTTCGAGGTGCCGCAGATGGCGTTCTTCGACTGTGCGGGGATCCGCCTGCTGCTGGGGCTGCCGTCGGCGCCGGCGTTCGACCATCCCGCGTCGATCATCTATTACCGCGTGGACGACATCACGGCGGCGCACCAAACGCTGGTCGAGCGCGGGGTGACGTTCCACGAGCCGCCGCACGTCGCGGCGCGGCTCCCGGACCACG
>DASSIL010000027.1:0-4323 GCA_035691925.1 Gemmatimonadales bacterium
GCTCTCAGCCGCGCGGAACGAGCGCGACGCGCGCCGCGCAGAACGAGCGCGACGCCTCCGCCCAAACGAGTTCGATGCCTGCGGCCCAAACGAACTCGATGCTCGCTTGTGCGCGCCGGGCCGCGTGCTCGTTTGTTCGCGGCTAAGAGCCGCGACTCGGCTGCTGTCACCGATGGTGACGGGCCCAGCACGAGTGTCGCTCTCAGCGACAGCTAGCCGAGCCGCGGCGACCGCAGGAAGTGCTTTAGCGCTCTCAGCCGCGCGGAACGCTCGGCGGGATTACAGCCCATTTCGCGTGAATTCGATCACGTTCCTTGGGCCTCAGGCTCCCAGTTTCTCGACCATGCGCGATCGGATCTACGTCCACCTCGTCTGGACCACCAGGGAGCGAAAGCGATCGATCGATCTCACCATCGCCCGTTTTCTTTCGCGCTATCTCGTTGCCGTAGCGCATCAGGAGCGAGCCGGCGTGCACGCCATGGGAATGGTACAAACTCATGTTCACTTGCTCTTGCAGCTGCACCCAACGACCAACATCTCGAAGCTGCTGCAGCGCATGAAGGGTGGGAGTGCGGCTGTGGCGAACCGGGAGGGCCACACGGAAGCAGCTCGACCACTGCGTTGGGCTAAGGGGTACAGCATCACTTCCGTTAGCCCGGGCAGTCTATTGTCTGCGAGGGCGTACGTGCTGGAACAGGCCAAACACCATCCCCGGGAGGCCATCCCAGATTGGGAGCCGGAAACGCCGTTCGCACCCGTCGCTCTTAGCGACAGATAGCCGAGCCGCGGCGACCGCAGGAAGTGCTTTAGCGCTCTCAGCCGCGCTACACCCGCTCCAGCGCCCTCTCGAGCTTTTCCCGCGCTTCCCTGGCCAGGGGCTCGAGATCCCGGCGGCCGGTGATTCCAAGCTGCGCCACGGGATCGAGCACCGCGACGCGGGACTCGGTCGGCGACTCCTCGTACACGATCACATTGCAGGGGAGCAGCAGTCCGATGTCGAGCTCCTCCTGGAACCCGCGATAGGCGAGCGGTGGGTTGCAGGCGCCGAGGATGATGTAGCGCTTGAAATCGACATCGAGCTTCTTCTTGAGGGTCGCCCGCACGTCGATCTCGGTCAGGACGCCGAACCCCTGCTCGGCGAGGGTGGCGCGAATCCGCTCGACCGCCTTGTCATAAGGAAGGGCGACGGAACGGCCGATGGCGTAACTGGTGGCAGTCGTCATAGAGACCTCCTGGCTGGACGAGGAAAGCCTAGCCGCCACCCGGTGAAGCAGCCGTGAAGAGTGGACTCCACGCCGTTGTTTCTTTCTTCCTTTCGTCTTCACGCTCGATTCATCTGTCCTTTCCGATGCTGGAACTGAGGCACGGCACGCCGGAGGGGGCCATGTTCGACACACTGATCGAGTCGGGACGCAAGAGCGGCGTCAAACGCCCCATGGAAGCTGGGGCGTTTTCACTTGTTGCCCACGGCGCGATCATCGCGTCCGTGGCGTTCGCGACGATGCAGGTCGGCCAGGCTGCGACGTCGGTGCGGGTCGACACCGCCCTGGTGTTCGTCTCGCAACCGCAGTCGCAACCCAAGCCGGTCGAGCCGCCTCCGCTCGGCGTGCCGACGTTCAAGGGATTCCAGACGGTCGTGGCGCCCGTCGACATCCCGACCGACATCCCCCCGGTCAACCTGCAGGAGAAATTCGACCCCCGGGACTATTCCGGCACCGGTGTGGAAGGCGGCGTGGCGACCGGGCTCATCGTCCCGAGCGGACAGGTGTTCACCGAGTCCCTCGTGGAAGAGAAACCGTCGATCCTCGTCGCGTCCACGCCGATCTATCCGGAGATGCTGCGCCGGGTGGGGATCGAAGGGCGCGTCGTGATCCAGGCGATCCTCGACACGACCGGTCGCGCCGAGCCGAATTCCATCCGCATCGTGCGCAGCCCCAACCCGGAGTTCGAAAAGTCGGCCCGCGATTGGCTCCTCAAAGTGCTGTTCCGCCCGGCGCGGGTGCGAGGCCGGGCGGTGCGCGTGCTCGTGGAAGTGCCGATCGACTACAAGATTGCGAGCGTGTGAGGCGGCGGTCGGTAAAGCGGCGGTCGATAAAGCGGCGGTCGATAAGACGGCGGTCGGACGGCGGTCAAGGATGTCGAAGCGCTCCTGCCGAAACCTTTCGCATGGCAGTCTCGTATCGCCAGACTAGAGGTCGGTCTTCAACCGTTCACGACCGCCCGACCGCCGCCCTTTATTCTTGACCGCCGCCTTTGTCTTTGTCCGCCGCCTTATCGTCCGCTGCTTCATTGACCGCCGCTTCATCCCCAAGCTATCTTGTTGTCCACGAACATTTTCCGGTGTCGCCGCTCACCCGCCAAAACGGCGCAAGCGTGAATCATGACGAAACACAAAGACAAACACCCGGTTGACGCGGTCCCCTCGGCCCCCCCGGTCCCCGAGGGCCGTGTGACGCCCGAGGGCGGCGCGCTCGTCGAGCCCGCTCCCGAGGCTGTCGTCCGCCTCGAGTCGGAGCTCGGTGAGGCTCGCGTGGCCGCCGCTCAGGCGACCGACAAGTACCTGCGGCTCGCCGCCGAGTTCGACAACTACAAGAAGCGCAGCATCAAGGAGCGCACCGAGGCGCATACCCGGGCGCAGGCGGATCTGATCGCGCGGCTGGTCGATGCCCTGGACGACCTGGCGCGCTTCGCGCACGTGGACCCCTCCCAGACCGACGCCAAGACGATCCACGACGGCGTCGACATGGTCGAGCGCAAAGTCTGGAAGCAGCTCGACGCGATCGGGGTCACTCGCATCGATCAGCCCGGGGTGCCGTTCGATCCCAATCAGCACGAAGCGGTGACGATGGCGCCCGCAGCTGCCGCGGTGCAGGACCACACCGTGGGCGCGATCCTGCAGCCCGGCTACAAGATCGGCGACGCCTTGATCCGTCCGGCGCGCGTCGTGGTGCTCAACTGGCAGGGGGATGCGCCCGCGACGCCACAGCCCGATGGCCGGCCGGTGGCTGACAGCTGATGGCTCAATCTCGCGACTACTACCAGACGCTCGGGCTCACCGACAAAGCCACCACCGACGAGATCAAGAAAGCATTTCGCCGGCTGGCGAAGCAGTATCACCCCGACCGCAATCCCAACAATCCCCAGGCCGCCGAGCGCTTCAAGGAGATCAATGAAGCGCACGACGTCCTGAGCGACGAAGAGAAGCGCAAGAAGTACGACATGCTGCGCAGGTACGGCGCGTTCGCGGGCGGCGGGCGGAGCGGCGGCCGGTCGGACTGGCGCACGGCGGGCGGCCCGCCACCCGCGGGCGGCGCCGAAGAGTTCGATGTCTCGGACCTCGGCGGGTTCGGCGGGTTGGGCGATCTCTTTTCCTCGATCTTCGGCCGCCGCAAGGAAGAGGTCGACGACACCGTCGAGACGGTCCTCGCGATCCCGTTCCGCATCGCGGCGCTGGGCGGCAAGATCCCGATCAACGTCCCGATGACCGAGGTCTGTCCCACCTGCGGCGGCAAGGGCGCCGCGCCCGGGGCCACGATCTCGACCTGCCCCGAGTGCAAAGGCCGCGGCACTATCTCCTTCGGGCAGGGGGGCTTTGCCGTGAACCGGCCGTGCCCCGTCTGCCGCGGCCGCGGCAAGGTGCCGAGCCAGCCGTGCCCGACGTGCAAGGGATCCGGCGAGGTGCAGGTCGAGAAGCGGATCATGGTGACGGTGCCGCCCGGCACCGAAGACGGCACGCGCATGCGCCTCAAGGGGCAGGGGGCGAAGGGAAAGGGCGACCTGGTGATTCAGTTCCAGGTCGAGCCCGACCACTTTTTCCGCCGCGAGGGCGCGGACATCGTCTCCACCGTGCCGATCAACGTCGCCCAGGCGATGCTCGGCTCGCGCATCAAGGTGCGCACCATCGACGGCCGGCACGTCGTGCTCAAGATTCCCACGGGGACCCAGAACGGGCAGAAGTTCCGCATTGCGGGCCAGGGGATCGAGAAGAACGGGAAGCGCGGCGACCAGTACGTCGAGGTGAAGATCGAGCTTCCCGAAAAGCTCACCCCCGAGCAGGAAGCGGCGGCGAAGTCATTTGCGGAAAAGGCCGGCCTGAAGTATTGAGCGTGGGGGAGGTAGGATGGTTCGCAGTCTCGGTGGCATCATCGTCGGGTTTTTCACGATCGTCGTGCTGGTGCTCGTCACGACGCCGGTCGCCGTCAAGCTGTTGCTCAAGGACCCCGCGGGCCGGCCCACGGCGCCCTACCTCGTCGTCAATCTCCTCTTTGGACTGCTCGCGGCGGCGGCGGGCGGCTGGGTCGCGGCCCACGTCGCCGGCCGGGC
>DASSIL010000028.1:0-18155 GCA_035691925.1 Gemmatimonadales bacterium
CACCGCCACGGCGTCACCGACGGGCACGGTCGCCCCCTCGGCAACGATCTGCTTCAGCAACTGACCGTCGGCCCGGGCGACCAGCTCCATCACGGCCTTATCGGTCTCGACCTCGGCGAGCGTCTCGCCGGTCTTCACCGCCTCCCCCACGGCCTTGGACCACTTCACCAGGCGGCCCTCCTCCATCGTCGGAGAGAGCGCTTCCATCACCACGGTCGTGGCCATGTCAGTCGAGGTAAAGGACGCGGCGCGCCGCCGCGACCACTTTTTCAGGGGACGGCTTGGCGAGCCGCTCGAGCTGCTTGTTGTAGGGCATCGGAACGTCGGCTTGCGTGACCCGCAGGACCGGGGCGTCGAGCTGATCGAACGCCTCGCGCTGGATCAGATCCGCCACCTGGGCCCCGACCCCGCACTGCGGCCATCCCTCCTCGACTACCACGACGCGATTGGTCTTCGCCACTGAGCGGAGGATCGCCGTATCGTCGAGCGGGCGCAGCGTCCGAAGGTCGATGACCTCGGCGGAAATATCCTGGGTCGCCAGCTGATCGGCCGCCTTGAGGGCGATCGCCACGGTCTTGGAGTGGCAAATGATGGTGACGTGGCTGCCTTCGCGCTTCACGTCGGCCTGACCGATGGGGATGAGGATCTCCCCCTCGGGGACGTCCCCTTTGTTGTTGTAGAGCATCTCGCCTTCGAGCACGACGACCGGGTTGTTGTCGCGGATCGCCGATTTCAGGAGGCCCTTGGCGTCGTAGGGGGTCGCGGGAGCCACGACCTTGAGGCCGGGGATGTGCGACAACCACGATTCCCATGCCTGCGAGTGCTGCGACGACAGCTGCAGGGCGGCCCCGTTTGGTCCGCGGAAGACGATCGGCATGGGAATCTGGCCGCCGGACATGTACAGCATCTTCGCCGCGGAATTGACGATCTGGTCGAGCGCCAGCACGGCGAAGTTCCAGGTCATGAATTCCACCACCGGCCGCAGGCCTCCCATCGCGGCACCGACGCCGATCCCGGCGAATCCCAGCTCGGCGATCGGCGTATCGACGATGCGTTTGGCGCCGAATTCCTCGAGCAGCCCGCGGCTCACCTTGTAGGCGCCCTGGTACAGCCCCACTTCCTCGCCCATCAGAAAGACGTTGGGATCGCGCTGCATTTCCTCGCGCAGCGCCTGGTTCAGCGCGTCCCGGTAGGTGATGGTGGGCATCGTTCAGTCCGCCAGCACGTGGGCCGTCAGCTCTTCCGGAGCGGGGTCGGGACTTTCGTCGGCGAACCTCACCGCGTCCTCGACCTCCGCCCTGACCTCCGCCTCGAGCGCATCGAGCCCCGCCTGATCGATCGCGCCGTCCTGGCGCAGGCGGTGGCTGAGCTGGAGGATCGGATCTTTCTTCTTCTGTTCTTCGACCTCGTCCTTCGTGCGGTAGACGCCGTGCAGAGGATCGGACATCGAATGGCCCATATAGCGGTACGTGCGAACTTCGAGCAGGGTCGGGTGGCCGCCCTTGCGGGCGCGCTGCACGGCGCGCGACATGGCCTGTTGCACGTCCAGGACGTCCATGCCGTTGACGACTTCGGCGGCGATGTCGTAGCTGCAGGCATGCTCCACGACGTCGGTCACCGCCGCCACCCGCTCGAACGCCGTCCCCATCCCGTAGCGGTTGTTCTCGCACAGGAAGATCACGGGGAGCTTCCAGACCGAGGCCATGTTCAGGGCCTCGTGAAACGCCCCGATGTTCACCGCCGCTTCTCCGAAGAAGCAGGCGCACACCTCGTCGCCGCCGCGGTACTTGATCGCGAAGGCGAGGCCGGTGGCGAGGGGGAGGTGGCCGCCCACGATGCCGTGCCCGCCCATGAAGCGCTTTGCGACGTCGAACAGGTGCATCGAGCCGCCCTTGCCCCCCGAGCAGCCGGTGCTCTTGCCGAACAGCTCCGCCATGACGGCGCGCGCCGAGATGCCGCGCACCAGCGCCTGACCGTGCTCGCGATAGGAGGCGATGACGTAATCGGTCGGCTCGAGGGCGGCGGACACGCCGACGGCGACCGCTTCCTGCCCGATGTAGAGATGGCAGAAGCCGCCGATCTTGCCGAGGGCGTACGCCTCGCCGGCCTTCTCCTCGAAACGCCGGATGAGCAGCATCTCGCGGAGCATGCGGCGCTGCTGCGCCGCCTGGGTGTCGCCCTTCGCGGGCTGTGCGGTTACCGTCGTCATGGCAGGGTCGCAGCCTCCACTTGCTCCCAGGCGTGATAGCTGGAGCGCACGAGCGGACCCGACTCGACGTGCCGGAATCCCATCTCGAGACCCAGCCGCTTCAGCTCGGCGAACTCAGCCGGCGTGTACCAGCGGGCAATCGGCAGATGTGCAGCGGAGGGGCGGAGGTACTGCCCGAGCGTCAGGATGTCGACGTCCTGCGCGCGCAGGTCGCCCATCGAGCCGAGCAGCTCGTCCCATTCTTCCCCGAGCCCCACCATCAGCCCGGACTTGGTGAGCGCGTCGGGACGCAGGTCCTTCGCCCGTCTGAGCA
The DNA here is from genome assembly GCA_035691925.1 of Gemmatimonadales bacterium. Classification (GTDB taxonomy): domain Bacteria; phylum Gemmatimonadota; class Gemmatimonadetes; order Gemmatimonadales; family GWC2-71-9; genus DASTHG01. The sequence continues at coordinate 2,523 of DASSIL010000028.1, forward strand.
ACTCGAGTGCGCGCGGGTACCGGCCGCCCGGGCGGGCGATGCGGTACAGCCGTTCGATCGTCTCGAGGTTGTGATTGAGGATGTCGGGGGTGGCCTGGACGACGATCTCCAGCGCCGCGGCGCTGCCCTTGAAGTCGGGGATCAGGACCTCGATCGACGTCTCGGGAAGCCGCTGGCGGATCGCGGCGATGCACGCCGCAAATATCTCCGCGCCGCCGTTCGGCAGATCGTCACGATCGACGCTCGTGATGACGACGTGGCGCAGTCCCAGCCGGGCCACGGCGCCGGCGAGACGCTCGGGCTCCTGCAGGTCGAGCGGGGCGGGGGTACCGTGTGCCACGGCGCAGTAGGCGCAGTTGCGTGTGCACACATCGCCCAGGATCATGAATGTGGCGGCGCGATGCTCCCAGCACTCACCGATGTTGGGACAATGGGCTTCTTCACACACCGTGTGGAGCCGCAAGTCCCGCATCATCTGCTGCACGTCGCGGTAGGTCGGGCCTCCCGGCGCTTTGACTTTGAGCCAGGCGGGCTTGCGTTCAGGGGCCCCCGCTGGACTCGCGGGTGTCCCGGGAATACGCGGTGTGATCTGAACCAACGGTGCGGCCATCGGCGCTCCGGCACGGGATGCTTCGGGTTTGTGAAGATAGCCGCCGCGTAGGAGGCGTGAAAGGCATTTTTTCAACCGGACGGTTGATCGCCCCGGTCCTTAAGTCGTTTGATTTCAGCCTCCAACGCAGCATCCGTGCTGAGCGTGCCGTCGGCGATCTCGGCGATCTCCTCCGCGTCGCGCCACTGGCGTTCGAGTTCCAGCACCTCGTCGCGCTCATCGACCGCCATCTCGAGCGCCAGCCGGCCCTCGGGGCGGAGCGAGCGCAGCGTCAACTCCCGCCGCGCCACGTTGCGGATCAGCTCGTCGGCGCCCCCCGCCTGATCCACCACGCGCGCTGCATCCTCAGCCTTGCGGCGACCGGAGCGGCGCAGGTTGAGATAGGCGAGGCCTTGCCGCAGCAGAGCGGAGGCGTCGGGGCCGGTAAGCAGCGCCGCTTCGCGATGACAGGACGGGCAGGTCACCAGGACGCCGAGATCTTTCTGGGTATCGGGGACGACGCGGGCATGTTGCACGTGCTTCGCCTTGAGCCGCAGGACGGTGCCGCAGTGATCGCAGATCGGCGGCTCGACGAGCCGCACCCGCCGCTCTCCGATCAACCCGACGTAGATGCCGTCGACGCTGCGACCGAGGTTCCAGGCGAGGAAGCCGAACGAGCCCCCCAGCGCCACGTTCGCGGCGATGCCGAGTCCCACCGCGGCGAGCGTCAGCGGAACGACGACCTTCGCGCGCTCGCGGTTGCGCGCGGCCAGCCGCTCGCCGTAGCGCCATCCCGCCAACTCGACGCGCGGTGGCTTCCCCACGCGGATGAGATCGTAGCGCTCCCACCGCAGCAGGGCGACCTGCTGCGTATTTGCGAGCAGCCGTGCGTGGGCTGCCGCGCGGGCGAGCGCTTCGATGCGCTCCAGACGATCGTCCAGCGGCGTGAGATTCCAGCGGGTGCACCTGGGGCACACGACCCAGAGCCGGGCCTTCCACTCGTCGAACGCCAGGCGGCGTCCGACGCCGAGACCCGAAGGGCCGCCGTCGCCGTCGAGCGTCGCGTTACAGAAAGCGCAGGTGCGATACATCGCGCGACACCGCTCAGCCGTCAGCCATCAGCGGTCGGCTGATCGGTGGAAAAACGAGTGATCGAGAGCTCGCTGATGTCGCTATCGGTCCGGCCCGAGGAGAGGAGATCTCCGATGATCTCGCCCGTGATACCGGCGAGCAGGATCCCGTTGCGGCCGTGTCCCGTTGCGTACCACAGGCCGCTGACGTCCGGATCGGCGCCGAGGATCGGAAGGCCGTCGGGCGTCACCGGACGGAGCCCTGCCCAGCTGCGCCGCACGGGGGACTGCGCGACGGCCGGGCAGAGCTGTGCGGTCGAACGACGAATCTCGCCCAGGCCCGCTTCGGTGGTGCGCGCATCGAACCCGGCGCGCTCCATCGTGCTGCCCAGGATCGCTTCGGTACCTCGGGGAAGGAGGTAGCCGTGCCCATGATAGAAGACGGCGGCCGGGAATCCTGTCGGCCAGTCGATGGCCAGCATCTGCCCGCGGACCGGCTCCACCGCCAGCCGGCGTGGCAATCCGGCGACGAGCGGCGACCAGGCACCGGCCGACATGACGATCTGCGCGGTGGGGGTGCTGGCGGAAGGGGTGGCGACCCCCATCACGCGGCCTTGCGATGTCAGGATCCGCTGCACCGGCTCCGGGCTGACGCGGACGCCCAGTCGCCGCGCGTCGGCGAGCAGCGCTCGGGTCAGCGCTGCCGGGTCGAGGCACCCGTCCTCCGGCGCGTAGAGCGCTCCCCGCGCACCGGGGGCGACGCCGGGCCAGCGCTCCTCCAGATCCGTCCGCTCGAGCCAGTCGCAGCGCAAGCCGGCTTGTCGCTGCTCTGCGACGAGCTCGAACAGCGCTTCCGCCTGCGCCTCCTCGAAGGCAAGTGTGGCGATGCCGATCGGTTGAAAGCCGATATCCGTTCCGGTGGTATCTTTCAGGGAGGCCGCCAGGTCCTGATAGAGGTCGCGCCCCCGCACGGCGAGCGGCAGGAGGCGTTCGTCCGCCGACTCGATCTGCGCGGCGAGCAACCCGGCCGATGCGGCGGACGCGGCGGCGGGATCGGGACCGGGGGCGAAGAGGGTGACCCGGAGGCCGCGCAAGGCCGCGGCGCGGGCGCAGGCGGCTCCGATCACCCCGCCGCCGACGATGGCGATGTCGGACTGTGAAACTCCCGCGGGCGTCATGCCGTAGGATCCGCTGACCCGTGGGGCAACTTGGGAGGCCGTATGTTCAGAAGCATTCTCGGTTTTGCGATCTTCGCCGTGCTGGTGTGGATCGGACTCAAGCTCATCTTCGGCCTGCTCGGCGGGCTGATGAGCATCCTGATGACGGTCCTCTGGCTCGCCGCGATCGGGTTCATCTTCTACGTCGTCCTGCGCGTGATCAGCCCGTCGACGGCGGACCGGGTGCGCGATACGATTCGCGGCAAGCGCGACGCGGCCTGATCCATCGCTCCGCGGGATGTGACGGGGTCATCGTCCGGACGACGGTGACCCCGTTGCCGTTGTGCCGCCGTCGAGCGCGGCCAAGACCCCCCACACGAGGAGCGGCACGAGAATCTCGTGGTGCCCCGTCAGCTGAATGCCGCGCCCGCCGTTCTGCGTCGGGCGCTCGACGACGTTGACGCGCGGGCGGTAGTGGCGCTGCATATCGCAGTCGCACGCCGTGAACCCCGTCGGTTTTCCGCCGCTCAAGTTGCGAGCGATGCTGAGCGCCTTGAGAAAGACCTCGGGCATGACCACCGCACTCCCCAGATTCAGCACGACGCCTCCGTCGTGCAGCGCCGGCAAGCTCGCCGCCAACCGCTTGAAGTCCCGGTGACTGGTTGCGCCGATCGCCGCACCGTCGGCGCTGGGGTGCTGATGGATAATCTCCGCTCCCACCGCTGCGTGAACGGTGACCGGCACGTTGCACCGCGCGCACGCCACCAGGATCGACGCCGCGCGTCCCGGCAGCGGCCGCCGGCCGGCGAGCGCCTGGGCCAGCTCCTCGCCGGCGCCGCGGCCTGCTGCCGCCGCAGCAGCGAGCGCGGCGTTCATCTCGCGCCCCGTCTCGTCGGCCATGCCGAAGGTGCCGTCGGACAACCCCGCCGCAACGTCCTCGCTGGTCCCGCCGTAGGCGGCGAGCTCGAAGTCGTGGATCGCCGCGCTGCCGTTCATCGCTACGTGGGTGATCACACCCCGCTCGATCAGCGTGACGAGGAGCGGTCCCAGCCCCACCTTGACGACGTGTCCGCCGAGCATCGCGACGACGGCGCGGCGTCCTGCCGCGGCGGCGATCGCCGCGGCGACGGCGCGCAGGTCGCGCGCAGCCAATACGTCGGGGAGCGAATTCCAGAAGGCGCGGAAGCCGAGATCGCTGCCGGGGGGGTGAGCGAGGAGGGTGGGGTCGACCTTGTTGCGGCGCTGCGCGATCGGAACGGTCTTCAACCGGCTGAAGTCCGCCTCGCGGTACTCGGTCATGGATGCTCCGGCGGGGGAACCGAAAACTCCTTGAGCTTCAGGGTGACCGTACCGAACGAAAAATTCGACTGCAGCGCGAGGATCAGGTGCTGCGGGTCGTCCGACAGCCAGATGTGGGCCTCGGACTGCTCGGCGAAGATGCCGCGCCCTTTGGGAATGATCGGGCGGATCACGATCGCGTTGAACTTCTTTCCCGCGACGCCAACCTTCTCCCGCTTCTCCACCACTACGATCACCGGATTGCGATCGGGGCGGAAGTAGCGCTGGTACTCGTAGCGCTTGCCCAGCTCGAGCGGGACGGTCCGCACCCAGTAGAGGAACGCCGCGTCGTCGAGCGGCTCGGCAACCGTCGGCTTGGTGCTGTCCACTCCCGCTTCCCGATAGTAGCCGGAGTCCGGGAAAATCTCGAACTGGTTGTGTCGCTTCTTGCCGCGCTCTTCGGTGTCCGTGGTGTAGCGGCGCGAGCGGAAGTCTTTGCGGCCCACCCAGGATTCGAGCGTCTGGTCGAGGTGGTACCAGAGCGCGCCGCCCTGAATGTGGAACCGGATGTGCACCATCTCCTCGCCGCGGATCGTATCCGTCCCGGCGACCTCCATCGTCGCTTCGCCGACGCTGAACGGTCCGTACTTGGCCGAATAGACCATGCGCTCGCCGATCGGAAACGGCACCGGCTGCGGCGCCGGGGTGGGCGGCACCGCCGCGGTCGAGGTCGCCGCGACGGGAGGGGGCGAAGCCGTGACCGGATGCGCGTTGGTATCCTGCTGCGCCGTGAGCGGTCGCAACAGCGCCGCGAGCAGCAGGGCGGTAGCTCCCGCCGCGCGGATCGCCGGACGCGCGCGCCACGCCGCCAGCAACGTCTGCCACGGCTGCACCCGCGAGGGCCGCTGCTGCATGTCGTAGCGGCCGGTGACGGGGAGCGTATCGACACGCCGGGCGTGCGGCACGAGCCGGGCCAGGAGCTCGGCATTGGCGATCCACCCGTCGGTGTGGAGCAGGCTCCCGGCGCTGGGCCGCAGCGCCTGGCGCAGCGTGATCAGCCGCAGCGCCAGAAAACCAGAGACCGAGTCGCGCACGCCGTGCACCCGCAACAGGCGCGGCGTCCAGTGGCGCACGAAACGATGTGCGCTGGGGCGATCACCGGCGCCCGCCACCTGTTCGGCCACGACCAGATCCGATCCCGATTCGATGCGCTTCACCATGTCGTCCATCGCTTCGGGTGAATAGATGAAATCGGCGGCGAGGGTGATGGCGCAGTCGCGCTTGGGCCGGTCGCTGCGCTCGAGGGCGAGACGCAACAGTTCTTCGAGGCTGCGCGCGTAGCCGCGGCGTTCGCGGTGCGCGATGATGGTGAGCGGCAACACGCGCGAGTAGCGCGACAGCACCTCACCCGTGCCGTCGGTGGAGCCGTCGTCGCACACCAGCAGCTGGTACTCACGCTGGAACGCCGTGAAGACCTGCCGCACCTTCCAGAGGACGAGCCCGGCGGTCTTCGCCTCGTTATGGACGGGAACGCACACGTAGATCATCGGACCTGCAATCTAGACGAGCGACCGATACAGAGCCAAGGTCGCCTGCGCCATCGACTTGGCGGTGAACCGATCGGGCAGGGAGGTGGCCACCGGGTGCGCGAGCCGCTCGGTCACGCGCTGCGCCAGCGCGGCGGGATCCGCGACGGGGACGAGTGCATCGGCCGCCAGAATCTCCGGGATGCCGCCGGCGGCTGTGGAGACGACCGGTTTGCCGAGCGCCAGGGCGTTGAGAATCACGCTGCCCAGTCCCTCTTCTCTCGAAGACATGACGAACACATCCGCTTCCCGGATCAGTGCATCGATCTCCGTGATATACCCCAGGAGATGGACACGGTCGGCGAGTCCGAGCCGGGCGATTTCCGCTGTGAGGACGGGACGCTGCTCACCTTCGCCGGCAATCGCCCAATGCAGGTCCGGCCGCAGCGCTCGTGCCGCAGCGGCGGCCCTGATCAGGGTCAGCTGATCCTTGTGAGCGACGAGGGCCGCGGCGTTGAGAGCGAGTGGGGTATGAGGTGGCAGGGCCAATCGGCTGCGGATGTCCACATGCGAGAACGCATTCGCCCGTATTTCGTCGGGATCGATGCCGTCGTAGATGACGGTGATCGACCGAGGGCTCACGCCGTCCGCGATGAGCACCCGCTTCACGGCCTCCGACACCGCCACGATCTGCGCGACCCGGAGCCAACCGCTCGTCGCCCGGACGTGAAAATCCACCCGGCGGTGCGCGATCAGCGCCGGCGGCGCGTGCCGCAGGAGCTTCAGGGCGGCGCGCACCAGCGTCAGGGCGTGGCTGTCGTGGACGTGGACGACGTCGGGTCGCCAGCCGGAGATGTGTCGGCACAGCGTGAGCCAGGCGCGCGGGTCGAGGCCGATCGCCCAGCGCGTGGGCAGCACGACGACGCCCTCGCGGGCCGCCCGGCGGGCGAGTGTCCCGTCCTGGTTGGTGAGCAGCCGCACGGCGACGTCCGGGAGACGGGACAGCGCGCGGGTCAGCAGCCGGACCTGATTCTGTCCGCCGCGCCACTCCCGGCCCGCGTCCACGTGCAGGACGCGCATGGTGAGTTACTGCGGGTCGCCCGCGGCGACGTTTCCCAGGACGGTGCGGAGCTCGGCGAGCGTGAAGGGCTTGTGCAGGAAGGGACGACCCAGCTGCTCGAGGAATTGCAGCGTATCACCGCGGACGGTGTCGCCCGTGGCGAAGATCACTTTGCGGGCGATGTCGGGATACTGCCGCGCGAGGTTGTTGTACATCTCGCGTCCGCCCAGCCGGGGCATCCGCAGGTCACAGATGATCACGTCGAACGGGGTCACGAGGGCCTGCTCGACGGCCTCGGTACCGTCGCTCGCGACCACGACGGTGTGGCCCCAGCTCTCGAGCGTCGCCCGCATGTAGTGCAGGATGTGCGGCTCGTCGTCGACGACCAGGACGCGCAGCGTCCCGGAGGACGCCATGGCCTTCACGGGTTGCGACGGTCGCTGCGGCCGCGAGCCGCTGAGGAGCTCCACCGTGAACGTCGCGCCGACGCCGACACTCGACTCGAGCGTGATGCGGCCGCCGTGCTCCTTGATGATCCCCTGGCAGATCGACAGGCCCAGGCCGGTGCCTTCGCCTTCGGTCTTCGTCGTGAAGAACGGCTCGAACACCCGGGGCAGCAGCTCGTCGGGAATCCCCGGCCCGTCGTCGGCGACGCTGACGGCGACCCCGTCCAGCCAGCGTTTGGCGGTGACGGTGATGTGACCGCTGCGCCCGGTGCTGGCGATCGCCTGGGCGGCGTTGTTCAGCAGGTTGACGAACACCTGCTTGATCTGGTTCGGGTTCATCTCGATGTCGGGGATGTTCGACTCGACGAACAGCGCGGTCTCGACCTTCAACGCCATCATTTCGTTCTTGAGCAGCGCCAGCACCGATTCGAGCAGCGGCTGCAGCGGCTGCGGATGGCGCTCGCCCTCCTGGCGGCGCGCGAACGACAGCAGGTTCTTTACGATCGTCGCGGCGCGCTCCGCCTCCTGGCGGATCACGCGCAGCGGCTCGGCGAGGGCCTGCGGCACGTCGCCCGACTCGGCGAGGAAGTCGGCGAAGCCGACGACGGAGGCGAGCGGGTTGTTGAGGTCGTGGGCGATGCCCGCGATCAGCTGCCCGATCGCCGACATCTTCTCCGACTGAATCAGCTGGTCCTGGAGGTGGCGCTTCTCGGTATGATCCTCGAACGACAGCACCGCGGCCTCGTCCTCGGCGCCTTCCATGCGAATGCAACTCACGGTATAGTCGCGTGTGCCGGAGCGGATCTCGTGCGGTCCCGGCTCGGCGAGCGCCTGCGACACGACCGAGGCCCAGGCCGGGGGGAGCATGCTCATCCACGACCGTCCGGGCAGGGCCGTCACCGGCAGCCGCACGAGATCGGCGAAGACGCGGTTGGCGCGGCGCACGATGCCGCGTTCGTCGACGATGCAGATCGCCTGGGTGATGGCGTCGACCGTCAGCTCCCACTGGCGCTTCCCCGACGACAGCAGGTGCAGGAGCCGCGCGTTCTCGAGCGCGATCGCCGCCTGCGACACCACGGCCGCGAGCAGGGCGAGCTCGTCGGGTCCGTACACGTCGGGGCGCTCGGACGCCACCGCGACGACGCCGATGCTGCGCCCGACCGCCTGAATCGGCGCGCCCATCCAGGCGGCCGCGTCCTGCATCACCGTCACGCCGTGCCGCGCGGCCTGCTCCAGAACGTGATGGCTGAACACCATCGGGCCACGGCGCATCGGCAGCTGCAGCAGCGGGTCGTCGATGTGCGGTCGCTCACCGCCCCGGTGGTACGCGATCTGCAACCTGTTGGTATCGACGTCGAGCGCCAGGATGGTGAGGCGGTCGGGGGCGAGCAGCTCGGTGACGGCGGCCACCAGCCGGTCGATCACCGTCGCCGGCCGGTAGGCGCCGGCCAGCTCGCGCGACAGAGCGGTGAGTCGCGCGAGTGCATCCTGGTGGGACAGCCGTACCGGAGGTGTGGTCGATGAGGCTTGTTGCATGATCCTCGCGAACGTTCGCGCCCGCTTACGCGGACCGGATTGCCGTGTGGTCCTGGTCGCCCTGGCGCGCCGCGACCCTGCGGCCCGGGCCCGCGCCGAGCAGCGCCTCGCGCGCGAGGGACCGGACGGGCTGCTCGACGAGCCGGACCTGTTCGAGGCCCTGCTGTCGTACCGCTCCCTGGTGTCGCCCTCCGCCCCGCTCTTCGCCTACGTGGCGATGCGACATGCCCTCTTGTCGGCCGGCGTCGACGACCGTCCCCTGGCCGATTACCTCGCGGCCCTGCTGCTCGAGTTCGGACGGCAGGACCGGGCCAATCGAGCGCAGGGTGTCGATGACCAAACCTACCACTATCTCGTGGAAATAGTGAACGATTTGGCCCTGGAGGGCGAATCCGGGGTGCGGCGCTTCCACTTGCAGGTGCATCTCGGCAACTACAGCCTGTGGCTGGCGGGGCTCTTTCCGGATTACGTGGCGGTCCGGCGGCGGCGGCGTGGGGGGCCGGACCTCCCCTACTACGATGCCCTGGGACGCCGTGGCTTCGAAGGTGCTGCCGATCACGACCTCGCCCTGCGCTTCGGTCTCGCCCCGATCTACCGGCTGGCCGCGGAGCGGTTCCCGGCGGTGCGCCAGGCGCTGAACCGGTTGTCGGACCGCGTGCTGTTTCCGAATTTCGTCACAGCAGACCGACTGCTGCGTAGCCTGTAGCCGCGCGCGCCACCGCGTCGGCGAATCCCTCGAACAATCCCGCTGCGACGTCGTCCTCGGGGTGCCATTGCACGCCGAGCAGCCAGCCGGCGCCGGGAGCCTTCGATTCGACGCCCTCGACGACGCCGTCCTCGGCCCAGGCGACGGCACGCAACGTCCCCGCGAGGCGCTTCACCGCCTGATGATGGCGCGAGTTCACGCTCGCCGGGCGTCCGGCGACACGCTCGAGCAGCGTCCCCGACTCCACGCGCAGGCCGTGCCGCGCATTCGTCCCCGCGTGCGCCACGGACGACGGATGCTGGCTCGGAAGATCCTGAAACAGGGTGCCGCCTTCGGCGACGTTGACGAGTTGAATGCCGCGGCAGATCGCGAGGATCGGAACGCGACGCTCGCGCGCCGCACGGTAGAGCGCGAGCTCCACGGCGTCGCGTCCGTCGTCGGTGTCTTCGAGGTGAGCGTGCCGGGTCTCGCCATAGTACCGCGGATCGACATCCTCCCCGCCGGTGAGCATCAGGCCGCCCACCGCAGCGACGACCAGGGCGGCGGTGTCGGGGGAGATCAGTGACGGAACGACGAGCGGAGTGAGCCCGGCGGCGACGGCGGCGCGAGCGTAGGCGGCGTTCAGGGCGACGCGCTGCCGGCCCTGGTCCGTCCGGAGCGGCGCGCTGACCGCGACGACGGGACTCACGGCTTGACGGGCTTCCCGAGCAGCGGGCAGCGTGCGTTGCTCACGCTCGCCCAGTTGACGCGGGCTCCGTAGAACGGCACCGAACGGTCCGCGTCCGCGAGTCGCCCGATCTGCGGATAGTCCTGCGGCGGGCGGGGACGATCGAAGATGAGCACGCCCTGCACGGTTGCGGTCGAATCATCGACCAGCAGGACCCCGAACACGGTGGAGTCGCGGCCGGTCGAATCGACGGTGACGACCGGGAGCCTCCCGCCCTGGTAATCGAGGACGACGTGATCGCGCTCGCTCGAGACGCGCACGAACGTCGAATCCGAGCCCCCGACGACGCGCGCCGGGAGCGTCGCGGGCAGCCCGCGCGGCGCCTCGGTCAGCAGCGCGTGCGCATCGCCGATCTGTTCGAGGATCAACCGTGGTCCCACCAGCAGCGCCATGCCGCACACCGGGGAGCGGTGCGGATCCACGGAGCACGCGAGGACGCCGAGCGCGAGGAGCGAGACGCGACGCAGCATCAGTACAACCTAATAGGAATAGGCCAGGGTGATCGTGGTGGTGCGCACCGGTTCGAGTATGCGCGGCGCCAGGTTGTAGATGTAGTTCAGGGCATTCGCCACCTTGAGGTGCGCTTCCAGCGGCCCCGCCGTCCAGCTGGCCCGCAGGTCGAGCACTTTGCCTACGAGTCGAGGATCGCCGGGGAAGAGCGGATCCTGACGCTCGAAGCGGCTCGAGTAGCGCACGTCCGCCCCGAGACCGATGGAATGCCACGTGTAGTCCGCGGCCAGGGTCACCAGGTGCCGGGCCCGGTACAAGAGCGGCCGCTCGGGAACGGTGTCGTGCGACAGCTCCCGCGCGTCGAGGTAGAGGTAGGCGAGGGTCGCCGTGAGGTGCGGGCCGAACGACGTGGCGGTGACGCTGAGATCGAGGCCGACCAGGCGCGCCCGCTGCACGTTCTGGAATTGTATCTGCAACGATGGCGTGGTCGCGGGCTCGACGAGATGCCGTGCCTCGGTCCAGAACAGCGCCGCGTCGCCGTGCAGCCAGGGGCGGGGCGTCCACGAGCGGCCGACCTCCGCCGTCCACGCGTCCTCGGCGCGCAGGGCGGGATTGGGGATCACGCGGAACCCCAGCGCATAGGTCGTGACGAACCGCTCCGCCAGGCTCGGTGTGCGATAGGCGCGCCCGACCGACGCGCGCCAGCTCCCCGTGCGTGTCGGCCAGGCGAGTCCACCGCGCGGGCTCACGAACGCCGTGACCCCGCCGCCGTCGATCGTGAGGAAATCACCACGCGCGCCGAGTGTGGCGCGCAGCGGCCCCATGACCTGCTCGGCTTCGGCATACGCCGCGTATTCGTCCTGCATGTGCCGCGCTCCGCCGCCCGCGGTGTCGCCGGAAAACACGTTGCTCGAGACATCGGACTGCGCGGCTTCGAGACCCACGGTGACGATCTGCCCCGTGTCGCGGCGCGTCACGAGCCGGGCCTCGCCGCCGTAACGGTTCGCCACAGAGAAGTCGGCGGGGGCGAACGGCGGCTGGCGGCCGGGATAGACATCGGTGAAGTGGGTCCGCAGCCAGCTGAGGCGCGCCGACCAGGCGATGCGGGCCGTTGGGGTGCGCGTGACGAGCGCCGTGAAGTAGCCCTTGTCCGAGCGGGTGGTGTTCCCGCGGTTCACGGTGTCGATGCGGAAGGGCTGGAAGCCTTGCCCCGAGTCGGCGCACTGGCCGCTCGCGCACCACGGCTCGGGTACCTGGTACTGGTCGCTCGCCCAGGCGCCGGACAGGTTCACGAGCAAGGCGGGCTCGGGGCGCCACTCGCCGCGACCGCTCGCCTGCCAATGATCGGCCTTGTCCTGCTCGCGGTAGCCGTCGGAGTGCCGCGCTCCCGCCGCGACGCCGGCGCGCACCTTCCCCTGTCCGTAGGAAGCGGCGACGTCGACCCCATCCTGAATCCCCGTATAGTCGCGGAACCCCCAGACCGACTGCGGCGGATCGGCGAACACACCCGCGGTCGCACGGACGCGCGCGTGGGGCCCCGTCGGCAGCTCGCGCGTAATCAGGTTCACGACGCCGCCGAACGCCGACGATCCGTACAGCGCGGAACCGGCTCCCTTGACCACCTCGACCCGCTGCACCTGATCGACCGGCACGAGGTCCCAGTTGATGCCCCCCCGGTCCCCCTGGTTCGCGGGGACACCGTCCACCAGCAGCAGGACGCGGCTGCCGAGGCCTTCCACGAATCCCGACGAGCCGCGGATGTTCACCTGGCCGCTGATGAACTGGACGCCGGGCGCCTTGTCCACGGCTTCGTCGACGGTGTTGATCGCGCGCGCAGCGATCGCCTCGCGGGAGACGAGCGCGACGCTCGTGATCGCCTGGTCGAGCAATTGGGAGCGTTTCGCTGCGCTGACGATGACCGGGTTCAGCTCCATGGCCGCGGACCGCAAGTGCAGTGACACGGTGACCGAATCCCGCGATGGGACGATCACGTCGGTCTCTGCCGGATAGAACCCGATCATCTGCGCCTGAACGCTGGCCGCTCCGGCGGGGAGATCGGCGAAGCGGAACCGGCCGGCGGCGTCGGTCAACGTGGACAGCGTCGTCTGCAGGACGCGCACGCGGACATTCTGGAGTGGCCGGCCGCCTGTGTCGCTGACGGTGCCGACGAGCACTCCCGGCGCTTGGGCGGCGAGACCGCCCGCGACCGCGAGGGCGAGCCCGAGCATGGCGGCCGATCTCACGGGTGCCCCACGAGCGGCGGGAAGTAATACGACACGGGGTGCATATTCGTGAAATCCACGACGAAATCGACGCCGGTCGCGGCGCCGTTCACGACGACGACTCCGACCTGCGTGGTATCGGCGGGGTTGCGGTAGTACCCCGCTTCGCGCAGCAGCGTGTCGGCGTTTTGCTGCGACAGGGCGCCCTGCTTCTTCCACGCCGCGAGCACCCAGTGATAGGTCCCGTTGGGGAGCGGCAACGCATAGGCCTGCCGCTTCGTCCGGGCGACGCTGTCGAGCCCCAGCGTCGGCGGGGGCAGCGGCTGGAAGTTGAAGAGGTCACTCTGGGACTGCGGGAAGGTGGCGTAGGCGACGACGTAGACGACATCGGTCGATTCGGGCAGGGCGCCGCGGAACGTGACCGAGCCGCAGATTCCCTGGAAATCGGCGGGGCAGATCGCCTGCGGTTTCAGGCCTTCGTTGCAGGCGGCCGCCACGCCGGCGGTCAGCAGGCACCACAGGCCGCGGTGGGTGCGAGGCATCGATCCCAATTTGCGCTGCGTTGTCCGGCCCTTCAACTTGACCCTCCCAACCGTTGCGAATAACGTAGTCGGCGTCATGCCGATCTACGAATTCCGCTGCGCCAAGTGTCGCACGCGTTTCACTCTGACGATGTCGATCAGCGAGCACGGCCGCCGGCGTCCCGTTTGTCCCAAGTGCAGCGGGCGCGAGGTGATCGCGGTGCTCTCGCCATTTTTCGCCAAGACCGTCCGCAAGAGCTGAGGCACGGTGTTCGAGCGGCTGCGGGATGCCTTGCGAGCCGCTCTCGACGCGGCGACGCCGCCTGGCAATCTGCGGGACCTGGCGAGCCAGATGCGCGAAGCGGTGGTGGATGCGAAGGTGGCGGTCGAGGAGATCCGGGGCGCCGTGATGCGCACCGAGGTCGAGCTGGCTGCGGAGCGGCAACGCCTCGCCGACGCCGAGCGGCGCGGGCGTCTCGCCGCCGAAATCCAGGATCAGGAGACGGTGCAGGTGGCGGAGCGGTTCGCCGCCAAGCACCGCGAGCGGGCGGGGGTCCTCGAGCGCAAGCTGTCCGCGCAGCGGGAGGAGCTGGCCCTCGCCGAGCGTGAGCTCGGGGAGATGCAGGGGCAGCTCAAGTCGGCCGATCGCGGCGCACCCGCTGAAGGGATGAGCAGCACCGAGCAGGCGTGGCGCGACCTGCAGGCCGCGGGCGGCACCCGTCCCGACTTCGATCTGCAGCAGGAGCTGTTGAAGCACGACATCGACCGCACCGCACGCGAGCGGGCCGCGGACGAGCAGCTCGATCTTCTCAAGAAGAAAATCCGCAAGAAAAAGGAGTAGGATGCTCCTCGCGGTCGTTGCCCTGCTGCAGCAGCCTGTGGTGGCGCCTCCCGATCTCCTCAAGCGGGCGCATACCTACAGCATCGTCGCCTACGACTCGGCCACGGGCGACCTCGGCGTCGCGGTGCAGTCGAAATTCCCCAACGTCGGCGGGATCGTCCCGTGGGCGAAGGCGGGGATCGGCGCCGTTGCGACCCAGTCGCTCGGCAACACCGCATACGGAGACGAAGGGCTGCAGCTGATGGCGATGGGGGCGACGGCCCCCGAAGCGATGCGCATCGTCATGCGCAGGGACACGCGGCCGTCGCAGCGACAGGTGGGGATGGTCGACGCGCACGGCAACGCGGCCAGCTGGACCGGCGACTCCTGCTTCGATTGGGCGGGAGGCCGCACCCTCGGCACGGACGGCCAGATCGTGACCGGCGCCAAAGGCGCGATGATCGTGGGCCGTCACTTCGCCGCGCAGGCGAACATCATGGTGAGCGATCAGACGGTGAAGAACATGGCCGACGCGTACGTGCGCGCCACAGGGTCGCTCGCCGACCGCCTGATGGCGGCGCTCGTGGCGGGGCAGGCGGGGGGCGGCGACAAGCGCGGCATGGAGTCGGCGGCGCTGCTCGTGGTGCGGGCCAACGGCGGCTACCTGGGCGCGAACGACCGCTATATCGATATCCGCGTCTACGACGACACCAACCCGATCCGCGAGCTGCAACGGCTGTATCGCCTGCACCAGCTGTACTTCTTCCAGAGCCGTCCCGAAGACCTGATTCCCATCACCCCGGAGGTCGTGCGGCAGCTCGAGCCGATCCTCCTGTCCGAGCCGGTCAGTCAGCCGCAGAAGTGGCTCGACGCCCCGCAGGGCACCGCCAACGCGAAGTTTCTGCAGGCGCTGGAGAACTTCATGTACTGGGAGAACTACGACGTGCGCGTCCGCACCGACGGGAAGATCGACCGGGTGGCGCTGGAGGATATCCTGGCGCGCCGGAGGAAGCGCTGACCATGGCGGCGCCCGCTCCGGTCACCGCAGGGACAGCGAACTGGTTCGGCCATCCACGCGGCCTCTCCACGCTCTTCTTCACCGAGATGTGGGAACGGTTCAGCTACTACGGGATGCGCGCCTTCCTCATCCTGTACATGGTGAACGCCCTCGGGTTCACCGATCAGCACGCGGGCTCGATCTACGGCACCTACACCTCCTCCGCCTGGGCCGCGGCCATTTTCGGCGGCATCATCGCGGACCGGTGGCTGGGACAGTACCGCAGCGTGCTCATCGGCGGGATCATCATCGCGCTGGGCCATTTCACGCTGGCCTTTCATCCCCTGCCGTTCTTCTATGCCGGCCTCACGTTCATCGTGATCGGTACGGGTCTCCTGAAGCCCAACGTCAGCGGCATCGTGGGCGCGCTCTACGAGCCGGGCGATGCGCGGCGGGACGCGGGATTCTCCATCTTCTCCATGGGGATCAACCTCGGCGCCTTCATCGGTCCCTTGATCGCGGGATGGC
>DASSIL010000029.1:0-4417 GCA_035691925.1 Gemmatimonadales bacterium
CAACAACTGTACGGCGTCGTACCGCTCGACCCGGTCACGTTCCTCTCCGTGCCGCTCGTGTTGACGGGCGTCGCGCTGGCGGCGTGCTACCTGCCGGCCCGGCGGGCGGCGGCGGTGGACCCGGTGGTGGCACTGCGAACTGAATAGCTATCAGCCATCAGCCGTCAGCTATCAGCGATGAAGTATTGACTGATGGCTGATGGCTGAGAGCTGGCAGCTCTTGAATGGAGTCCACATGGAAGCTCTGTTACAGGACATCCGCTACGCGCTGCGCCGCCTCGCCAGGAGCCCCGGCTTCACGCTCGCCGCGGTGGTGACGCTGGCGCTCGGGATCGGGGCGACCACGGCGATTTTCAGCATCGTCCACGCCGTGCTCCTCAGACCGCTGACGTTCGGCAACCCGGACCGCCTGGTGATCGTGTGGGAGCGGTTCGCCTCCCGCAGCCAGAACACCAACGTCGTGAACCCCGCCAACTACCTCGACTGGCGCGACCGGGCCACCAGCTTCTCGGATCTCGCGGCGGTCGGCTGGACGTCTCGGACGTTCACCGGAGACGTCCCGGAGCTGGTGCAAGGCCGGTCGGTTACACCGAATTTCTTCCGCACCGCCGGGCTGTCCCCGCTGCTCGGACGCGTGTTCACCTCCGCCGAGGCCGATTCCGGCGGCCCCGACGTCGTCGTGTTGAGCTACGGGTTGTGGCAGCGCCGCTTCGGCAGCGACTCCGCGATCGTGGGGCGATCAGTCCCGGTGTCCGGTGGCAGCGTAACCGTGCTCGGCGTGATGCCGCCCGAGATGCGGTCGATGCCGTGGGGACGGGATGAATACTGGGTGCCGTTGCGGCTGACCGAGAGCATTCGGGCCACTCACTCCGGGCGCTACCTCATGGTGCTCGGACGGCTGAAGCCCGGGGTGTCCACTGCGCGCGCGCAGGTGGAGATGGATGTCATCACCCGCGGCCTGCAGCAGGAGCACCCCGAGTTCGACACGGGATGGGACGCCAACGTCGTGTCCTTGACCGATCAAGTCGTCGGATCGGCACGGCAGGTGCTCTTCGTCCTGCTCGGTGCCGTACTGCTCGTGTTGCTGATCGCCGCGGCCAACGTGGGCAATCTCGTGCTGGTCCGGGCGGAGTCACGCCGGCGCGAGCTCGCCCTGCGCACGGCGCTGGGCGCGTCGCGGTTGCGCCTCGTGCGGCAATGGTTGGTGGAGAGTCTGCTCCTGTCGCTCGCCGGCGGAGCGGTCGGCGTGCTGCTCGCGGCCTGGGGTGTCGATCTCCTCGTAGCGGTGGCCCCCCCCTACATCCCGCGTCTCGCCGAGATCACCGTCGACACGCGCGTCCTCCTCGTTGCCGCCGCGTTGTCGGTCGTGGTCGGGATCGGAGCCGGACTCCCCGCCGCGCTGGGCGCGTCCCGCGACATCGCGCGCGGGTTGCACGGCGCCGGCCGGGCGACTGGCGACCGCGCGGCGAACCGCTGGCGCGACGGTCTCGTGGTCGCCCAGGTATCGCTCGCGCTCGTGCTGCTCGGTGGTGCGGGGCTTCTGGTGCGCTCGCTGCAACGGTTGTCGGTGATCTCTCCCGGATTCGACATCGCGCACCTGACGACGATGGCGATCGACCTGCCGCAGCCGACCTACTCCGACGGAGCGCGCCAGACCGCTTTCTATTCCCAGCTCGCCGATCGCGCGCGCGCATTCCCCGGCGTGACGGACGCCGGTGCCATCAGCCTCATTCCGCTCGTCCCCCAGGGCGCCGCCACGCGGTTCGCGATCGTGGGACGCCCGCTGCAACGCCCCGGAGAATGGACGAGTGCAGACATTCGGATCGTCGACCCCGGCTACTTCACGACGATGCGGATCCCCACGATCGCCGGCCGGACGTTCACGGCAGCGGATCGCGCGGATGCACCTCCCGTGATCGTTGTCAATCAGAAGATGGCCCAGCAGTTCTGGCCTGACGGCGGCGCGGGCAGCGCCATTGGGTCGCGCATAAAGGTGAGTTGGACGCATCCCGATGCCACTCCCGAGATCGTGGGCGTCGTGGGCGATGTGCGGACCAGCGCGCTCGACGCGGACGTGCACCCGATGATCTACTATGTCGAGGCCCAGGAGCCGACCGCGTCCATGACGCTCGTGGTGCGCCACCACGGCGCCCCGGGCCCCCTCGTCGCCGCCGTGCGGGGCGCCGTCCGCGATCTCGATCGCGACGTCCCGCTCACCGACGTCGCGACGATGACCACGCGCCTGGCGCGCTCGATGTCCGATCGCCGCTACCCGATGCTGCTGCTCTCGGGGTTCGCCGTCCTCGCGGTGCTCCTGGCCGCGGTCGGGCTGTACGGCCTGTTGTCTTTTATCGTGTCCCGTCGCACGCGGGAGATCGGCGTCCGCATGGCCCTGGGGGCCGACCGGCGGTCGGTGCTCGGATTGGTACTGCGCGACGGCGTGCGCCTGACGCTCATCGGGGCGGCGATCGGTGTCGTGGCGTCGAGCGTCGCGGCCAGGGCCCTGGGGGCTCTGTTATACGGGGTCGGACCGGCCGACCCGCTGACGTTCGGTGCCGTCGGTCTGCTCCTGGTCATTGTCGCGCTGGCGGCGAGCTACCTCCCGGCCGCGCGGGCGACGCGAGTGGATCCGGTAGAGGCACTGCGAACTGAATAGGTGCCAGGTGTCAGGTGTTAGGTGCTGGGTCCCCAACACCTAAGGCCTAGCACCTAGCACCTTCCAAGGAGAACCAATGGAAGCTCTGCTCCAGGATCTCAAACTCGCGCTCCGCCAACTCGCCAAGAGTCCCGGCTTCACCGCGATCGCTGTGTTGACACTCGCGCTCGGGATCGGCGCGAACACGGCGATCTTCAGCGCCGTCGATGCCGTGCTGCTCCGGCCGCTGCCCTACCCGCAGTCGGATCGGCTGGTGGATCTGTCCGCCACGAATGCGGAACCCGTTCGGTTCGCCATCTCCTATCCCGACCTGCTCGACTTCCGCGGCTTGACGCACGACTTCACGGGCGTCGCGGGATACAGCTCGCAGCGTTACAACCTGACCGGCGCCGGCGACCCGCGCGAAGTGCAGGCGGCGTTCGTCACGGCCGACCTGTTCGACGTGCTGGGCGTCCACCCGACGATCGGCCACAGCTTCACGCCGCAACAGGAGAACGATCCGGTCGCGTTGGTGAGCTACGCGCTCTGGGCCCAGAGCTACGGCCGTGATCCCGCGATCCTCGGGAAAGCGATCGCGCTCGACGGCAAGAGTTACACGGTGATCGGCGTGATGCCGGCCGGATTTCATTTCCCCAGTGACGGGATCGAGGTGTGGACCCCGATCGGCGGTATTCGCGCGCACGAGCCGCAGGCGTTGACGATGCGCGATCTCCACGTGCTCAACGGCGTGGGGCGCCTGACCGCCGGCGCGACACTGGCGCGGGCCCAAGGCGACCTCGACGTGCTCGCCAAGCGTCTCCAGGCCGAGCAGGCGAATGACACCGGTCAACGACGGATCATCGCGATCGGCCCCGGCGTCGGACCAGGAGGGGGAGGCGGCGGGGGGCCGCGCATCAACGCGAGTTCGGTCGATCAGATCACGTTCAATGCGCAGCTGCTGCGCGATGCGGCGATCGGCGATGTGAGCGGCCGCCTGTGGGTGCTGCTCGGCGCCGTGGGGCTGGTGCTGCTCATCGCCTGCGCGAATGCAGCCAATCTTCTCCTGGCCCGCGCGGCAACCCGCGGGCGCGAGATGGCGATCCGGCGCGCGCTGGGCGCGGGCCGAGGCCGCCTGATCCGGCAGCTGCTAACGGAGAGCGTGGTGCTCGCGCTCGTCGGCGCGGGGCTGGGGATCGTCGTGTCGAAGTGGGGGCTCGACGCGCTGCTCGCGTTGTGGCCGCGCGCCCTGCCCCGCAGCCACGAAGTCGGGCTCCATCCCGGCGTGCTGGCATTCACGGCGGCGCTCGCGCTGCTGACCGGCATCGCGTTCGGTCTGGCCCCGGCGCTGCGCGCCACCGCCGTGCGCATCGAGGAAGGGCTGCGCCAGGACAGCGCCGGGAGCACCGGCGGCCGGCGCCAGCGGGTGCAGCACACCCTCGTCGTTGTCGAGATGTCGCTCGCGCTGGTCCTGCTCGTCGGCGCGGGCCTCCTGGCGCGGAGTTTCGCGGCACTCAATGCCGTGAGCCCCGGATTCGACACGCGCGACGTCCTGGCCGGGCGGATCCGCCTAACGCCCTCGCGCTACCCGACACCACCGCAGCAGAAGATGTTCTTCGAGACCGTGCAGAGCGCGCTTGCGGGACGTTCCGACGTCACCGGGGTCGCGCTCTCGGAAACGATGCCGCTGTCGGGAGGGATCCGGGTCGTCGCGTTCGACCCGCATCCGGTCCGGCCCGACTACCCTGGGCCGTACTTCGCGGCGCTCGAGAGCGTCGTCGCGCC
>DASSIL010000030.1:0-17349 GCA_035691925.1 Gemmatimonadales bacterium
GGCGGCACCGGCGGCCACCTGATGCCCGCGCTGGCACTCGCCCAGGCGCTCCGGGCCGAGCGTCCAGAGGCCGAGATCGTGCTCGTGGGCGCCGAGCGGGGCATCGAGGGGGAAGTGCTGCCGCGCTATCCCTACCGCTACATCCTGCTTCCCATCGAGCCGATCTACCGGCACGCCTGGTGGAAGAATCTGCGCTTACCGCTCATCGCGTGGCGCGCCTGGCGCTCGGCGGGTGCGGTGCTCCACGAGGAGCGCCCCGACATCGTGGTCGGTACGGGAGGCTACGTCTCGGGCCCCGTGGTGTGGCGCGCACAGCGCCGCGGCATTGCGACAGCGCTGCAGGAGCAGAACGCGCTGCCGGGGATCACGACCCGGTGGTTGGCGCATCGCGCGCGACAGATTCACCTCGGATTTCCCGAGGCGCAGGTGCGCCTGCGACCCGGGCCACGTACCGTCGTCTTCGCGCTCGGCAATCCCATCCGACCACCGGCACCGATGGAGGAGGGGGATCGCGACACGGCCCTCGCGGCATTCGGGCTCGCGCCCGATCGAGCGACGGTGCTCGTCTTCGGCGGCAGTCAGGGCGCCCGCGCGTTGAACTACGCGGTGGCCGGGGCGCTCGAGCACGGCGGACTCGCCGACGTGAATCTGTTGTGGGGAGCGGGCCCGATGCACGCCAGCACCTTCGCGCGCTACGCCGTGCGCGGGCGCGTCGTGGTGCAGGGATTCTTCGATCCGATGGCGCGCGCCTATCGCGCCGCCGATCTCGTGGTGTGCCGCGCCGGCGCGATGACGACCGCCGAAGTCTGTGCGTGGGGAAAGCCGAGTGTGCTCGTGCCGCTGCCGCACTCGGCGGCCGATCATCAGCTGCACAACGCGCGCGCGCTCGAGCAATGTGGTGCGGCGGTGGTGGTCGAGGAGCGCGATCTCATGGGCCGCTCGCTCAGCGCCCTCGTCCACCAGCTGCTTGCCGACCCGGCGCGACGGGAGTCGCTGGCCCGGGCGGCGCGCGGCCGTGGACAGCCAAATGCCGCCCGGGAGGTGATGTCAAAGATTTTGACACTCTTCGGCAGTTGATCGGTCGGCTCTTTTCTAAGTTTCTGGAATTCCTTATATTAGCTCCCCACGGATGACCTTGTTTGCACCCGACGGCGATGTCAGGCCCGTCCATTTCATGGGAATCGCCGGAGCGGGGATGAGTGCCCTGGCACTGCTCGCCAGGCGCCGCGGGGTGCCTGTAAGTGGTTGCGATAACGACACTTCTGGTGCAGGCGACCTGGAAGCGCTGGGGATACCGGTGCTCCAGGGCCATGATCCGGCGCACGTGGACCACGCCCGAGCGGTGGTGGTGACGGCCGCAGTCCCTGGCAACCATCCCGAGCTCGAACGGGCGCGTGAGCGCGGTGTCCCCGTCGTGCGGCGCGCCGATGCCCTGGGCGCCGTCGTTCACGGCGCGACGGTGGTCGCGGTCTCGGGGACGCACGGCAAGACCACGACGACCGCCATGTGCACCCACGTCCTCGCCGCCGTCGGACGGGATCCGACCGGTCTGGTGGGGGGACGGATCGCTGCCTGGGAGGGAAATGCGCGGATCGGAGGTTCGACGTTGTACGTCGTCGAGGCGGACGAGTTCGACAAGGCGTTCTTGTCGCTCGCACCGACCGTCGCCGTCATCAACAACGTGGAGGCCGATCACCTGGAGTGCTACAACGGCAGCGTGGCGGAACTGGAAGACGCGTTCGCGCGGTTCGCGGGGAGCGCGGAGCGAGTGATCGCCGGCGTCGACGATCCCGGTGCCGCGCGGGTGGCGGCGCGGCTCGCGGTCCCGGTGTGGCGCTGCGGGACCGGGGACGATGCCGACGTGCGGCTCACCACGATCGATCTCGGACCGCACGGATCGCGCGCGACGCTCGTGTTCCCCGATGGCCGCCGCGTGCCGCTCACGCTCGTGCTTCCCGGGTTGCACAACTTGCGCAACGCAGCCGCCGCGCTCGCCGTGGCGGCGGCGCTCGACGCCGATCTGCCGCTGGCCGCCGCCGCCCTCGCTGGGTTCACCGGGGCGGCGCGTCGTTTTGAGCGCGTGGGAGAGGCCGCCGGCGTGACGGTCATCGACGATTACGCGCATCACCCGAGCGAAGTCCGCGCCACGCTCGCCGCGGCGCGCCAGACGTTTCCCGATCGGCGCATCGTCGCCGTGTTTCAGCCGCATCTCTACTCGCGCACCGCGCTGCTCGGCGACGCGCTGGGACGCGAGCTGGCCCAGGCGGATGCCGTCATCGTCGCACCGGTATACGCGGCGCGGGAAGCGCCGCTCCCCGGCGTCACAGCCGAGATCGTTGCGCGCAGCGCGCGGGCGGCGGGAGCGCGCCCCGAGCTCGTTGCCGATCGCACGGCGCTCACCGATCGTGTGGCGCTGGCCGCCCGCGCGGGCGACGTCATCCTCACCCTCGGCGCCGGGGACGTGACGCGCGTCGGACCGGAGCTGTTGCGCGCACTCGGGGGGAAGGCATGAAGCCCCTGGCGGAGTGGCTCGCGCGCCCGTGGGCGAAGGTGGCCGCCATGGTCGGCGCCGTGGTGGTGTTATGGTTCGTCGGACCGCTACTGCTGCGCCACGTGGGGTTCTTCCGGGTGCGGCAGATCGAGCTCGTCGGGGTGCGTTACCTGGCGCCCGGTGCGGTGATCGGCACTCTGGCGCTCGAGCCCGGGGCGAGCGTGTTCGATGCCACGGAGCCGTTGACGGCACGCCTGCGGGCCATGCCGGGGATCGCGGATGCGCGCGTCGTGCGGCGCTTTCCCGGCGCGCTGAAGGTGATCGTGCGCGAGGTCGATCCGGTGGCGCTCGTCCCCGGCGCGGCGGGTGGGCCGCTCACCGTGGTGGACTCGAGTAGCCGCGCGTTGCCGTATGATCCGTCGCGCGTCGGGCTCGATCTGCCGGTCGCGGCGAGCGTCGATTCGGGACTCGTGGCGATCCTGGCGCTCGTGCAGTCGGTGGATCCGGCCCTGTTCGAGACGATCTCGTCGGCGCGTCCGACGCGCGGCGGGAGCGGGGTGGTGCTGCAGCTGGGGGCGAAGCGCGTGCTGCTGGGCAAGGACGCCGGACCCGACGTCATCCGGGCGGTGGAGCGTGTGAGCGAGGATCTGGCCGCGCGCGAGCGGTCTTATACAGAGCTCGACGCCCGCTACGCTGGACAGGTGATCGTACGGAAGACCACCGTGGGTGGGGGCGCGTGAGCCGCGATCGTCGCTTGGTGGCGGGGCTCGATCTGGGCAGTACCAAGACCTGCGCGGTGATCGCCGAGGTCGTGGGCGAACTGCCGCGCTCGCCTCTGGCCAAGGTGCTGGGCGTCGGGCTCGCCAAGAACACCGGTGTGCGGCGCGGCGTAGTGCGGGACATCGAGGAGACGACGCGCTCGGTGACGGCGGCGCTGCGCGACGCCGAGCGGATGTCGGGCGTCAAGGTCCAGGCGGTGACCTGCGGGATCGCGGGCGAGCACGTGTCGGCGCGCGGATCCTCGGGTGTCGTCGCGGTGAACGGCGACGAGATTACGTCTTCGGACGTCGCCCGGGTCAACGAGGTGGCGCGGGCGGTGTCGCTCGGACCGGATCAGGAGCTGCTGCACGATATTCCGCAGGAATACATCGTGGACCAGCAGCGCGGCATCTCCGATCCGATCGGGATGACCGGAATGCGGCTCGAGGTCGAGGCGTATCTCGTCACCGTGCAGTCCACCGCCGCGCAGAATCTCCGCAAGGCGGTGCAGCGGGCGGGATATCGCGTGGCGGACCTGGTGCTCGAGCCGCTGGCGGCGTCCTACGCCGTGTTGACGGAGGACGAAAAGGAGCTGGGCGTCGCCTTGGTGGAAGTCGGCGGCGGGTCGACCGGCGTCGCGATCTTTCACGAAGGGAAGATCCGCCACGTCGCATCGCTCAAGTACGCCGGCGCTCACGTGACGAACGATCTGGTGCAGGGGCTCGGGGTGACACAGGCGGACGCCGAGCGCTTGAAGGAGCGGCATGGGATCGCCTACGCGCCGCTGGTGGATGCGTCGGAGATGATCAACCTGCCGTCCACCCCCGGGCAGGGCGCGCGCCAGGCCTCGCGCGAGCTGTTGTCGCATATCATTCATCAGCGGCTCGACGAGATCTTCATGCTGGTGGGGCGCGAGTTCGAGCGGGCGGGGTACGGCGGCGGCCGCCTCCCGGCCGGCGTGGTGCTCACCGGCGGCACGGCCCATCTGCCGGGACTCGTCGAGCTGGCGCGCGAAGTCTTCGCCGTGCCGGTGCGGGCAGGCGCTCCGGAGCTCGGCATTTCGGGGCTGGTCGACAGCGTGCAGGCGCCGCGCTATGCGGTGCCGGTGGGGTTGGTGTTGTACGCAGCACGGCGGTTGACGCAAGGAACAGCGGCCCACGCCGCCAGCACGGGAGACGGCGGGGTCGAGCGGGTACTGGGGCCACTGAAACGATGGCTGCAAGACTTCTTCTGATCGAGGACCCGAGGGAGACATGATCTTCGAACTGGAAGAAACGGTCGCGCAGAACGCGCGCATGAAGGTCGTCGGCGTCGGCGGTGGAGGCGGCAACGCGCTCAATCGCATGATCGACGAGGGCGTTCAGGGCGTGGAGTTCATCGCGGTCAACACCGATGCCCAGGCGCTGGAGAAGAATCGCTCCAGCATCAAGGTGCAGATCGGCAAAAAGCTCACGCGCGGCCTCGGTGCCGGGGCGCGGCCCGAGATCGGCCGCCAGGCCATCGAGGAGAACCGCGACGAGGCGCTCCACGCCCTGCAAGGGGCGGATCTCGTGTTCATCACCTGCGGCATGGGTGGCGGCACGGGAACCGGCGCGGCCCCGATCATCTCGCAGGTCGCCCGGGACCTCGGCGCGCTCACCATCGGCATCGTCACCAAGCCGTTCCTGTTCGAGGGCCGCAAGCGGATGCGGCAGGCCGAAATGGGAATCGCCGAGATGCGCAAGCACGTGGACACGATGATCGTCGTGCCCAACGAGCGGCTGCTCGCGGTCGTCGGTAAGGGCATCCCGTTTCAGGATGCGCTGAAGAAGGCCGATGAAGTGCTGCTGCACGCCACGCAGGGCATCTCATCGATCATCTGCGTGACCGGTCTCGTGAACGTCGATTTCGCGGACGTGCGGACCGTGATGCAGAACGGCGGCACGGCGCTGATGGGC
This sequence comes from Gemmatimonadales bacterium, assembly GCA_035691925.1. Lineage (GTDB taxonomy): Bacteria > Gemmatimonadota > Gemmatimonadetes > Gemmatimonadales > GWC2-71-9 > DASTHG01. Next base: position 5,188 of record DASSIL010000030.1, read on the forward strand.
ACCGGCACCGGCCGGGGCGAGAACCGCGCCATGGAAGCGGCGCAACAGGCCATTTCGTCGCCGCTGCTCGACAACATCTCGATCGCAGGCGCGACCGGCGTGCTCATCAACATCACCGGCGGCGAAGACCTCACCCTCGGCGAAGTCACGCAGGTGAGCGAAGCGATTCACGATGCCGCCGGGGACGAGGCCGAGATCATCTGGGGCGCCGTCCCCGATCCGGCGATGCACGGCGAGCTGCGCGTGACGGTCATCGCGACCGGCTTCGACAAGCCGGTGGCGCAGGCCGAGGCTCCGCCGGCGCGCGCCGCCGCGGCGCCGGGCGTGCTGCCGTTCGAGAAGCGCCCGGCCCGTCCCACGCCGACGCCGCCTCCCGGGTTCGCCAAGCCGGAGCCGCCGCGCCGTCAGCAGCCGGGCAGTCCGCCGTCCGAGGTGAACGAGATGGAGATTCCCACCTTCATCCGGCGGCAGATGGACTGATGCGGCGTTCGACGGGAATAGCGATCGCCGCCACGCTCGTGGCGGCGCTCGGTGTCGTCTGGACGGTGCGGCACTTCCGTGCCGCGCGTGCGCCGGTCGCCGCGCAGCCGATTCACGTCACCACGGCGTATCGGGAGTTCTCGGACACCCTGGGCCGGCGCGAAACGCTGTCGGCGGTGCTGGCGCGCGCCGGCATCACCGGCACGACGTACGCCGCGTTGCTCACCTCGGCCACGCGACTCGATGCGCGGCGGCTGCGCCCGGGACTCGTCTTTCATTTCCGCGAGCCGGTCACCGACTCGGTGGTCGACGGCTTCATGGTGCGGCTCGGCCCCGACCGGCGGCTCTGGTACAGTCGCGACACCAGCGGGTGGACGGAGCGCGAAGAGGTGATCCCCTGGGAGCCGCAGCGGGTGCGGACCGTCGGCCGCATCACGACGTCGCTGTACGACGCGATCGATGAGGCCGTGCCCGATTCGATTCTTCCCGGGTCGGAGCGACAGGCGCTCGCCTGGGCGATCGCCGACGTGTACGACTGGGAAGTGGACTTCACCAGGGACATCCGCTCGGGCGACCGCTTCGAGGTGCTGTACGACCGGCTGGTCTCGAGCGAAGGCGATATCCGCTTCGGGCGCGTGCTGGCCGTCCGCGTCGACGTCTCACAGCGCCCCAGCTACGCCTTCTACTTCGAGCCGGACAGCGCGGCCGCGGCGAGTGGTTTCTACGACGACCAGGGCCGCTCGTTGAAGCGCGCCTTTCTGCGCGCGCCGCTGCAATTCCGGCGCATCACGAGCGGATTCGGCGGCCGCATGCATCCCATCCTCCACACCTACCGCCAACACGAGGGGGTGGACTACGCGGCAGCCTACGGCACGCCGGTGCGCGCCACCGCCGACGGCCTCGTCACACTGGTGGGGCGCGACGCCGGCTACGGCAACATGATCGAGCTGCGGCACGCCAACGGGATCCGCACCCGTTACGGGCATCTGGCGTCGTTCGCCAGGGGACTGCACAGCGGCGAGCGCATCGGCCAGGGCGAGACGATCGGCTACGTCGGCTCGACCGGGCTCTCCACCGGCCCGCACCTGCATTACGAGTTCCTCGTGAACGGTCACCCCATGAATCCGCAGCGCACCAACGCCGGCGCCGGGGCGCCGGTCCCGAAGAGCCTGCAATCGGCGTTCGCAGCGGCCCGGCAAGCGCTCGGCCTCGAGCTCGAGCCGCTGCAGACCAGCGGCGCGAAGAGCGTCGACTAACCCAGACTCGCATCCGTGGAACTCTATCCCGCCGTCGACATTCGAGGCGGGCGTGTAACGCACGTTCGCTCCGCCGCCACCACCGCCTCGGTGTACGGAGACGATCCGGGGGCGGCTGTGACGCGGCTGGCCGCCGAGGGTGCGCGGTGGGTACACCTCGTCGACCTCGATCAGGCCTACGGGACGGGATCGAACCGCGACCTGGTCCGCGCCATCCTCACGGGCCGGCCGCCGCACCTGGCGGTGCAGATAGGAGGCTCGGTGCGCAGCGAAGACACGGTGCGTGAGCTGCTGGAGTGGGGAGCCGCGCGGGTCGTAATGGGGTGCGCAGCCGTGGCCGAATACCCCGATCTCGCCCCGCGACTCATCCGGCGGCACGGCCCGGCGCGCCTGGCGGCGGCCGTCGATGCCACCGAAGGTCGCGTGCTGCCGCGCGGTCGGGCGGCGGCAGTGAACCTCGACATGCTGGTGCTCGGGGAGCAGCTGAAGCGCGCCGGATGCGTTCATGTGATCTACACCGACGTGCGCCGCGATGGATTGCTGCGCGGCCCCGATGTCGCCGGCGCGATGCGGCTCGCGGCGCTCGGTCTCGAAGTGGTCGCCAGCGGCGGGGTCGCGAGCCTGGACGACCTCACCGCGATTCGCGATGCCGGTCTCTCCGGCGCCCTGGTGGGCCGCGCGCTGCACGAAGGGCGGTTCACGCTGGCCGAGGCACTGCAGTGCGCCGGTTGACGCTGATTCCGCTGGTGCTCCGCACCGTGGGACTCGGGGCGGTGGTCCTGCTCCTGATCAATCCTTCGCGCTCGCGGCCCGTGGCCGGTGGCACGCCGCCGCTCGTCCTGTTGGACGCATCGCTCAGCATGGCGGGCACGAACGGAACGTGGGCGCAGGCCTTGGACAGCGCGCGGCGGCTCGGCCGTGGCGGCACGATCTGGCGGTTCGGGAGCGACGTCGACGCCTTCGATGCCACAGCGCCGCACGACGGCCAGAGCCTGCTCGCCCCGGCGCTCGCCGCGGCGGCGGCGCGGGGCGGGCCCGTCGTCGTGATCAGCGACGGCGCCATCGCCGACAGCGCCGACCTGCCGCCTGATCTCGCGCGGCGGCCACGCATCGTGGTACTGCCGCGCGCGCCGTTTTTCGACGCCTACCTCGCCTCGGTCGACGGACCCCGGCGCATCGCCCTGGGAGACACCGTGCGGCTGCGCGTGGCCTACGGCATCGCCGGGCCTCGCCCGCCCGCCGCGGCGCGCCGGGTCTCGATCGTCGTGTCGGTTGCCGGCCGGCGCATTACAGCCACGCCGGTGACGCTCCCCGACTCCGGTTCGCTCGCGAGCGAGGTCGTGATTCCCCCGTCCCAGCTCGCGACGGGCTTCCAGGCGCTCGACGTGCGCCTCGCGGGAGCGGGGGACGCCGAGCCGCGCGACGACGCGCGTCTCTTCGTCATCGAGGTCAGCGCCCAGCCCGCGGCGCTCGTGCTCGCGGCGCCGCCCGATTGGGAATCGCGCTTCTTCGCCAAGACGCTGGCCGATGTGTCGCGCGTCCCGGTGAAGCTGCTCGTCCAGACCGAGGCGACGAAGTGGCGCGACGGGACCACGCTGGCGCCGCTCGGGGCCGACGCCGCGGCGCGCGCCGCCGCCGGCGCCCAGCTCGTGGCGTTGATCGGAGATCCGGCGCGGCTCGCGCCCTATCGTCACCGTGCCGGGCTGGTGCTCTGGCCGCTCACGGCGGCCCGCTCCGGCGACTGGTACGTCGACCCACCGCCGGCGTCACCGCTCGCCGGTGCGTTCTCGGGGCTGGACTGGGACTCGCTGCCTCCGGCGCAAGGCATCGTCGAGCTGCCGGCCGATTCGAACGCGATCGTCCTCCTGACGGCGCGACTGGGCCGCCGCGGCGTATCGCGACCGATCGCCTTGGTGCGCGATTCGGCCGGCGTGCGATCGGCGACGATTGCGGGAACGGGATTGTGGCGCTGGGGCTTCCGGGGCGGCGCGCCCGCCGAAGCCTACCGCAGCCTCGTGGCGGCGATCGCCGACTGGCTCCTGTCCGACGCCGCGGCGGGGAAGGAGCGTTTTGGTCCCGTGACCACCGAGGTGCCACAGGACATGCCGCTCGAGTGGCGCTGGCACGGAGGCGGTGCGCCGAACACGCAGGCGATCACGCTCGACGCGGCGGCCGGCTCCCGGCCGGCGACGCTGCGCTTCGACGCGCAGGGCGAGGCCGCGCTCCGGCTCCCGCCGGGAGTCTATCGCTGGCGCGCCGCCGACCAGGGAACGGAGCAGGGGATGGTGGCGGTCGAGCAGTATTCCGACGAATGGCGGCCGGAGCGCGCGGTGCTCAGGGCGCAACCAGGAGAGGCGGGCGGTGTGCGGCGTGACGTCGGCGCGCGCGATGTGTGGTGGCTCTACGCCCTCGCGCTCGCGGCGTTCGCTGCCGAGTGGGCGTGGCGACGACGTCAGGGGTTGCCCTGATGAGGCTGTGGCAACGCCTCGCGCGTGCGTTCGGTCGCGGTCCCGACGGGGTCGCGGACGCCGAGCGCATTCTGCTCGAGGCCGACTTCGGCGTCACCGCGACCGATGAGCTGATCGAGGGATTGCAGGCGGCGCCCGATCGCACGGCATACCTCGAGCGTGCCGTGGCCGGGTTGCTCGCCGATCCTCAGGGCGCTCCAGCAGGCGAGCTGGCGCACGCCGCGGAGCCGCCGACGGTGATGCTCGTGTACGGCGTCAACGGCGTCGGCAAGACGACCACGATCGCCAAGCTCGCGGGGCGGCTGCAGCGCGAGGGACGCCGGGTCCTGCTCGCCGCGGCCGACACGTTCCGCGCCGGAGCGGTGGAACAGCTGCGTCGCTGGGCGGAGCGGCTCGACGTGCCCTGCGTGGGAGGGTCGGGAGATGGCCGCGGCGATCCGGCGGCGGTGGCATTCGACGCGATCGACGCCGCGTTGGCGCGCGGGTGCGACACGGTGCTCGTCGACACGGCGGGGCGGCTGCACACCGAGTCGCGGCTGCTGGAGGAGCTGAAGAAAGTCGCGCGCGTGGTGGCGAAGCGGCGCCCCGGGGCGCCGCACGAGTCGCTGCTCGTGCTCGACGGCACGGTGGGGCAAAACGCCGTCTCCCAGGCGCGCGAATTCTCCGCCGCGGTTCCGCTCACCGGGCTCGTCGTCACCAAGCTCGACGGCACCGCCCGCGGAGGAGCGGTGGTGGCCGTGCGGCGCGCCGTCCCCGTCCCGATCCGGTTCATCGGGACGGGGGAAGGACTCGACGATCTCGAGGTGTTCGACGCCGCGTCCTACGCCCGGCGTCTGGTCCACGGGTGATGTCGATCGAGCTGAAATCACCGGTCAAGTTCCTGAAGGGCGTCGGCCCCAAGCGTGCCGAAGCGCTGGGACGACTGGGAATCCGCAGTGCCGGCGACCTGCTGTATCACGCTCCCCACCGCTATCTCGACGCCACCAGCGTGACGCCCTTCGCCAAGGCGCGAGTGGGAGCGGAAGTCACCGGCGTCGGCCGCGTAGGCTCGACCGGAATCCTCCCCACGCGGCGCGGGCTGCGCGTGTTCCGGGCACTGCTGCGGGACGAGTCCGGCGTGCTCGAGTGTGCATGGCCGGGGCAGCCGTTTCTCGAACGCACCATCCGTCCGGGGCAGCTGCTGCTGGTCACGGGACCGGTTCGCTACTACCACGGACGCCAGCTGGTGCCGCGGGAGTTCATCGTGCTTGCCGATCCCGACGAGCCGGGAGAGGAGGGAGACCGGGGGCGCATCCTTCCCATTTATCCTGCGACCGAAGGGTTGTCGCACAAGCAGATCCGCGCCCTCGTCCAGCAACACCTCGCCGCGCTGCTTCCCCTGGTCAACGACCCGCAGCCCGTCGCGCGCCGGAACGGGCTCGGGCTCCCCGATCTGCGGACCGCGCTGGCGGCCGTCCATCGCCCGGCGAATGTCACCGAAGCGGAATCGGGTCGTCGCCGGCTCGCCTTCGACGAGTTCTTCGATCAACAGCTGGTGCAGGCGCGGGCGCGCTTCCTCGCCAAGCGCGCGCGCGCGGGGATCCGGTTCACGCAGCGACACGATTTGACGACGCGCCTCAAGGGGGTGTTGCCGTTCGAGCTCACCGGCGATCAGCGGCGGGCGATCCGCGAGATCATGGATGACATGACCGCTCCCGATCGCATGCACCGCCTGCTCATGGGGGACGTCGGCACCGGGAAGACGGTGGTCGCGCTGTTCGCAATGTTGCTCGCGGTGGAGAACGGCTACCAGGCGGCGCTGATGGCGCCTACCGAGCTGTTGGCGGAGCAGCACGCCGCCACCCTCACCCGCCTGCTCGCACCGCTCGAGCTGCGCCCCGAGGTGCTGCTCGGCCGGGCGACGGCGGGGGAGAAGACCGCGATTCGCGCGCGGCTCGCGAGCGGCGCGGCACGCATCATCGTCGGCACGCACGCGCTGATCCAGGAATCGGTCGCGTTCCATCGGCTCGGCCTCGCGGTCGTGGACGAGCAGCACCGTTTCGGCGTCGAGCAACGCGCCGCGCTCGCGGAGAAAGGGGACGCGCCCGACGTCCTGCTCCTCACGGCGACGCCGATCCCGCGCTCGCTCGCCCTGACGCTGTACGGCGATCTCGACGTCACGACGATCGCGGAGCGGCCGCCGGGACGGGGGACGATCAAGACCGCGCTGCGGACGGAGGCCGCGCGGCCCAAGATCTACGAGTTCATCCGCGGCGAATGCGCCGCCGGGCGGCAGGCGTACGTGCTCTACCCGGTGATCGACGAATCGGAGAAAGCCGATCTCAAGGCGGCGACGACGATGCACGAGCGGCTGGCCAAGGTGTTCGCGGAGTTCCGGGTGGGTCTCGTGCACGGTCGGCTCAAGGCGGAGGCGCGCGACGCCGAGATGCGGGCGTTCCGCGACAACGCCATCGCGATTCTCGTCGCGACGAGCGTGATCGAGGTCGGGATCGACGTGCCCAACGCCACGGTGATGCTGATCGAACACGCGGAGCGCTTTGGGCTGGCGCAGCTGCACCAGCTGCGGGGCCGCGTAGGGCGGGGCAGCGCGGCGAGCCACTGCATACTCCTCTCCAACGCCGGCGCCGCCGCGGCTCGCCTCAAGGCGTTCACCGAAACGACCGACGGCTTCAAGATCGCCGAGCTCGATCTCGCCGAGCGCGGGATGGGCGAGCTGGCAGGGGCGCGGCAGTCCGGAGGCGTCACGCTGCGCTACGCCGATTTCTCCAAGGATCTCGATCTCCTGGACGCGGCGCGGCGCGCCGCGGCGGAGCTGATCGCGCGCGATCCAGGGTTGCAGCGTCCGGAGAACGCGGTCTATCGGGAGAACGTGGTGATGCGGTATGAAAGAGGATTTGAGTTGTTTCGAGTGGGATGAAAAGGCGCTATCAGCTATCAGCTATCAGCTATCAGCTGTCAGCTATCGGCTGTTGGCCAAGCAGACAGCTGATAGCCGATAGCCGATAGCGTATTAGAACGTCAACCGCATCCCGAACTGGGCACCGTCCCCTCGCGGCTCCGCCGTCAGCTGAAAGCGCGAACCGTTGAAGGGGATGTTCGGCGGATTGCCGCCGTGGTGGCGCAGGTCGAGGATGAAGAGCGCGGCGGATGTGAGCACCGAGACCTGGGCGCCGAGCATGCGGTGGCGCGCGCGATGATCGTAGTAGAGCGTCTGCTCGTAGTAGAGCTCCGCCTGATAGTCGACATAGCGTCCGTCGGTGCGCAGCTGGCAGGCGGCATTGTCGGCGCGGCACAGGGTCAGCAGCTGATTCCAGCTCTGATTGGCGCGGTCGTGCTCGTGCGCCGCCAGGATCGTCAATCCGACGGCGGCCGCCGCGGTGGTCCACTTCCCGTAATGCACCACGTTCTCTTTCCAGTTGCGGGGCGGTGGCGTCGCCGGGGTTTCCTGCGCCGCCAGGGCAGGGACGATTGCGGCCAGCGTTGCGGCCAGTGTGATCGCCCGGGTCATCGATACGCCTCCACGACGCCGTTCCCCGTGACGAGGTACAGCTCCCGGTCTTTCACGATCGGCGATGCCTCGATCGGCGCCCGCCGTCGCGTGCGCCAGCGCACCGCACCGGTCGTCGCATCGACCAGGAGGATCTCTCCCGTGAGCCCCGCCACCAGCACTCCGTTGGCGAGCGGTGTGGGCCCGGCGGTCGCCGGGATCCCGAGCGCGAACGATCGCGCGCTCTCCGCAGCCGCCAGGGGCACCCGCCACAGTGTCCCGCTGTCGGTGATCGCGTAGAGCGTATCGCCCGACAGGGCCGGGGCGCCGTATACGGCGTCACCAACGGGACGGTCCCACAGGACGGTGAGGTCGGGAAGAGCGATGGCCATGAGGTGGCCCGCCGTGGTGCCGGCGAAGAGCCGCTTGCCGTCCGCGGCGGGGCTGCCCACGATCGTGCCGGGCGTCGCGAGGCGGGCGTGGATCGCTCCTGTCCCCGGATCGAGCAGGTAGATGGTGTCGGCGATCGTGGCGACCGCGATCCCCAGCGGCGCCACCACGGGCGCCGCCCGGATGCCCCGGCCGATGGTGCGCTCCCAGCGCCGCTCTCCCGTGCGCGCATCGAGCGCCACCACCACCCCGCGATCGGTTGCCGCGATGATCGTGGAGTCGGCCAGGGCGAGCCCCGCCGACACGCCGCCGGTCCGGACGCTCCACAGCGGGACGCCGGTCTTGAGCCGCAGCGCCAGCACGCGGCCGTCCGGCACAGCCTGGGTCGCGACGTAGACAGCCGCTCCGGCGATCAAGGGTCCCGCAGCGACGGTTCCGGGGACGTGGTGCCGCCAGAGGCGTTCGCCGCTCTTCCGGTCGAACAGCACGACGGAGCGGTCCGACGTTCCCACGGCGACGACGCTCGCGCCGATGGCGGGCCCGCCGCGCACCGCGCGGCCGGCGGCGGCGCGCCACAGCGGCTGCGGATCGGCCGCCAGCGACTCCGAGCTCGACGCGTCGTGCCGTGGCGAGCCCAGCTCGCTGTGCCACCCGGTATCATCGCGGTCGGGACCGACGCGTACGACGGGCGCGCACGCAATTGCGTTGACAGTGCAGAGAGCCGCCACTAGTATGCCGCGCCTATGCCGGAGGCTCAGCGAATCGAAGCGTTGCCCGCGCTGGCGGGCCAGGCGGTCGTGGTGCGCGGCTGGGTCATGACGACGCGGTCGAGCGGCAAGATCGCGTTCATCTCCTTGCGCGACGGCACCGGGTACCTGCAGGTGGTGGTTTCGAAGAAGGACGTCCCCGACGAGGTGTGGGTGGCGCTCGCGACCCTCACCCAGGAGACCTCGGTGGAGGTCGCCGGGACGGTCCGCGCCGACGCCCGTGCCCCCGGCGGCGTCGAGCTGACGGCGACCGATCTGCGCGTGCTCGGCACGAGTCACGAGTTTCCCATTTCTCCCAAGGAACACGGCACCGCATTTCTGTTCGAGCACCGCCACCTCTGGCTGCGCAGCCGGCGCCAGGTCGCGATCGCCCGCGTGCGCCACGAAGTGATCCAGGCGATCCGTGATTTCTTCTACGAGCGCGGCTTCGTGCTCGTCGATACCCCGATCCTCACCGGATCGATCGGCGAGCACGCCGGGACGCTCTTCGCCACCGACTACTTCGATCTGGGGAAGGCCTACCTCGCCCAGACCGGTCAGCTGTATGTGGAAGCCGCCGCGGCGGCGCTCGGTAAAGTCTACTGCTTCGGGCCCACGTTTCGCGCCGAAAAATCGAAGACCCGGCGCCACCTCACCGAATTCTGGATGGTGGAGCCGGAGGTCGCCTGGAACGATTCGGATGCGAATATGCGGCTGCAGGAGGATTTCGTCAGTTTCATCGTGCGCCGCTGTCTCGAACGCCGGCGACCGGAGCTCGCCGAGCTGGAGCGCAATCTCGCCCCGCTCGAGGCCTGCGTGCCCCCCTACCACCGGATTTCCTACACCGACGCTGTCGAAAAGCTCAAAGGCCTCGGCGCCGATATCGAGTGGGGACGGGACCTGGGCGGCGACGATGAAACCCTCCTGGCGCAGCAGTTCGACCGGCCGGTGATGGTCTACAACTACCCCAAGGCGGTGAAGGCCTTCTATATGAAGGAGAACCCCGCCGACCCGCGCACTGTCCTCAACAACGACATGCTTGCCCCCGAGGGCTACGGCGAGATCATCGGCGGCAGCCAGCGGGAGGACGATTACGAGAAGCTGCGCGCGCGCATCAAGGCAGAGGGGCTCCCCGAGGAGGCGTACGGCTGGTACCTCGACCTGCGCAAGTACGGCACGTTCGTGCACGCCGGATTCGGACTCGGAGTGGAGCGCACGGTCGCGTGGATCTGCGGCATTCCGCACATCCGAGAAGCGATCGCCTTCCCGCGGACGCTGTACAAGCTGTGGCCCTGAGATGGGACGGTAGGAGACGGTAGGGGACGGTAGGGGTGCAACCTGTGCATGTCATCGTTTGGGAATTCCGGCCACAGGAGGGCAAGGACGCGGAGTTCGAGCGCGCGTACGGCTCTGACGGAGTATGGGCAAGGTTGTTCGCTCGAAGTCCGGACTATCGCGGTACTGATCTACTCAAGTCGACCACCGACGGCACATACCTGACCGTCGATCGCTGGACTTCTTCCACAGCCTTCGCGGATTTCAAACAGCGCTGGCTCGCGGAGTACCAGGCACTGGACCAGAAGATGGAATCATTGACCGTTAGCGAGCGGTCGATCGGAGCGTTCGAGTCCGTGTGATTCTATTACAACCCTTACCGTCCCCTACCGTCTCCTACCGTCTCCTACCGTCCCCTACTGTCCCCCCGCCTTCACCTCTTCCCACAACGTATCGAGCTCATCGAGACTCGCTTCGCCCACTTCCACGCCGCGCTCGCGCGCCATTCGCTCCACCGCTTCGAAGCGATGCCGGAATTTCCGGTTGGCGAGCTCCAGCGCCTGATTGGGATCGATCCCGAGCTTGCGGGAGAGATTCACCGCGGCGAAGAAGAGATCGCCGATCTCGGCCGCCACGCGGCCGCGCTCCCCGCTCGTCGCCACCTCCTCGAGCTCGGCCATCTCCTCGCGAACTTTCCCCAGCGGTCCGCGCTCATCGGGCCAATCGAATCCCACGCCGGAGGCCCGCTCCTGCAGCCGCAACGCCATGAGCAACGGCGGAAGATGGGGCGGCACCCCGGCGAAGGCGCTGCGCCCCGACGCGCCGGCCTCGCGCCGCTTACTGCGCTCCCACGTGTCCGTCGCGGGCGCCGGGCCTTGGCCGAACAGCTGCGCGTGGCGCCGTCGCATCTTCTGCTCCAGCGCGCGCACCACCGTCTCGGTGTCGAACATGCTACGCTCCTCCGCGAGCACGATCTGAAACGAGAGGTGCAGCAGCATGTCGCCCAGCTCTTCACGCAGCTGCAGTGGATCACCGCTCGCGATCGCGTGATCGAGCTCCAGCACTTCTTCCACGAGGTACGGACGGAGAGTGTGGGGGGTCTGCGCGCCGTTCCAGGGAGAGCGTTTACGGAGCTCGCGGACGAGCGCCAGCACGCGTCCAAGCGCTGAATCGCCTTGCATTTAGCCTCCTGCCCGGGTATGATACGCGCTCGTCTGATGGAGTCAATGAGCGCGCCCAAGAGCCGCGCCTGGGTCGAGGTGAGCCTCGCGGCGGTGGTCGAGAATGCTCGCGCGGTGGCGCGCTTCGCGGGCACGCGGCTCCTCCCGATCGTCAAAGCCAACGCGTACGGAGTCGGTGCGATCGCCGTGGCTCGGGTGCTGGAGCAGGTCGACCCCTGGGGCTACGGCGTCGCCACCATCGAGGAAGGCGCCGAATTGCGGGCCGCCGGCATCGCGCGGCCCGTTCTTGTATGCGTCCCCGGACGCCCGGATCAGTTCGAGCGCTATCGCCAGTTCGATCTGACGCCGGCGTTCGATGAGCGCGAGAGCCTCGCGGCGTGGCTGGCGCTCCGGCCCGAGCGTCCGTGCCACCTCGAGATCGATACCGGGATGGGGCGCTGCGGGGTTCGCTGGGACGGCATCGATCAGGTGCGCGGAGTTCCCGGCGCCGAGCGGATCGAGGGGTGCTTCACGCAATTCCACTCCTCGGAACGCGCCGATGGATCGATCGAGCGGCAGCTCGAGCGGTTTCTCACGGCGGTGGGCCGGCTGCCGCGCCGCCCGAAAGTGGTGCACGTGGCGAACAGCGGGGCGGCGCTGCGCGATCGCAAGTACGCGTTCGATGCCGTGCGTCCCGGCGTCTACCTGTATGGCGGCACCCCGGGCGGGGCGATCGAGCCGGGAAAGCCGGTGGTCGGTATCCGCGCGGTGGTCGTGAGCGTTCGCCGTGTGCGCGCTGGCGACAGCGTCAGCTACAATGCCACGTGGCAAGCGCCGCGCGACACCGTGGTGGCGACACTGGGAATCGGATACGCCGATGGGGTTCGGCAGTCGCTGCAG